>JABDKN010000180.1 GCA_013002205.1 Granulosicoccus sp.
GCTTCGGCTTCGGCTTCGGCTTCGGCTTCGGCTTCGGCTTCGGCTTCGGCTTCTCGTTCAGCTTCCAGTCTGGCACGCTCCTTACGCGCAGAGTGAAATTTCATGTCGGCCGTGATCGTATCACCCAGCGGTTCGAATACCGTGTAATCGCCATCGTAGTCATTCAGCCCGTCACGTACATTGAATACGGGCTGCCGGAATACATGGCGCAAGGCGGCCTTGCGCAGGGCGACACTGACCCCTTCACTGAAAAATCCGCTGATATCACTGGCAGCGGTGAGTGTCTCGATGGCTGGCATGTCCTCGTCCGTCAGTAATTTCCCTGCAACGTGGTCAATGGCCGGATCGCGGTCGACGGGGGCCGCCTCCACCGCGGGCACGGGGTCAGCTGCCTGTGCGATGCTCTGCTTTGTGACCGGCGATTCACTGCCAGAGTGCGCGGTGTGCGACGACTTCTCTTGCGCGGCAGGCGTGTCCGTCAGTGTCGTTCCGGACCGTGGACCTGCCGCTGCGGCATCCGCAGCGGACTGCCGGATCGTGTCCCGCTTGCGAGTTGACCAGCGATTGAGAAACCCCGGTGATTTTTTTTGATCAGTCATTGCGCTTTTCCAGTTTCTGCCGATGCACTAACTCATCGCCATTGGCCATGATGTCCGGCCAGGTCCGCGCTAGCGGACATTGCGATTGGTCGGATCATCATCGGACCAACGGCGCCGCTTTCGCTTCTTGAACGCCTTCGGCCGGTAATGCTGCAGGACGAAGTTCTCCATATAGTGATACAGCTCGCCGGGGATCGGCCCACTGAGCACCAGTTCATCGGTTTCGGCGGACGCTGTGGCTTCGTCGTAGTCAATGGTGACGATAACCGGTTCGATGCTCGCAGAGTCGACACTGGCATCGTCAGCCACGGCACCGGCATCCCGACAGACCACGTAGACCAGGGGTTTATCCCCAATCAGGGCGTGCCAGTACCGTTCACAGGCATCCTTGTACAAGTTGACGTGAAATCCTGACCAGGCGAAAAGTTCTCCCTTGTCGGTGTGTCCTGCCGCGGCAACGGCACCAGTGCCCGAACTTGCAATGGCCACATTCTCGCCGACGGCCACGGTATGCAGGTACCAGGATGGCATCGACCAGAATGATCGACTGATGATCCGGCGCTCGAGCAGCACCGTCACTGGCAGGCTCAAGCGGATAGGTGGTGAAGTAGTCATGGGTAGTCAACTATTGCATGGCTGTGCCGTGTGGTGAACACTTCGTCGTACTATTGAGTGAAAATTATTCGGGAACAGAAAATTAAGCGCGATAATGCGACCTCGAAATGGTACATTTTGTCCCAACCAACGGTCAGAAAAAGGCATTTTCACTCGCCTGTATCGTGACTTCTGGCGGATAGACTCTTAAAGTCCCATCATTCACCAACGAGATCGTAAGATTATGCCTGCTACAGCCCGATATCTACCTGTGCTGAGCGACGAAGGGCTGAAGCCAGCCCACGGCGTCGTCGCGGTGAACGAATTTCGCGAGAGCGTTGACGCGCACATTCCTGGCGAGCTGCCCTTGACCATCCGGGTGGACGGCATGGAAGTGGTTACCCTGATGACCCTGGGAACCCAGCCTGAGGCTCTGACTCTGGGCTATATCCGCAACCAGAAACTGATCGATGACATCAATCTGATCAAGTCAGTCGTCGTCGACTGGGATCGGGAACTGGTAGACGTGACCACTTTCTCAGGCGCGGGAATCGCGGATTGGCAGGAGAAAATGAAACGGCGGATAGTGACCAGTGGCTGTGGGCAGGGCACCATTTTCAGTTGCACGGTGGACAAACTCTACGAGGTGAATCTGTCCACACCTGAGCTCAGGCAATCAGAGATCTATACATTGATCAGAAATGTCAGTCAGCTTAATGATGTCTATCGTGTCTCCGGCGCCGTGCATGGTTGCGGTCTGTGCACTGCAACCGACTCGATGATTCATGTCGAGGATGTCGGCAGACACAACGCCGCAGATGCCATCGCCGGGCGGATGTGGCTCGAAGGCATCGATGGAGGTGACAAGATTTTCTACACCACGGGACGTTTGACGTCGGAAATCGTCATGAAGACAGCATTCATGGGCATTCCCACGCTACTTTCTCGATCCGGCGTAACGCAGATGGGTCTCGAACTCGCACGCGAGATCGATATGACGATGATTGCACGGGCCAAGGGCCGGCATTTCCTGATTTACAACGGCCATGAACATGTAAATTTCGACGCCATTCCTCCTGAGCGCCGGAGTCCGCCCCCTACCAAGGGCATGCGTGATCTGGCCTGAGTGTCATGACGACCCCCGTGGACACATTGCCTTATCCCGGCATCGACCGGGAAAATGCGGACAGACAGCTCTCGGCCTTCCTGACCGTACCGCAACTGGCGGAATTACTGCACGTCAATGAAAAGAAGATCTACCAGCTGGCCGGACTGGGAGAAATTCCCGGCACCAAGGTCACCGGTAAGTGGATTTTTCCGCGTCGTCTCATCGAGGACTGGTTGCTGGAAAACAGCCATGGCGGTGTCATGCATGATCGATTGCTGATCGCGGGAAGTGATGACCGTCTGGTCCATCAATTGTGCAGCCGAGTTGCCATAGACTGGCAACAGCATGCCCTGCTCAGCTACAGCCCGGCAGGCACTCGTCATGGACTGCGCATGCTGGATTCCGGCCGTATCGATGCCTGCTTCATGCACTGGGGGGCAACCGAGGAAAGTGCCAGACGTCACATGGGTCTGCTGCGTTGCTATCGCAATCACCAGAGCTGGGTGATCGTGCGCTGCCTGCAACGCAGCCAGGGGCTGCTGCTCTCCCGCTCGCTTGCCCATCGGTTGAATGGCTCCTGTGGGAATACGGTGTCCGGACTGATCTCAGACCGCAGCCTGCGATGGGCCAGGCGGCAGAGTGATTCCGGAACCGAGCGGCTGCTGGAGGACATGTGCTTGACTGAAGGGCGCGAAATGACCGAGTTGCAGGTGTCCACTCAATGCAACAGTGACATCAGCGCAGCGGCGGCCGTCAATACCGGCCATGCAGATATCTGTTGTGGACTGCACAGCACCGCAGCCGACTTCGGCTTGCCATACCTGGCGGTTACCGACGTCTCACTTGATCTGGTAATGACGCGCAAGACCTATTTCCGCACACTGGTTCAGGAATTCCTCAATCGCCTGCAGGATACCGAGACGCATGCCTTGAGTGCCAGCCTGGGAGGCTACAGCCTGCTTCCAAATGCCCAGCTGGTGACCATCGACTGAGCGTGGGCTTGGATAATCATCACCGGAACATCAGTACGCTGATGACGGCAGCGCAATGTCAACTGCCCGTCGCAGCCAGACGGCGACCGTGACCCTGCAACTCGCGTTGTTTCTCGACCCGGCCGGATTCGCCTTCATGCCACACCGTTCGATCGAACATGCGCAGTACCTGCTCCTGCCGCAATGTCAGTGCCGTCAATTTTTCGGTGGTGTCGATGCCAAGATCGCGCCGCATCCTATGGCGCCTCAACGCACTGTTCCGGTATTCGATGAAGGTCTGCTCGCTGCGTGATGAGTCAGGCTTTGCGTTTTTGGCATACAGGGTGGTATAGCCGATGTGGGCCACCTGGCCAGACTCGACATTCTGCCGCAGCTTTTCGTCATCCAGTAATCCGTGCAGCACACGTTCCTCAAACTGTTTCTGGTTGACATTGCGATCATAGAACAGGCTGATCAGAGTTTCCCTCTGCACCGCATCCAGACTGAACTCCTGCGCCAGAATGGCCAGGTTCTGTGTTGCATACATGTCCTGGTACATCAACACGGTTTCAAGGATTGCTGAACCTGCGCGCAGGCGTACCGCATTGACATGATGCGGCCGCGTAGCATATTTGGGATCGGCCTGGCTGGACTTGAGTTCAATTAGAAGCCTCTTCAGCAGAGGTGTCACGATGGCCCCCCTGTCCCGTTCTGCCCAGTAGATACGTGCACCACTGTGACGCCAGTGTCCACACATGAGTTCAGGATCACGAATGCCTTCTTCCAGCGATACGACTGTATCGAGTAACTTGATGACGATACCTGCCAGCGTATAGGGCACTTCCGCCTCCGTGGCCTTGACTGTCATATCGGTGAAACGGCCCACGTTATACTGCGCTTGCGGTAACAGGAGGTGCGGCTGTTGCAGCGTCAGGTTTGCCTTGCTGGCGCCGGCAGAATGCACAGTGGAATCGGTCAGTTCGGATACCATGGCAGCGATCGGACCACCGAAGCGGAACTGAATCTTGCGCAATGAATGCCCGTAACCGGTAACCCGCACGGAACCGTCCTCGACGACATCGTGCAGCATCGCAAGCGTCACGATCAACGGCTCGAGCGCGCGCCCCAGAACCCGCTCTGCGATGGCCGAGATGCGAAAGGCATGCGCGGCCATGCTGCTGAGCGATTTGCGCCGACCCTTTTCCAGGGAACGCATCATCTCCAGACTGGCGACATGCACCGCCTCAATGGAGTTGGGCGCTTCAGAGACGACGAAATATTCCATGACGGGCAGGTTGATGTGCACCTCATGCACCGCCTTGCCCCGCCGGCCGGACAACCTTTCACGTTTGGCCGGATCATCCAGGGCATCGCGGACAGCCATCAGCAAGGTATTGCGCAATGGCTCACGCAAGGCGTAATGGTCGACTCCCGGCAGCTTGAACGCCTTGAGGGTCAAGTCGTAGTGTTGCTCGAGCATGGGTTGCTCAGGAAAATCGGCCGCACAATCAATGCCCACGGCTTCCAGTTCGCTGCGTTGTTCCCTGTCCATGAAACTGATGACCTGGTCACCGGCCGCACGGGCCACCAGTCGCAGACGGCTGGCCTGAATGGCTGCCACCGCTGTCGCGATTTCCGGGGTCGGTGGTTCGGGTACGGGCAGAGCGCCCGCCACCGATTCATTGAACAATGCCAGGTATTCAGCCAGGGCGATGACCAGCTTGCCAACCGAATCGCCAAACCAGGTAAAAATGTAGGTGTCGTCCACGATTTCGTGGTCATGTGACGAGAACGCACTGTAACGGTGGGATTTGCCGTAGGAATCCTGCAGCATGGTGGCCACGATCAGATCATGTGTCATGCTTCGTGTGCCACGACCATGACTGCCGTAGAGGCGCACACCAAGCAACATGTTGGCGGCCAGAACGGCCTGGTGAATGATGGGTTCGAGCTTGGGCAGGCGGTTCGTATTGATCATACGCCGGCTTCCGGCGATTCGCATGCTCAGATTTTCCGGCTTGATGGTTTCCGGATCGATATCCTGCTTGGAGAAGAGCTCTGCAGCGAGCAGGTCTCTACCTCGCTGCGTCTCGAACAGTTTTGGGGGTAACGAGGACAGGGGCACCAGGTGCTCCACCTCCTTTGCGATCCACTCGCGGGACAAAGTACCTGCCAACACACGTTCCATGTCGGAGGTACCTGCCAGAACTCCGTAGGCTCTGACGAGTTTGACTAGATCAGTGAGCGGATAAGCGCGCGCCACGTTGTTGGATTTCCGATAGTGCCCTTGCTGGGTTTAAGAATAGCAATACAGCGCCCGTTTGAAACTGAACTTTATCCGGCCAGCCAGACGGTAATATTCCCACTGCTTCCTGACGAATCTGCATTTGCCATCGAGACATGAGTGAGTGTACTGCTGCACGGCCTTCGGACACCGAGAGTTCACAGATGTTCACTTCTCCGAAGCGTCGGCCACAGCTCCCAACACTGCATCGACCGTGCCCGGATACACGTTCCCGAACATGCAGCACCCGCGATGTCAACACGCAGACCGTTCAAGCATCTTACCCGCCCCGGTCTGCCTTGTGCCACAGAGCCTGTTTGCGTTCGAGCGTCTTGCGGGAAACGCCGAGCAATCGTGCGGCTGCCGATTTATTGCTACCAACGGAGTCCAGTACCGCCTCGATGTGACTGCGTTCAACCTGCGCCATGGACCAGTCATGTGGGTATCCCGGCGCATTCCGGGAAGACTGCACGACGCCCTGGTGCAGACTGTCAACCGGCAACTTGCCGAGAAGCAATGTACGCTCGACTACATTACGCAGCTCACGCACATTCCCCGGCCACCCGTAATCACCCAGTTTCTGCCAATCGGCAAACAGTAACTGAACAGGCGACAGACGCAGTTCGGAAGACAGCTGGTCCATGAAATGCTGCACCAGTAACTCGATATCCTGTCCGCGTTCGCGAAGTGGAGGAACCGTCAGGGGCAGTCCGTTCAGTCGGAATATCAAGCGCTCGCAGGATTCGCCGAACTCGTCAACCCGATCCGCTTCACTGTTCAAGGTGGCAATGACACGGACATCCACAGGAAATTCGCGCGTACTGCCGATCGGCCGCACCACGCCTCGTTCCAGTGTACCGAGCAACCGCTTCAGGACAGGCTCGGACAAACACTCAAGATCGTCCAGGTACAGTGTTCCTTTGTCGGCTTGAACGATCAATCCGTCGCGTGTCTGCTCCGCGCCCGCACAGGCATCCTTCACATGACCAAACAGTTCCCTGTCCATCGTGTCACTGTCTGCGCTCCCGCAGTTCATCTGGATAAACGCGCCACCGCGGCGGCTGAGCCGATGAATGACACGAGCAACCAGCGCTTTGCCTACTCCAGGTTCCCCCCGTATAAAGACAGTCGAACGTGTACCTGCCACGCGCCGCACAATCGTCAGCATAGTTTGCATGGCTTCGCTGTTACCAACCAGTCCATCGCGCTGCTGCATCTGTTCCATCTGCAGGCGCAACAGTGAATTCTCTGTTGAAATCTCACGCCGCATCAGCGTTCGCTGTATCGACAGGAAGATCTGCTCTGTTTTGACGGGCGTCAAGATGAAGTCATCCGCACCGTTACGCAATGCCGCTATGACCATCTCCAGTTCTGCGTGGTCAGTCATATAGATCACATGTGTTTTAACGCCGCGCTCACGTAATCTTCTTACCCACTCCAGCCCTGAAAGCCCGGGCAGGCGTATGTCGACCAACAACAGGTCAAAGTGATAGCGCAATCTCAGTGCCTCCGCCTCCTCGGCGCTTCCGGCAACCTCGAGCAGTGCGCAGCTATCCTCAAATGCCTGTTTGAGAGAATCCCGCGAGTCAGACTCGTCACCGACCAGCAGGATCGCCGCTGAACGCAGTAAACGACTGAATTCGAGCTCCGCGCTCGCATCGCTGATGGGGGTATCCGGCAGCGTGACGCTCATGCGTTTCCGTTTTTCCCGGAAGCCGAATGACCAGCCGCCGTGCGCCTCGCCCGCAGCCTGGTACGCGACGACGTTCCCTTGCCTGATTTCCCGGCATCCTCCCTGGCACCCTTGCCGGCAGTATTACCATCAGGATCGCGTCCGGGCGGACCGCCAGGCGTATCGTCCCCGGCTGTCCTGCTGGCCTTTGCCGATTGTCCGTCCGGCTTACCAGGCACTGGTGTCTTGGTCCTGAATTCGCACAAATCGCTGATCAGGCAGTTCGGACAATCCGGTTTTCTGGCCTGACATACATAACGTCCGTGCAGAAGAAGCCAGTGATGGGCATTGAGCAGGTATTCCGCGGGCACCAGTCGCAGGAGCCTCCTCTCCACCTCCAGCACATTCTTGCCGGTTGCAATGCCGGTGCGGTTGGCAACTCTGAAGATATGGGTATCCACTGCCATGGCGGGCTGGCCGAATGCGGTGTTGAGAACCACATTGGCCGTCTTGCGGCCTACTCCCGGCAAGGCCTCAAGCGATTCACGGGTATTCGGTACGCTTGAATCATGTTGCTCACACAGTATTCGACAGGTGTCGATGACATTTCGCGCCTTGGCATTGAACAAACCGATCGTACGAATGAAGGGTGTTATTCCGTCCACCCCCAGATCGAGCAGACCCTGCGGTGTATTGGCAATTGGAAACAATCGGGCGGTCGCCTTGTTGACGCTGACATCGGTGGCCTGGGCCGACAACATCACCGCGATCAGCAGCTCGAAAGGTGTTTCATAGGCAAGCTCTGTTCGCGGCTGGGGATTGGCCAGTTTGAAACGGCGGAATATCTCGGCACGCTTTTCCTTGTTCATGTATAGCTGATTGCCCCTGAATCCTGGTTCATCAAGGCTGCAAACAGCCAGTGTAACCTATCAAATCTTGCGCTCGCCGAGGACGATCCACTATCTATATACCACTATCATTACCGATTTCGGCACGATGATGCCGATGACACCCATGCCTGTTAGAGCGCGGCGACATGATGGATAGAAGGTAGCTAGCTCGTCATGCAAAAACCGCCCATCCCCCCAGGCGAGGTTCATCCTGGATACGAGCGAATCATGAAAGCTCTTCAGGGCATTCTCGCCTCGGAGAAATTTCTCGCAGCGCCACAGATGTCAGCCTTTCTGCGTTATGTCGTGGAACAGACGGCCTCGGGCAACAAGAATCGGATCAAGGCCTATACCGTCGCCGTGGACGCATTGGGGAAGCCTGAGACCTTCGACCCCCAGAACGATCCCGTCGTACGCGTTCTCGCAGGTCGCCTCAGATCGACGCTCACGGCCCATTGGGAGATGCACCCGGACGCCGACGTCATCATCCAGATGAAGCCCGGCTCCTATGTACCGAATTTCATTCTCAGGGATGTCGCGGGAACCTCGGCAGAGGGTGCCTCGGGCACTGACCAGGCCAGGGCAGAAACACCGCCACGGTTGAATCCGTCCGCCTCAACCGGAACGCTTGCCATCGATCCAGAGCCGAGTGCCCCAGACAAGCAGGAGCGGGAGCAGGTAGTTGATCACCGATGGACCGAGGAGCCAGTCTCTACTGAAATGGAGCAGGTTCACGGCGCAGGCAGGGTCGCTGGATTGCAGGAGAGGGTGGGACCCGCCACTGGGCGAGGACAGGCAGTCAATGAGTCTGTTACCCGCAATGCGTCATCGCCGTGGCAACTTCCTCGACGCTTTTCATCTGCGCTCATTGCCTGTGCAATGCTGGTCGTAACGGGTATGGGTTGGGTATGGCTCAAGGCCAATGAGCAAGCCGAACCTGCCCTGGAAGCCGGTAATCCTGCGGGTATTCCGGCGTTTTCCTCGGGCAGCATTCGCCAGCGTCCTGAAGGTGTTACCGTTTTTGTCAGTGCCATGGAATCTGCAGGATCACTGGAGAGCCAGTTGAACACACTGCTGAGTGGCGTTTTTTCCGAATCGGAGAATATACGTGTGCACCGTCTGCTACGCACCGCTCAGGTAGAGCAATTTTGGCCCGACGACTACCTGATCTCTCTGGATGTCGTTCCGTTGCCGGAGGAAACCCGAGTCAGTGTCCAGCTGGTCAACGCACTGTCTGGTCGCATCAGCCATTCTGAGACGCTGCACCTGAGCGAACGAGCGCCTGAGGAACTCAGCAATGAAGAACTGACGAGAATCATGGAATTCGCCCGTACCCTGATCAGTGACGACGGGCCACTGAGCAGGTAGCGCCGCATCAACGAACCAGTAAGGCCCGCAGGCAACGGTTTGTCTAGCTCAGTTCACCGTTGGCACTGATTTTCAGTGGAGGGGGTGTTGCCACCACGGTCCCGCTTTCACGGCTGGCCGCCGCAGCGGCGAGATGGAGCAGTCGTGAATCGCTGATGAACTGCTCGAAGCTGGCACAATCGGTGATGCCCAGGGTTGGTTCCAGAACTGAGGCAGAAGGTTCGGTGACGGTCATGGCCAGTGCGTCCGCACCTGGCTGTGGGGTAACGGCATGGGTGAGATAGATGCGATACAGGTCCATGAAGTTCGCCAGACGCATCAAATCCAGATCAGCTTCATGCTCACAGGTCGTTTCGACAATATTGACCATCAGACTGATGGCTGTCCTGACACAATTGTCGGACATGGGGATCGTGCCGGACTTCCTGGAAACTCGGATACTCATTAAAAAGGTGTCCAAATGCTGTTCGTATTTTACGACGACGACATAAGACGGTCTGCTCACCGTCGTCGATAAGCTGTTTTCAGACAGGTACGCAAATAACCTGCCGGTTAACCGCTGCGCAACTCGTTGCTGGTCTGATAAATGACTGATTTAAGGGATCTTTACCGGAGTGCCTGCAGTTACTTGCCATCCGGAAGTAACTGTCTTTCTAACCTGACAGTCCATTGTCCCGCCATTGGCTGAAGCCTGCCAATCGGCGATCACGAGGCGCATTCGCACGCGCGGACCATTAATAGCATAGTTCAAATAACTGGTCCAAACCTCCTGGTGAGATTTTACAATCGTTGAGAAACAGGTCACTGAACGAGATCCAGCGAGTGCCGACAGGAGACTTCCCGTAGTGGCCCAGGACTCAATACGGTTTTAATCCGGATTCGATAGGGACTCAATGCAGAGTCAATCGAGCGTCAATCCAGCGTCAATACGAAGAGTTGTTAGCCTGATCAGGGTGAATTTCATCGGCAACTTCGTCCGGATCGACCCCGTTTATCAGTAGCACCTCCCTCACCGTCTCGATATCCTCGATGATCTGCTGTACACGGCCGGGATGGTCGAATTCATTGACATCATTGGTCTTGGGCATGTAGCAGAACGCAGTCTTGAGTGCGGTCAGTGCCTGTTCATCCAGTGCGGTCATGCAGTGACCCTCCTGTTGAAAACTGCTCTACGAAATGCGCAGGGTCGAATGCCACGCGCGACCTGATTGCCGCCAGCTCATCCGGTGCCGACGGGTAGGCCCAGGCACCGTCCAGGATGGTCTCCCCGCCCGGTAGATTTACATCGTAGTACCGAGCCTCGCCCTTCCAGCGACACTGGAACCGGGTCGCCGATTCCCGCAGGATTGCCCCCGAGACGTCGTTCAACGGCACATAGGTCACCGCCGCCCGCTCGCCCTCGACCAGTTCCAGGGCATTTCCGGTCTTCACCACTGGCGTGCCCGAGCTTGTGATGGTGACGAGTTCGTCGATGAATCGTGTGCTCAGGAATCGATCAGGTGCAACGACCCGGTAACTTTCTCTAATCATGATATCGGTACCACCAGGTTTGACGGGCGAGAGTAAGCTAGTAGCTGCGCAACTGTCCTACAAGTACCCCCTGAAAGCTGACGCGACTCGCATCATATCGCATGACTGACATCGCGCTATTCTCCGGAATCAGTTCCACCGCGCCACTGTGCATTTTTCCAAGTCGTTTCAGCGTAGCCTCCTGACCGTCGATCAGCGCCACGACGATATCGCCCGTTTCGGCGGTGTCCTGTTTGCGCAGAATGACCGTATCACCGTCCAGTATGCCGATATCGACCATGGAGTCTCCACTCACGCGCAATGCATAGCGATCAGGACCGATGAAGAACGCAGCAAGGTCAAGATAGTTGGCATCTTCGATAGCTTCGATTGGCTGACCGGCCGCAATGCGTCCCAGCAGGGGGATACGGAAATCACCGGTCGTCTGCTCGCTGGGCTCGGCTGGCAGATCCATCGGCTGGCTGATATTTGACTCCGGTACCAGGTGTGTCAGCGAACCGGCGCGCCTGGGTGCCGGCAGACGCTGTACGTTGGAGGGACGCTCAGGCATGGCCAGTCCCACGATTCGCAGACCCCGCCAGCCATTGCCATGACGCTCCAGACGCCCCTTGGCGATCAGCGACTGCACATAACGATGCACCGTTCCCTTGGATTTCAGTCGCAGATTACCGGCCAGCTCAGCAATGGTGGGGGCAACGCCTTCCGCCCTGATGTGGCGCTCTATGGCAGCCAGGACACGGGCTTCCAGGTGGGTGAGAGGATTGCTGGACTCCATGAACGTTCTCCTAATGTACTCTCTAAGAATAGAGAACGTTCAGAGAAAATTCAACGGTTCTTTGCGCATCTCGCCGATACCCTCAGGGAGAGATTGCGGTATACAGTGGCGCGACCATGATCAAGCGAAAAGAATACATCAACGATATCAAACAGGGACTCGAGCTACCCTGGTGGTTTACCCACGAAATCCCGGCCCTCAACGACGATTTCAACCAGCGTGTCGTCAGTCTTCCCCAGCACGCCGTGTGGCGTTCGACACAGATTGACGGTGTCGATTTGCGTGTGCTGGAGTACGTACCGGGTATCACACCCCGCCTCAGCGGGCAGATCCGTCTCGACCCGGCCTGCTCGCCCGCACGCCTGGGCGACAATCCGGATCTGGAGATCCTCGTGCAACGCGGTGAACTGGAATCCTCGATGGGCGTCGATCCTGCCGGGATGTACCTGCGCCTGCCGTTGTCTCCGGACAGGCACCTGCAGTCTCTGACCTTTCGCTGTACCGTGCCACCGGGCAACGATTCCGGTGAAACGGTGAGAAAATCAGCCGAGAAGGAAACGGCCCTGCTGTACCTGGCTGCCGGACAGATGCTGACCAGTGACACAGAGCAGCGACGACTCGATACGCGGGCAGAGGACCGCTGGCTGCCGGGTCCGGCGACGAGCACCGAGGTTCTGCCCCTGCACGGGCACGGCACCGGCAATGCCATGCTGATTCGCTGGAGCGAGCCGGTGGCATTCATTCCTCGACTCGACCCGATGGGCGAAGAAGTTCTGGTACTCAAGGGGTCGCTTTTCGATGCACATGGCCACTATCCTGCGGGTAGCTGGATACGCAATCCGGTGGCCGCCTGGCAATCGTGGGGCGCGGTGGAAGGCACTGTCGTGTACTACAAAAGCGGACACTTCGCTGCACCGCTGGAATCGAGGTGAGCCTGACACCCATGATCGAAAACCCCGGTGAGCTGTCTGCATTCGTCAAACGCTGCGCCAGCGACCTCGGGCTTGCGCATTGTGCGGTTACCGATACCGAGCTGGACGAACACGAAACACACCTGATCAACTGGCTGAATGCCGGTTATCACGGGACGATGCACTACATGCAGAAACACGGTACCCGCCGATCCAGACCAGCAGAGCTGCTGCCAGGTACCGTCAGGATCATCTCGGTCCGGCTGAACTACTACCCGCCTGACAGTGTCGATGCGCAGTCCGTGCTGGCAGACCCCGCACTGGGGTATGTTTCCCGCTACGCATTGGGTCGCGACTACCACAAGGTGCTGCGAGCCCGCCTGCAACAGCTGGCTACGATGATTGGCGAGCACTTCGGTCCATTTGGGTACCGGGCCTTTGTCGACAGCGCACCCGTACTTGAAAAGGCCCTGGCGGAAAAAGCCGGACTCGGCTGGATCGGCAAGCATAGCAATCTGTTATCTGCCGATGCCGGCAGCTGGTTCTTTCTCGGTGAGTTGTATACCGATCTGCCCCTGCCGATAGATCCTCCGCAGAGCGAATCACACTGTGGAAGCTGTACGGCCTGTATCCAGGCTTGTCCCACCGGGGCTATCGTTGCGCCATATCAGGTGGATGCCAGGCGTTGCATCTCTTACCTGACAATCGAACTGAAAGGGTCGATTCCGGTCGAGTTCCGTACACCGATGGGCAATCGGATCTATGGTTGTGATGACTGCCAGCTGGTCTGCCCGTTCAACAAGTTCAGCGAAGATACCAACGAACAGGATTTCCGTGTGCGTCATCAACTGGACAGTCCAGCACTCGTGACGCTCTTCCGATGGACCGAGGAGGATTTCAGGTCTCGAATGGCCGGCAGCGCGATCTACCGAATCGGCTACGAAAGCTGGATACGAAACATTGCGGTGGCACTGGGCAATGCGCCAGGCACGGCGGAAGTTCTGCAGGCCCTGCATTTGCGCGCCGAGGATCCCTCACCGGTCATCCGCGAACACGTGGCCTGGGCCATCTCGCAACACGGTGAATGAACAGTACGCCTGCACACTCGGCGGCAGTTTTCACTTACACAACTGCTTCTGTAAAAACAGCGCGTGGCCAGTGGATTCATCCAGTGTATAGGGGGTAAAACCGAACCGCTCATACGAACGACGGGCCGGTCGGTTTCCAGTCAGCACTTCCAGAGTGATCTTGCAGCACCCCATGCGGCTTGCCTCACGTTCGATGTACATCAGCAATTGCTGGCCTATTCCCAGCCCGCGGGCATCGGCCACTACTACCAGGTCGTGAACATTGATCAATGGCTTGCAGGCGAAGGTGGACAGTGCCGTAAAACAGTTGGCCAGGGCTACCGGCTCACCCTTGCGCCTGCCAATCACCGAAAATGCACCCGGGGTTGTCGCCATGGCCTTTGGCAGATTGGCACGGGCGTACTGTCCAAGCGGCTCACCACCGCCCATGGGATCACGAGCATAGGCATCCAGCAGGTCAATGACGGCCAGACAGTCAGCGGGATCATCCCAGCGTGCCCGGGCAAAGACGACCGTGGTTTCACGTAGTGCAAATTCCGACATGTTCACCTCTCCCATGGAGCGGATAGGGACCACCTGTCAGTGCCACCGACGAGATGAAGGCCTGCTACGGCGCTGGACACCGGTAGTCAGCCTGCAGAGCTCTGCTGGTTGCGCCGTCGAAGTTCCCTGAGCCGCTCGCCAATTCGAATTTCCAGGCCCCGTTCCACCGGTTCATAAAACCTGACCGCCTCCAGTGTATCTGGAAAATAGTCAGCGCCAGCGGCAAAACCATCCACCTCGTCGTGAGCGTAGCGATACCCCTCACCGTGGCCCAGTTCGTTCATGAGCCGAGTCGGGGCATTTCGCAGGCTCATCGGCACAGGCTGATTGCCGTGTTCCTTTGCGTACGACATGGCAGCCTTGAATGCAGTGTAAACCGCATTGCTCTTGGCGGCGCAACTCATGAACACGATGGCATGGGCAATGGCCAGCTCACCTTCGGGACTGCCCAGTCGGGCGTAGCTGTCCCAGGCATACAACGCATGCTGAAAAGCGCGCGGATCGGCATTGCCGATATCCTCTGATGCGAAACGCAAGAGACGTCGCGCAATATACACAGGATCGCAACCACCATCGAGCATGCGACAGTACCAGTACAGTGCCGCGTCCGGATCAGACCCGCGCATGGATTTGTGCAAGGCCGAGATCTGGTCGTAAAACATATCTCCGCCTTTGTCGAACTGGCGGAAGGAGTCACGGGTGACCTCACGGATAACCGACTCGTCGATAATGAGCCTGCCTTGCGTGCGACGTGCGCAATCAGAGGCAAGTTCCAGCAGCACCAGCGCATGCCGTGCATCCCCATTTGCCGTGGCCGCCAGCAGATCCCGATATTCCTCAGCCATATCGATGTCCAGCGCGCCCAAGCCCTTGAGCCTGTCCTCCAGTGCGCGATCGATGACTGCACGGATGTCGGCGTTCTCCAGATGCTTCAGAACGTAGACTCGCACCCGTGACAACAACGCGTTGTTGAGTTCGAACGACGGATTCTCGGTGGTGGCGCCCACGAAGTACAGGGTGCCATCCTCGATATGCGGCAGAAACGCATCTTGCTGCGCCTTGTTGAATCGATGAACTTCATCGACGAACAACACACTGCGCTGGCCCTGGGTGTCCAGCCTCTCACGTGCCTCGACGACGCGTTCACGGATGTCCCTGACCCCGGAGAGTACCGCGGACAAGCTCATGAAGTGTGCGTCACAATGACTGGCAATCATCCTCGCCAGGGTTGTTTTACCGGTCCCAGGCGGACCCCAGAACACCATGGAATGCAATCGATTACGTTGCAGGGCCTGGCGCAAGGTACTGTCACTGCCAAGCAGGTGAGACTGGCCGACGAAGTCCGCCAGTGCTTCGGGTCTGAGTCGGTCGGCCAATGGCCTGACCGCGTCATCTACGGTAAATAGCTGGCCTGTTTCAGTTGTCATCGAGCCCGATTACATCGACGCCTTCCGGCACCTGAAAGTCGAACAGTGAATCCTCCAGCATCACCCCCGGCTCAAAGTCACTGAATCGGATTTGCGTGGCCTGCCCGAAGTTGTCCCGCAATTCCATGGCTGCCAGACCGGTTGCATCCAGACCGATGAACACCAGCTCGAAATCTGAGGTCTCGGCACGGGGTGTCAGTTCCAGCCAGTTGACTCCCTCAGCTTCACCCAGTTCGACAATGTCGAAACTCTCTTCCAGCGGCTCGCTGCGCATCAGCAGGATCAGCGGAGTACCGGCAATACGCTCATCGATATCGTTGACGGTGACCTGTTCCAGATCCTTGTCATACAGCCAGATTCGCTGACCATCGGCAACGATCTCCTGGGTTGCCGGAGACGTGTAGCTCCAGATGAAGCGCCCCGGCCGCTTGAGCCTGATGGTACCGGAGGAACTCTGCAGCGGTACCGAGTCCTCGTCATACACGGTCTGCTCGAAATTCGCCTGGAACGTCTCTACATCCTGGATAAAGCGCTCCAGTTGCGTCAGGGCTTCGCCGCCCAGTACCGGAAGCGCCATCATCGCCGTGAACAGGCTGGTCAGCGACCACGACAAGGCAGCAACTACCCACCTGTTCCGACGACGGCGTCTGGTTGAGTGAAATTGCATACGGGCGTCCTGTTGGGCAGACCGGATCATGTCCGGCAGTCTACCCTGATGCCTGGCACTCGCGTTAGTTCCGCCAGCGGGAGAGATGCCCCAGCGGTCAACGGCAAAACTGCGCCAGGCGTTCGATTTCACCCACCGGGGGGCGGTGCCAGCACCTCACGCGTCCCACTGGACGTGACCTGACTGACGACCCCGGCCGCTTCCATCTCTTCAACCATGCGCGCCGCCCGGTTGTAGCCTATTTTCAAGCGTCGCTGGACATAGGATATCGAGGCCTTGCGCGACTCCAGGACGACTGCAACGGCCTGATCGTAGAGCGCATCACTTTCACCGACGCCGCCCTCGGACTCACCTCCGGAGAGACCAGGTATGGCAACACTGCTCTCCTGCAATATTTCATCGATGTAGTTGGGCTCGCCTGTCTGCTTGATATGCGCAATGACATTCTGCACCTCATGGTCATCGACGAAGGCACCGTGCACGCGCACCGGTAATGCCGTACCCGGCGGCAGGTAGAGCATGTCGCCGTGACCGAGTAGGGATTCTGCGCCCCCCTGGTCCAGTATGGTGCGCGAATCGATCTTTGACGATACCTGGAAGGCAATTCGAGTGGGTACATTGGCCTTGATGAGGCCCGTGATGACATCGACCGAGGGACGCTGCGTTGCCAGAATCAGATGGATGCCTGCGGCTCGGGCCTTTTGTGCAATCCGGGCGATCAGCTCTTCTGCCTTCTTGCCAACCTGCATCATCATGTCGGCAAATTCATCCACGACCACCACGATGAATGGCATGGGTTCCAGGGTTGGCGGTGCCGCCGTCGGTGTCAGTGACAATTCGGCCTGATACAGTGGATCGACAATGGGTGTCCCCAGCTTGATAGCCTCATTCACCTTCTTGTTGTACCCGGCGATGTTGCGCACCTTGAGTGCAGCCATGACCGTGTAGCGCCGCTCCATTTCACCGACACACCAGCGCAGCGCGTTGGCCGCCTCTTTCATGTCGGTGACAACCGGTGCCAGCAGGTGCGGTATGCCGTCATAGACATTCAGTTCGAGCATCTTGGGATCGATCAGTATGAGGCGGACGTCTTTCGCAGTTGCCTTGTACAGCAGACTGATCAACATGGAATTGACCGCGACCGACTTGCCTGAACCCGTGGTTCCGGCCACCAGCAAGTGCGGCATACGTCCCAGATCGGCCGTGACCGACTGGCCGCTGATATCCTTGCCAAGCGCAAGCGTCAATGGCGACTTCTTCTCGATGTACTGCGGCGACTGCAGCATCTCGCTCAGTTGCACGATCTCGCGATGATCATTGGGCACCTCGATGCCGATGGTCGACTTACCAGCGATGACTTCGACCACCCGCACGCTGACCAGCGACATGGACCGCGCAATGTCCTGCGATAACCCGGTGATCCGGCTTGCCTTGATACCGGGCGCAAGTTGCATCTCGAAGCGCGTGATCACAGGACCGGGGTGTACGGCAACGACTTCCACGACGATGCGGAACTCTGCAAGCTTCTCCTCCAGCAGGCGGGAGAGCGCTTCCAGGTCGGCGTCGGAAAACCCGGGACGCTGGGGTTCCGGCGCATCCAGCAGGGACAGTGGCGGTAAATCTGAATCAGGTACATCGAGAAACAGTTTCGCCTGCTTCTGTTCGGTTACGCGGGGCTTGATCGCGATCTTCTTCTTTTTCGCCGGATCGATGGTGGGCAGTATGGTGTGGTGAACCGGTGTGGAAGGTTCGGCTGTCACCGTCTCCGTATCCCGGCGCGTGGTCTGCCCGGACGGCCGTGTGGTCACCGGCTTGTCCAGATTGTCCAGTGCGTCGGCGGTGGCGGCATCGATCGGCATAGGGGTATCGAAATGTTCGCTCAACAGTGCATCTGCTTCGCCCAGTGAGCGATCCAGAGCTTCGATACGGCGCTTGTTCGACGTTGACCCAAGGGCCGTTGCAGCACTCCTGGCAACACCGGTAGCGGCCTGTGTTCCGGCCAGGGCCTTTTCCCGTGCCGCCGCCAGGGCGGCGGCCAGCCCGGTACGCGGAGGATGTTCAGCATCGATGCCCAGCAGGGGATCAAGCTCTGGTAACGAGGTGGCAGGCGATGCTGAACGTCGGCCTTCTGAGGCGCCGGATTCCTGTGACACCTGACGCAGGTGCGTTTCCCGGGCACGGTCTGCCGAGCGTATCCTGGCCTGTTCTGCATGCGATTCGGTGATCGATCGGACGCTGCGCTTGGCGGTTTCGCCGAGACCGACAACCGCGCCCCCGAGGAATTCGATTAACTGCAGCCAGGATGTGCCAAATGCCAGCGTCAGACTGCTGAAGAATATTGCCAGCAACAGCAGTGTGGTGCCCAGATGGTGCAGAAAACCTACCAGTCGCCAGGCGACGGCCGTACCCAGAATGCCACCCCCGAACGTGTTGTGCGGTAACGTACCTTCCGGCACACCGAAATGCAGATCGGCCAGTCCACTGGCACTGGCCAGCATGAGCGCGACGCCGATGATACGCACGAATACGAACGGCTGGTAGGCATCTGCAACGCGTCGCTCGTCACGGAACAGCAGCCAGCCACAGACGCCAAGGACCAGTGGCACCAGAAATGCCATGTAACCGAACAGCGAGAAAGAGACATCGGCAAACCAGGCCCCGACCCGACCGACACTGTTCTGGATGGGCGCACCCGCACCGGTATGTGACCAGCCGGGATCGTTGGCATCAAAGCTTGTCAGTGCCAGCAGTGCGATGAGTGCGGCAAAGGCACACACGATGCCCCCCACTTCGCGGGACAGGCGACCCATATTGCCCAGTGCTTTGTTACCGGTCAGGCTGGCCGTTGCCGCCGCTCGCGTTCGTGCCGCCGAGCCGTTTCTGGAACCCTGGGCTGCAGCACGTCGCGCAGCAGGGGAACGTCGACTGGCGACGCGGCCGGCGCCCTTGCCGGTGCCCTTGGCAGCACCGGCTTTGCGCGACGCAGGCGCTTTTTTTCGGCGTGCCGCAGCGGCCCGCTTTTTGGTAGCTTGTGCCAAAAAACTGTCCTGCCCTTATTCTTGAGTGGAGGCGTGATTCTTCAAGCCGGCCTCATACCCGCCGCCAGTTCGCCAGAATCAAAAGTGTAGCAGACACTCACAGACGTACCTGACGCACCGCGGTTGTTTGAGGGTAGTATGCGTTCCCTCTTACTGCCTAACACTGACAGACAAAAGACTGACATGGCTGACCCCCGTCATTGCAAGCTGCTAATACTCGGATCCGGACCCGCCGGTTACACCGCTGCCCTCTATGCCGCACGGGCCAATCTGCGCCCGGTTCTGATCGCCGGCATGGAGCCGGGAGGCCAGCTCACCACAACGACGGATGTCGACAACTGGCCAGCGGATGCCATGGGAGTTCAGGGCCCGGAGCTGATGGAGCGGTTCAAACAGCATGTGGAACGATTCGACACGGAAATCGTCAGTGATCATATCGAGTCGGTCGATCTCTCAGCAAGACCGTTCAGCCTGGTCGGTGGCAGTGGCACCTACACGTGTGACTCGCTGATCATTGCCACGGGCGCCAGTGCCAGGTACCTGGGTTTGCCATCAGAAGAGGCATTCAAGGGCCGTGGTGTTTCGGCCTGTGCCACCTGCGACGGATTTTTCTATAAGCAGCAGAAGGTTGCTGTCATCGGTGGCGGCAACACGGCAGTCGAAGAGGCCCTGTATCTGTCCAATCTGTGCAGTGAAGTGTTGCTGGTACACCGCCGGGATTCGCTGCGTGCCGAGAAGATTCTCCAGGATCGCCTGTTCGAAAAGGAACGCTCCGGAAACGTGCGTATCATCTGGAATCACACGCTGGACGAAGTCCTGGGTGACCAGTCAGGCGTCACGGGTATGCGCATTCGGCATGTCACGGATGGCAGCACACGGGAAATCGAGCTGATGGGAGTGTTCATTGCGATCGGACACACACCCAATACCAGCCTGTTCGTGGATCAGCTGGACATGGCAGGTGGTTATCTGCAGGTCCACGGTGGCAACCAGGGTGATGCGACGGCTACCAGCATACCAGGCGTCTTTGCTGCGGGCGATGTCATGGATCATGTTTACCGGCAGGCCATCACCTCGGCAGGTACAGGCTGCATGGCCGCTCTGGATGCCGAACGCTATATCGAGTCCATGCCACTATCCTGACATTTTGTCGATCACCGGCCAATGACAGCGAGGCAAAGAGCTCTTGCCTGCCACGACCTGTGGGACTGAGTTACTCTGCATACGTTCGCTTGGCTGCCTATGATTCCCAGACCGCAGATTGAAGTCAGAGATTCCCTGGCGCTGGTTCCCAGCGACCAGTGGAATGCGTTGTGCCGCGACGGCAATCCGTTTCTGCGCCATGAGTTTCTGCACACTCTGGATGAGACGGGTTGCCTTGGTAAGGTGACAGGCTGGTATCCACGCTATTTTCTGCTGTGGTCCGGTGAGGATGGCGACAGAGAGCTGACCGGCGCCGTACCGGCCTATGTCAAGACCAATTCCTACGGTGAATTCGTGTTCGACTGGGCCTGGGCAGAGGCGTACCAGCAGCATCAGCTCGAGTACTATCCCAAGCTGGTGTCGAGTATTCCGTTTACGCCTGCCACAGGTCGACGGATACTGGTGAGAAACGATCAGCCTGAGCAGCACAGTATCAGGCTGCTGGCGCGTGCCGTGCAGCAGTTTTCCGACAGCCAGGGTTATTCCGGTGTCCATTACCTGTTCCTCACTGAAACCGAGAGTGACATCCTGTGTGCCCATGAATCAACGGGTACGGTCAGCGACCTCGAGGTTGCAGCAAACGACCCGGGAGCACGACCCGCTACACAATCCATACCGGATGCCGAGTCGGTAGCCGAACATCTGCTGCGTCTGGATTGCCAGTATCACTGGCAGAATGATGGATACACCGACTTCGACGACTTCCTGGCTCGTTGTACGTCGAAGCGGCGAAAAACCATACGGCGGGAACGACGGTACGTCAGCGATACCGGTTTGCGGCTGACTCAGCGACTGGGCAGTTCTCTGTCAGCTGCCGAATGGCGCTGGGTTCACGACTTCTATCAGTCGACCTTCGACCGTAAATGGGGCAATCCATCGCTGACACAGGCGTTCTTCATGGCCATCGGCGACAAGATGGGTGACCAGGTGCTGATCGTCTTCGCCTACGATGACAACGACGAGCAGCCGCACTGGCCGGTAGCCTGTTCCATCATGTTCATCGGTGCGACGACGTTATACGGACGCTTCTGGGGATGCCGGAAGGACTACAACTCCCTGCATTTCGAGGCATGCTACTACCAGGGCATCCAGTACTGTATCGATCACGGAATACGTCATTTCGAACCGGGTGCTCAGGGAGAACACAAGATCAGCCGCGGTTTCATACCCACCATCACACGTTCCGCCCACTACATCCGGCATGCCGGTTTTCGCGAAGCAATTGCTGACTACCTGTCCCGGGAGCGGCCCCACGTGCGGCAACGCTGCGCAGGGCTCAGTGATTTGCTACCGTTCAAGACTGGCACCTTTACCCCATAGCTGTCCATGCCGATACCGTTCCTGGCTCCCGACGACGATGTGACACCTTTCCCATCCGTACGCACGGCGCTGAGCGAGCCCAATGGACTGTTGATGGCGGGTGGCAACCTGAACCCTGAACGTCTGCTGAGTGCCTACAAGGCGGGAATATTTCCCTGGTATGAGTCGGAAGAACCCATTCTCTGGTGGTCGCCCGACCCGAGATGCATCATCTGGCCGGAAGAGCTGCGCATCACGCGCAGCCTGCGCAAGACAATCAACGGAGCTCACTTCGAAATCACTGAAAACAAGGCCTACCGTGACGTCATGAGGCAGTGCGCTGCACCGCGCAAGGGCAGCAGCGGAACCTGGGTCACTGATGAGATGATCGACGCCTATTGCGAATTGAATTCCATGGGTGTGGCCCGATCAGTCGAAGTGTGGCTGGCGGAGCAGCTTGTCGGCGGGCTCTACGGCATTCAGCTGGGTCGGGTATTCGTCGGTGAATCCATGTTTTCAAGAGAGCGAGACGCCTCCAAGGTGGCCCTGGCACACCTGGCGCAATGCGGCCGATACAGCCTGATCGACTGCCAGCTCGAGACCCCGCATCTGGTGAGTATGGGAGCCACCACCATTCGGCGTGAACACTACATCCATCTGCTGCAGGAATACGGCAAATCAGCTGACGAGCACATCAGATATGCGCCAGTATCGCAGCTTTGACCGATTGCAGATCTGCGTTGACAGTCTGCACCGCTCGCTGACCGCGGATGGCGATATCCGGATCTTTCAGGCCGTGACCGGTCAGCGTACAGGTGACCAGGCTACCGGCAGGAATTCGGCCAGTCCGGACATCCCGCAATGCGCCACACAGTGACACAGCAGAAGCCGGCTCACAAAACACGCCTTCCTGGCGGGCCAGCATGGCCTGCGTGGCGAGCAGTTCATCGTCGCTCACTTCATCGAACCAGCCCCCTGACTCATTCACCGCAGCGTGTGCCAGATCCCAGCTCTGCGGGTTACCGATTCGTATGGCCGTTGCCAGTGTTTCGGGTTCCAGTACCGGTTCGTCACGCATGAACGGCGCAGCGCCATCGGCCTGATAGCCGACCATGACAGGACGCGTATCTGTCAACGGATTATCCAGGTAAGGACACTGGCCGTGGCATAGCGTGCACGATGCGGTGTTGTGGCCACAGGCTTCACTGTAGCCAATCCAGTACCCGGAGATATTGCCGGCATTACCCACCGGGATGCAGTGATAGTCCGGTGCACGACCCAGCGCTTCGACAATTTCAAAGGCCGCCGTTTTCTGACCCTGAAGACGAAACGGGTTGATCGAATTGACGATGGCAACCGGTGCCTCACCGGCCACCTCTTTCACCAGTCGCATGCCATCATCGAAATTACCTTTTATCTGCAGTACCACAGCGCCATGGGCGATTGCCTGAGCCAGTTTTCCCATTGGAATCTTGCCTTCCGGAATCAGCACGAAGGCGGTCATGCCTGCCCTCGCAGCATAGGCTGCGGCTGATGCAGAGGTATTTCCGGTAGAGGCACACACGATTGCCCTGGCCCCTTCTTCGGCAGCCTTGCTCACCGCCATGGTCATGCCTCGATCCTTGAAAGAAGCTGTCGGATTCAAACCCTCGTACTTAACGAAGATGTCCACATCCGTACCCAGTTCCCGCGGGATATTCTCGAGGCGAATCAGGGGTGTGTCACCTTCATTGAGCGAGATGACCGGTGTGGCATCGGTCACGGGCAGACGTTCACGATAACGATCGATCAGACCTGTGTAATGGGCGGGGCGACTGTCAGTTGCAGGCATGTTGAGGACTCTGGATCCGGAATCTACCGGATAAATGTCGATGATGTGGTAGTGCGAGGGTGGCGCCGATGAAGAGCGCGCCGCATCTGCTCCTGTCGATGCCGGTCACAGCGATTCCACCCGTATGCGGGTAACCGGCTGTGTGATGGTCGACAGCGCCTGAATTCTTTCGATGGCCTGCTCGATGAGACCCTCCCTGACACGTCGGGTCAACAGGATGATGGGGACTATCGGCACCTCGATCGAATCTTCGGTCAGCTCACCCGCTATGGCCATTTCCGGTTCTTTCTGCAGTATCGCCTCGATACTGATCCCCAGTTTGCCGAAAATGTCCGTGACGGTGGCCAGTACGCCAGGTTGATCCAGCGCATGCAGGCGCAGGTAGTAGGCCGCCTGGTAGTCGGCCGTCTTCAGCATGACATGCTCTTTCAGCGCATCATCCTGAAACCCGAGTATCGGCACACGATGGGATGGATCTGCATCCAGGGCCCGTACGATATCGATGATGTCAGCCACCATTGCCGAGCCGGTGGGTTCCGAGCCGGCACCTGCACCATAGTACAGCGTGGGTCCGACTGCATCCCCGTACACGACGACCGCATTCATGACGCCATTGACATTTGCCAGCAAGCGCCTTTCGGGTATCAGGGTGGGATGAACGCGCAGCTCGACACCGTCCTTGCGCCGGCGGGCGACTCCAAGGTGCTTGATGCGATAACCCAGTTCGTCCGCAAACTCGACATCCTCGCGTGTGACCTTGCTGATACCTTCGGTGTAGACGGCATCGAACCGCAGTGGCATGCCGAACGCCACCGAGGCCATGATGGCCAGCTTGTGAGCGGCGTCGATTCCTTCCACATCGAAGGTGGGGTCCGCCTCGGCATAACCAAGCGCCTGTGCTTCTGCCAGAACGTCATCGAATCTGCGGCCCTTCTCGGCCATTTCACTGAGAATGAAATTGCCAGTGCCGTTGATGATACCGGCCAGCCACTGGATGCGATTTGCCGCCAGGCCTTCACGCAATGCCTTGATGATCGGAATTCCCCCGGCAACCGCAGACTCGAAGGCCACGGTCACGCCGTGCGTGTGCGCCGCCCTGAACAACTCGTTTCCGTGAATCGCTATCAGGGCCTTGTTGGCTGTCACAACGTGCTTGCCATTGGCAATCGCGCTGTGCAGCAACGCGAGCGTGGGATCTTCGCCGCCGATGGCCTCACACACGATGTCTATCGACGGATCACTGACCAGCGCTTGTGCATCGGTGGTTATTCCGATACCCAGGTTCAGTGCCTCAGCCTTGTTCCGGTCACGCACGGCCGCCAGCGTCACGCGAATGCCACACCCTGTTCGGCGCTCGATTTCGGCGGCGTTACGAGTCAGTATTCTGGCCACACCCTGGCCTACCGTGCCCAGGCCCAACAGGCCGATCGATACCGGTTTCAAGGAAGTCTCCTGCGATAAGATAGAGCCTGCCAGGGTGTTCAGCCGGGCTCGGGGCCTCTATTATAGCCAGATGAGAATGCAACTAGAGACTTCTGATCAAAACCTGATCAGCAACTACGGCGAAGGGGTTCTGAGTGTCAATGGCCAGGACTATCACGGCAACATCCTGATCACCCGCACGCGAGTCATCGAGGATTGGTTTTGCGGCGATCTGCAGACATTGACCGTCGGGCATTTCGCGCCGCTGTTCGACGATGCGGAGACGATACGCCCCGACATCGTCGTGCTGGGCACAGGCCACCTGCATGTCTTTCCCGACTTCGCTCTCCTGGCCGACCTGCAGCAACGTGGTATCGCACTGGAAGTGATGAACACCCGGGCGGCGTGTCGCACCTACAGTGTGCTGGTCAACGAGTACCGGCCGGTCGCTGCCGCATTACTGCAGATCGAACCCCGGCCTTGATCCGGATCATTCATGAACAGGCCAGCTCCTTCCGCCTGCAACGCGACCGGTCTCTGCCCGATAAGCCATCCCCGTACAATCCAGGCTTGCATTACCCACATTGCTGCTGACTGCTGACTGCTGACTGCTGACTGCTGACTGCTGACAGCTGACTGCTGACTGCTGACCGGCATCCTGTCCGATCAGATGATGCACATCATGCCAGGAACAGGTTCTCGGCAGAGTAACCACTGCCTTCCAGTATGCGGCGCAATCGCTTGAGGGCTTCCATCTGGATCTGGCGTACGCGTTCGCGTGTCACACCCAGTTCCTGCCCGACCTCCTCGAGCGTGGATTTTTCATGCCCGTACAGACCGAAGCGACGGACCAGGACTTCGCGTTGCTTGGTCTCGAGCTTCTGCAACCATTCATTGATATTGGAGTTGACCGTTTCATCTTGCAGCACCATGGACGGATCGACGTTGTTTTCATCAGGGATGATATCCAGCAACGGTCGCTCACCGTCCTTGCCGATGGCGACATCCACCGAGGTGACTCGATCGCGCAGTGCCAGCAGGCGCATGACATCTTCAACAGGGCGTTCCGTCAGCGCAGCAATATCATCGGCGGTTGGCTCGCGATCCAGTGATTGCTGCAATCGACGCTCCGCCTTGATGTACACGTTCATCTCCTTGACCACGTGAATTGGCAATCGGATGGTACGCGTCTGGTTCATCAGGCCGCGCTCGATGGTCTGGCGTATCCACCAGGTGGCGTACGTGGAAAAGCGGAAGCCACGTTCCGGATCGAATTTCTCGACGGAGTGGATCAGCCCCAGGTTGCCCTCCTCGATGAGGTCGAGCAAGGCCAGTCCGCGATTCATGTAACGTCGCGCGATCTTCACCACGAGTCGCAGATTGCACTCGATCATCTTGGCCCTGGATTTCTCACACCCCTTCTGGGCCAGCCGCGTGTACATCTTCTCCTCGTCGGCGTTGAGTAGTTCGGAGTGTTCTATCTCTTTAAGATATAATCGCGTGGCGTCCATTTCCTTTCTGGAGCCATCTCGCAGCTTACTGGCGGTAATCTTTTCGCCAGTATCGTCATCGTCAGCCACGGTTGCTACAGGCGCACCAGTGTCGACGCTTCTCCGGTTCCAACCGGTGCGCTCGTCAGTGGACATCGTAAAATTTCCCCAATGCTGTGTCATAGGACACTCTCTAGTTTTTTTATATATTAAAGGAACTTAGACAAACTTGCTAATGTAAATTCACCGGATTTACATTTGTTTTTTTTCCGGTAGGTTTTTTTACATGCCATACGTGTATTCAATTGCTTGATCAGGTCCCCTACCGGGCACTCAGGAAGTCCATAGGATTCAGTGAATTACCGTCCCGTCTCACCTCGAAACGCAACACAGATTCCTGTTGCGCGTTCCAGCCAAGCGTGCCGATCGGATCTCCGGCACGAACGGTGTCATCTTCCGCCACATAGAGATCCTTGGTATGCGAATAGGCACTGAGCAGCGAATCGTCGTGTCGAATGATGACCAGGTTTCCGCTACCACTGGGATCCTTACCTGAGTAGGCAACCGTTCCGTCCATCACGGCGACCACTGGCTGGCCAGGTAATCCGGCTATATCCACGCCATGTCGACCTTCCTCGGTGGGTGAGAATCCACGCGCCACCTGACCCTGCGTCGGCCAGATCCAGCGACCGACCATTGGCTGAAGCTGTTCACTCACATCCGCACTGTCCAGGGTATCCCTGCCGCCCGTGTATTCTTCTTCGATGACTTCTCGCGGCGCATAGGCGGTGTCGTCTTCCAGTGCCCCTTGACGCATAGTGGGTTTGCCCGCGCCGAGCAAGGTCACGTCTGAAACCACTGCATTGAGCGCCGGTGTAACTATCGAACGGTTGCCTGACTGACTCCCGGCCCTTTCCGGTACTGCCCGTGGCGTATCCACGGGAGAGGTGAATGCAGCGTCTACAGACTCGGTACGGTAGGTGCCGCCGGAGCGTGATACGGATCTGACATTGAGGGCAGTACCCGGGGCGAACCGCCTGCCCTTACCCGGATTCAGCGCAGCGAGTTCATTTGGCGACAACCTGTATCGAAAAGCGATGGTTTCCAGGGTATCGCCGGCACGAACGACGTAGGTCTCTGCTCCCAGGTCGATACTGCGCAGGCTTTCCTCCAACCGTGGCACGGTCGAGCAGGCCGTGGCTGTCAGGGCCAGCGTACAGATGCAACAGGCTCGTGACAGTAGCTTCATCGGTCAATCTACAGTGCAGTATGTCATCGTCACAGGACCAGATTACAGTCAAGGTTTCGCTCGCGACTCAAGAGTGTAGTAGGCAATTCAGGACTTGCCAGAAAGAAAGGGAACAAATTTCACATCACTCTCCTGATGTTCAGTGAATCCGCTCCGCGTTCGAGTAATGATGGTCAATGACTGCACCCCGGTCTGCTCACCAACCGGAACGATCATGCGCCCGCCGGTTGCCAGTTGGTCCAGCAAGGGTTCCGGTATTGTCGATGGAGCGGCGGTCACCATGATGCCATCGAACGGGCCATGACTTGCCCAGCCCCAGCCCCCATCGCTGTAGCGCGAATGTATGTTCCGGTATTGCAGGGCGCGAAAGCGCTGCCGCGCACGATCCAGCAACGTTCGGATGCGCTCGACGGTGAACACCGTGCCTGCCAGTTGCGACAGCACGGCTGCCTGATAGCCTGAGCCTGTGCCCACCTCGAGCACCCGCTCTACCGGACCTTCCTGCAACAGGATCTCCGTCATGCGCGCCACTGCATAGGGCTGGGAGATGGTCTGCCCCTCACCAATCGGCAGCGCCACGTCTTCATAGGCACGTGTGGAGATGGCTTCGTCGACAAACAGATGCCGCGGCACCGTCGCCATGACCTGCAACAGTTGCTCATTCTGGATGCCTCGATCGATCAGGCGTCGAATCATCCGTGTGCGCGTGCGCTGCGAGGTGAAACCGATGCCGGCAATCTGCTGGGCGCTGGCAATCATGTCAGTCTCTCCAGCCAGGCGGACACCGGCGCAATACTGTCGAATCTGGTCAAGTCGATCTGCAGTGGTGTGACCGACACGTATCCATCCCGTACTGCGCCAAAATCCGTTCCCGGACCGTCATCGGCAATGTCACCGGCGGCACCGATCCAGAAAACAGTCTCGCCGCGCGGACTCAATTGCCGGATAGCGTCCTTGGAAGGATGACGGGTACCCAGGCGAGTGGCACGTACACCTGATAGCTCATTGTAGGGAACATCTGGCACATTGATGTTGAGGATGGTGTCCATGGGCAGCGGTACATCCCGTAGATGTGCCACCAGGTTACTGACGACCTGAGCTGCGGTTGCGTAGTGCCGTGGTTCATGAGAGGCCATGGACACGGCAACGGCCGGATGCCCCAGATGCCGACCTTCGATCGCCGCCGCAACCGTGCCGGAGTACAGAACGTCATCACCCATATTGGGACCGTCATTGATGCCACTGACCACCATGTCCTGTTCTTCCTCCAGCAGACCACTCAAGGCGATATTCACGCAATCTGTGGGGGTGGCTTCAAGCGAGTAGATGTCCGGCTCATGCTGGCGTACGTGCACGGGATGCGACAGAGTCAGGGAGTTGCTGGCACCGCTGCGATTGCGATCAGGTGCAACGATGGTGGCTTGACCAAGTTGGCGCATCGCGGCTTGCAGCGCCCGGATACCGGGAGACAGGTATCCGTCGTCATTGGCGATAAGAATGCGCATGTGCCCAGATCTGCTGCAGGTGAGTGTGGCAATTGAGTGTAAATTTAGTTCGAGTTGGCAGTTAAGCAACACATTATTTGCAATAAAGTGTCCCCCATGCCAATCATCCAGAGTCCTTATAAAGCTGCGCGCTGGTTGCGTAATCCCCATTTGCAGACCGTATTGGCCAGTCGGGTGTTCACACCCGACGTCGTGGATACCGACTGCGAGCGCATCGAGCTGCCTGACGGCGACTTCGTGGACATCAATTTGAGCAAGCGGCCGGTTGGAGACGTCGTCGCCATTTTTCACGGGCTGGCCGGTTGCATGCAGAGCAGCTACATACGAGGCGCCTTCCAGACACTGGAACAGGCTGGCCACCGACCGGTCCTGATGCACTGGCGAGGGTGCAGCGGTGAACCCAATCGACTGGCCCGCTCTTATCATTCAGGTGCCAGTGATGATATCCGCTGGTTCATCAATTACCTGGTCACGCGTTTCCAGGGCACGCCGCTCCTGGCACTGGGCTATTCACTCGGCGCCAATGCCCTGCTCAAGTACCTGGGGGAGGAAGGCGATCAGTCACCGCTGAGCGGTGCGCTGGCCGTCTCGCCACCGCTGGTTCTGCAGGAAGGTGCAAACAGGCTGAACCAGGGGCTGGCACGCATCTACCAGCGACACCTGCTCACGCTGATGCGTCGACAGCATGAGCAGAAGCGTCTTCGTCATCCGTCACTGAATCTGCGTGCTGCCACCCCTGATCTGGATTCTTTCTGGAAATTCGATGATGCTATTACGGCTCCGTTGCATGGTTATGCCGGCGTCGACGACTATTATCACCGCTGCAGCGCACGTCAGTACCTGCCGGACATTCGGGTACCGGTCCATATTCTGTGTGCGCGCGACGATCCCTTCTTTACTCCGGATATCCTGCCGCACGCCAGTGAATTGAGCAGGCAGACCACTCTGGAGCTGACGCCAAACGGCGGACATGTCGGCTTCCTGCAGGGGCGGGAACGATGGCTGGACAAACGGGTGGCGGAGGTCCTGAGTGGATTGAGGGTATCGCCTGGCCGATCTCCCACGCCGGGCTGCAGGTAATTCCACTGAGCACAGAGCCTGCGCGGCAATTACCTGGCCGGCCACAGAAAACTTAAGTGGTCTTGCCCGAACCGCAGTCCTGATTACTCCTGCAACGGGGTTCGCCTGTCGAGCAGGCGCTGGACATGTTCCTCGATGACCTGTCGATCGGCATCACTCATGCGCACGAACACGGCCCTGTAGCTGGGTTCATCGTGGCGGGCCAGATCGGGCGATTCGTTGCCGGAGACAATCCGCGCATCGCTACCGATGCGTTTCCCACCGGGAAAAAGTGTCAGGGTAATACCGACCATCTCACCTGGTTGCAATAATTGCTTGTCGGCAAAATAGATGCCCCCGGCCGAGAGACTGACTTTATGCGACGGGTTGCTGGCAGCCACGTCCCCATCAAGGTGTAATTCCCGGATCCTCTCTTCCAATGCGTCGATGTAGCTGGCCACAGCGGGGTAGTCGCGCCGCACCTCACGATAGCCTTCGATACCGTATTTATCGGCTTTTCGAACAGTGTTCGCAACGGGGGCGGGTACGCTCTGACCTGCGGCAGGCATGTCGGCCAGACGCTGGACATGCAGCCCCACTGCGTCGTGGATGCGCACATGCTGTCGCCGTTCCGGCGCGTTGTCTGTCGTAGTCTCTGACTCGCGTATCATCTGCCTGCCTTCACTGGATGTGACCGGGTCATGGTGAATCAGCGATCAGCGCATCCACCCGCCGATTCACCATGCATCCTTCGGGCCTTGTTTCGTCTTTGACGCTTTGGGAAACGTGGAATCGGTCTGGAAGGATCTGGCGATTTCATGAATTGTTCAGGTTAGCTATACTGGTGAATCGTGCTTGCCGTCCCGGTAGCTCAGCTGGATAGAGCAGCCCCCTCCTAAGGGGCAGGTCGGGGGTTCAAATCCCTCCCGGGACACCATGCTCGCCGTGCCTGCCAGTCGGTTTACGTTCAGATGATCACGTCCCGGTCGTCTGCAACATGGTGACAGACGGCACACCGGGCCCGTGGTCAATGCCGTCGATGCACCGACGGCCTGACACGGCTGAAGCTCACTGCTTCGCCTTTTTCTTGTCCAGCTTCTCGAATCCCCGATGCGTCAAAGTCGTCGTCTGATCCAGTCGCGGATGAGAGTCCTGGAATGCCTGTTTGAGGTCCTCTTCCCGGTCCATCGCCAGCAACGTCGATTTAAGGACATGAATGGCAGCGAGCACATCACCGGTGTGTCCGGATTCGGAAATCGTGTGCATGTTGCGTGTCGGAAACCCCACGGAGGTAGCGGCGCTGTCGACACTGGCCAGCACCGACGCCATACCGTCAGTCCCGGTGTCCCGACCACTGACATCTATCTGCATGGGAATTCCCTCGCTGGCGGCAGCCGTCTTGATGCGCGCATTCAATTGTTCACTGACTATTGCTCCGGTGGTCAGGGTAAACCCCTTCCCCATCTCCAGTGGCTGCATGTTGCGGTCACCGATGCCCGGCGCCGCCACATAATCGTGGTTGACGTCGATGCCAATCAGAACATCCGGTACCAGTGCACCTGCCAGTATCCGGCTGCCAAAGCGTCCTATCTCCTCATGCGACGCGATCGCATATAACACACGGATACGGTCGGTCCCACCCGCTTCCACGACCAGTCGCGCCACCTCGGCTGTGACGAAACAGCCCAGGCCGTTGTCCAGATAGGCGCCATAAAACGTGTCCGGACTGAATCCACGCCTGATCGGACGATTGAGCAGAATGGGGTCACCTGGCTTGAGGCCCAACCGCTTGACCTGATCCGCCTTGTTCTCACCGTAAATCTGCAGGTCGAGATACAATGAATTTGGGCGAATACCCTTCTCACCGGTGCGCTGAGCCGGATCGGAAAAATGGATGGCACCCATTGCTTCGACAGTTCCCCCGGTGAAAGACCGGTATTGCCCTGGCGTTTCAGGGTCCTCGCTGAAGACGGTCACTTCATGACCAAGCAACGTGCACGGCAGAAATGAATCACTGTTGATGTACACCTTGCCATCGCTACCGATCTTACGCACCTGCATGCGGATCTTGTCCGCATGACCTACCAGCATGACACTGAAGCGATCATCTTCACCTGGATGGGAATCCCATACGACACCGGCATTGCCGATGAACTGGTGCATCGTCCAGGACTTCGGCATGAAGTTGTCAAAATGAGGTTTCAGGACGCCGATCGTCATCGCTGATTCCAGTCCGACCGGGCTCGGTGCCTTGAGAATGTTGCGCATGAACTCGAACTGGTCTTCCGGCATGGGGGATGACCAGGGTTTGGCTTTTGTCATGATAGTTAAAGTGATCCGTTAAAAATTCGACTGACTTGAACCGATTATACCCAGCGGCAATGCGTCGGGCACGGCATGGGTGTATGCAGCCCGAAACCCCTGAAGTTACGCTACGTATCCTGCGCCTCGACAGTAAGCTTGCTGCGCTGGCCTACTGCGATACCTGCCAGAATCAGGCCCAGTGACAGCCACATCACCAAAGAAGGTTGCTGAGAGAGGAAGATCCAGCCCCAGGCAACTGCGAACAACGGGATCAGATAACCCACGTTGGACATGAACACCGCACCATTGACCTGGACGATATGAGCCCTCAGCACATAGGCAATGGCCGTGGGACCAAGTGCCAGAAACACCAGGGCGCCCAGCGTATCCGCATGCCAGCTCTGCTGCCAGGGCGGGTGCAGATACAGCAGGACAGGCACCAGAACGATGCAAGCTGATACCAGGGTGCCGGCAACCAGTACAAGCGCTGGCGTGCCCGCCAGTCGGCGTATCAACAGCGAGGACATTGAATAACAGCAGCCGGCCAGAACGATCGCCAGCATCCCTGCCAGACTTCCACCGCCACGCAGGACGCCATCGCCGAGCAGGACAAAGACCCCGATGAATCCCAGCGTCAGTCCCGCAAGCTTGGACCAGCTGAAGCGATCATCCCGCGTCATGAAGTGCGAGAACAGGAGTGTCGAGAACGGTGTACTGGCCAGCAGGATTGCCGTGGTTGCGCTGTCTATTCTCAACTGACCCCAGCCGATCAGGGTAAATGGCACGGCGCTGTTCAGAATACCGATGGCGGCAAACAGTAAAATGGTCCGACGGCTCAGCCTGACCCGCAGCGCCAGCCGGCGGCAGATCACGCACACGACTGCCGCGGCCAGTACGATGCGGTATGTGGCTATGGCAACCGGGGGGAAATCGGCAAGTGCCACCTCGTTGAGAATGAACGATGACCCCCACAGAGCCGCCGCGCCCAGCAGGCACGCATGATCCGCCAATCCGGGTTTTCGCAGTTCAGGCCCGTTAAGCTCTTGCAAGGTGCCGACGACAGCTCGAAAATGTGCGTGAAGGGCAGGCATAATGCCAGCTCTTACGTTTCAACACATGATCATGAACAAAATACCCTTGAAGTCGACCCTGCTGTTATCGCTTGTGTCACTGTTGGCTGCAGCCTGTGGGGGATCGGACAGTTCCGATGGAGACGCCGGCTTTCCAGCCGATGTGTCCACATTGAGCCACACCAGTACAGCACTGCCGCGAAATCCAGTCGACCCCACAGCTTCTGCACTGTACTCGGAGGTGGGACGCACCAAGGCCGCAGCAATGACTGACAGTCTGGCCGTGGTCTATGAGGTGGTCGAGAACCACGGCGGCGATGCCTTCCCGTCCGGAGGCAACACCAGCTGCAGCACTCTGGCGGCTGCCTATGCATCCTGCAGCGTCACCAACCTGCACATCAAGGATATGAATGGTGTACTGAACGATGGTAACTGGAAAATCTACTTCCACAGTATCCGCCGCATCCTGCGCGTGGACAGCAACGAATTCAGCGTCTCCCGGGTCAATGGCGATTTGAATTACCTGGAACCAACCGATGCATTCACAGGCTTCGACGACAGTATCAAGACGATCGCACTGGTCACCGAGTTCAATCACCTCATGGAATCCGATTTCATGCCGCGCTACTGGCTGGTCAGGAACGATGGTGAAGTAACACTGATCGGCAACACGGATGAGGACACCGATGAAAGTCGATATGCCGTCGCCATCACTGGTGAAAACCGCAAGTCTTTCAATGGCGAAGTCACGCCGATTGCCTCTGCCAGCAGTCGATTCCAACAGAACGCAGCAGTGCAATCCGCGGCTGACCAGTTGACCGATCGACAGATCCAGGCGCGAATCATTCCACAACCCTCCAGCATCGTAATCGGCAGTGGCGACCTGGACATTGGCAGCGGTTTTTCCTTTGTCGGGACCGATCTGTCCGCCGCGTCGGTCGCTGCGTTGCAGGCTCGACAGAGCAGCCTGGGGTTAACCGGCGCCGGCACCCCGCTGAGCGCGATGATCGACCCGACGCTGGCTCCGGACACCTACATGCTCGAGGTCGAGACCGGCGGCATCAGCCTCACCGGTGTCGATGAAACGGCCCTTTTCCATGCCGCACAGTCCTTACTGGCGCTGATACAACCCGGAGTCACCACACTGCCGGCCGTCACGGTGGTGGATGCACCCCGCTTCGCTTTCCGCGGCATGCATATCGACGTTGCGCGTAACTTTCACTCCCTGCAATCGCTGCAACGGTTGCTGGACCAGATGGCTGCCTACAAGCTGAACAAGCTGCATCTCCATCTGTCCGATGATGAAGGCTGGCGTCTGCAGATTGCATCGCTGCCCGAGCTTACGGACATCGGTGCACGCCGCGCTTTCCAGCTGGATACCGCTGGCAATGTCACGGAAATCGGCGGTTTGATGCCGCAACTGGGCTCTGGTCCGGCCAGCAACAACCAGGGAACCGGCTTCTATACGCGCGCGCAGTTTGTCGAGCTTCTGCGGTATGCCGCAGCGCGCAAGATCGATATCATCCCCGAATTCGACATGCCGGCACATGCCCGCGCCGCGGTGGTAGCCATGCGCGCCCGTGCGCTCAATCTGGGGACCGCAGACGATGTATTCGTACGTCTGGATGATCCGGCAGACACGTCTCGTTATTTGACGATCCAGCACTACGATGATGGCATTCTGAACCCGTGCATTCCGGGCACCTACGAATTTATCGACACGGTGATTGCTGAAGTCAAGTCCATGTACGACGACGCTGGCCTCACGCTGGATATATTCCACATGGGCGGAGATGAAGCACGCAATGTGTTCATGGGTGGTGGCTTCCAGGATGTAAATTCCACGGATAAGGTGACCTGGCGCGGGGACATAGATCGCAGCGAGTGGGATTTTCCCTGGGCTCGATCACCGGCCTGCGTCAGCCTCATCGCCAGTAACCCGGACATTTCATCACGTGAAGACCTGCAATCCTATTTCGTCAGGGAAGTCGCCACGCGCGTAGCCGCTGCCGACATACCCGCGATGTACGCCTATCACGATATCTTTGACAACCTGGATACCAGCGAGCTGGCAACCCAGCGCGTCGGGGTCAACTACTGGCAGCGGATCTCCGCCGAGGAGGGTTACAACCCCATCAACGGTTTCTCCAACCGTGGTTATGAAACCGTCGTGTCAGTACCGGATTTCCTGTACTTCGATTTTCCCCAGGAGGTCAACCCCGAGGAGCGCGGGTATTACTGGGCTACCCGCTACACTGACACCCGCAAGGTATTCGGATTTGCACCCGAAAACCTGCCCCAGAATGCCGAAACTTCCGTCGATCGTGAAGGCCTTGACTGGAACGCCACCGGCGATACCCCAAACGAAGGTTTTCTCGGCATGCAGGGCATGCTGTGGAGCGAGACCGTCCGCACCCCGGAACAGTTTGATTACATGCTCTTTCCAAGGCTCATCGCCCTGGCAGAGCGGGCCTGGTCACGTGCCACCTGGGAGCTCGACTACAATCCCGGCCAGAATTATTCGGGCACTACTGACTGGGTCGACAAGGCGGCGTTGACCCGGGACTATGCAGGATTTTCTGCAGCACTTACGAGAAAAGAGCTGCGAAAACTGGACCTGGCGGGGTTGTACTATCGCATCCCGGTTCCCGGAGCCAGTACTGCAGGTGGCCAGCTGTCGATGAACAGCGACCTGCCTGGCCTGCCACTGGAATACTCGTTGGATGGTATGAATTTCACGACCTACACACCGGGCGTCTCCGCAAGCGGCGTCGTGGCCATCAGAGCGCGCTCTGCCGATGGCCAACGCGCAGGTCGCTCCGAGGTCCTGTCACCCTGAAGTCACTGCTACACCCGGCCAGCCTTACCCGCCTGCATAGTCCCGGCCAGGAGTCAAAAAAGGGATCTTTCGGACGGCTTATAGTGTCGGATCGAGGCTGGGCTGGAGTCGGCTCAGCGGCCGTTCGTTGATCGGCAGGTGAACGATGGCTGCCAGCAGGCCGAGAAGAATTCCGGCCCACCACATGCCATCGTAACTGCCGGTCGAATCGTACAGTACGCCGCCGAGCCATACGCCGATAAAGCTACCGAGCTGATGGCTCAGGAAGACGATGCCGAACAAGGTAGCCATATAACGAACACCGAAAACCTGCGCGATGATGCCGGTGGTCAGGGGTATGGTGGATAACCAGAGAATCCCCATGCTGGCAGCAAAACACAGAATGACCAGGGGAGTCTTCGGTAGCAGCAGCAAGGACAGTATCACCATCGCTCGTGCAAAATAGATGGCAGAGAGACTGGTTTTCATACTGAAGCGCTGTCCCGCTACACCGGCAAGGAAGGAACCGACGATATTGAACAGGCCGATCAGGGAGATACTCC
>JABDKN010000021.1 GCA_013002205.1 Granulosicoccus sp.
GTCTTCAAGAAGACGTAGCCCTTCGATGATCAATGCCGAGCCGATACCGTTACGCTGCAAATCCGGCTTCACCGAAATGGGGCCAAGTCCATACCAGTCGCTGTTGGATTCACCAATACGTACAGGAGAAAATGCCACATGCCCTACCACGGCATCATTTTTTACTGCGACCAGGGAGAGCGTTAGATCACCAGCTGCACGGAGACCATCAACGATGGCAGGTTCCGTACCATCACTGTATGACTGCCCTGCGAACGCATCGGTTGTCAATCGATGGATCGCGTGATGATCATCAGCTTGTTCGCGACGAATCAACACCTGTCCAGTATCTCCTTCGCTTTTGCGCAGGCGATTGTACCTGACCACAGGTTCATACTCGCGTTGATTTGATAATCATATCTCTTGCTGCGATCAGCGCACCCACGGTGATCAACAGACAGGCCAGCGCGATGGCCCAGGTGAACTCGGCGTAACCTGCAAGCAGCAACAGCAGGGTTGATAACAAGGGTGCCGAATACGAACCGGCCCCCAGTATCTGAATGTCACCGTGTTTGACACCGTGGTCCCAGCAATAGAAGGCAAGCCCTACCGGGCCCAGGCCCAGTCCCACCGTGGCCATCCACTCGGTGCGTGTTGCAGGCCAGACGGTGTCCTCGAGCCAGAGATGAGCTATCCCGGCAAGTACAGCACTGACCAGGCAGTAGCCAATCACCACATCGGTGGGTACACTGGCGAAGCGTCTCGACAATACTGAGTAGCCTGACCAGGTCAACGCACAGACCAGCGCCATGGCATAGCCAAAGCTGTATTCGGAGCGGAACTGGACCTGTCCGCCATTGGTCACGATCAACACCGCCCCGAACAATCCAAGTAATGCTCCCACCACATGAAACCACCGTAGTCGCTCCCCGGGCAGCAGCGCCGAGAACAGAACGATCAGCAAGGGCCAGAGATAGGCGATGAGACCGGCTTCGACTGGCGGGGCATTACGCAGCGCGGTGAAGTAGGCGAAGTGATAACCAAACAGGCCAACCACACCCAGCACCCAGACGGCCCCGGGCTGTTTGAGCGATCGTATGCCCGATGGTCTGAACACCCAGGTGAAGACACCCAGACCACCACCAATGGCAAACGACAGGGCTGCGAGCTGAAACGGCGGCACCTGGCCGCTGGCTGCGGTAAACAAGGCAAGGGTGGCCCACAGTAGAACGGCGATGAAACCGATTGCCGTCGAGCCATTGCGTGTCACGTCTACTGCTGGAGACACGCTGTCACCAGATCCGGACAATCTACCCGCCTGGTGCCTGTGTGTAAGTGCCCCGGTATCACAGTCGCCTGGCAGGCGATGATTGCCAGCCTATTTATCGAACAGTTTCCTGGCCATGTCCAGTGGATTTCCATCACCGGTAATCGAATCCAGCAGATTGCCACCTGAACTCATCTTGTCCAGCAGGGAAGGCATGACTTGCGACAGGGTCTCTGCGGCAGAACCGGCATCGACACCCAGCCTGGACGCCATTTCACCGATCTTATCGGCCCCCAGTGCACTGGTGATCTGGTCAGCAGATACCGGCGCATTGTCACCATCCCCAAGCCAAGAACTCAGCTGATCTCCCAGACCGCCTTCCTTGAGTTTGTCACTGATAGCACCCAGATCCAGCCCACTGCCACCACTCAACCCAGACAGTGCATCCATGATGCCGTTGGCATCCCCAAGCTTGTCACCCAGAAGCTCCTGCCCCATTTTCAGCAAATCCATTCCGTTTTCCCCTGTTGGTTAGTATGTAAAGTCGGTCACCTGCCGGTTGACCCGCATTCTGAACTACAGCTTAGAATTAGCCAAGGCTGCAAACCTGCACCCTTTTTAACCAGTCCAGACTCCTAGTCGTCAAATCCTTCGACGATGATGAAATCTGAATCGGCGAAGGCATTTCGTAGTTTTCGTGCAGCCGTGTATTCAGGACTGTTGTAGGCCGCCAGTGCGGTGTCGTAATCCTTGAATTCAACGATGACGTTTCGCGGACGGTTCAACCCTTCCAGATCCTCGCATCGACCACCGCGAACGACGAATCTGGCTCCGTACTTCTCATAGACCGGTGCACCGGCCTGAAGATACTCAGGGTATTGCTCTTCATTGGTCACGGAAACCCTGACGACCCAGTAAGCCTTAGGCATGATGCTGATAACAAGTTGAATGAAGCGCAAGCATAAACAAACCGGTCGTCAACTGTCCAATTCTCCGTCGATTGATTCACAGCCGTCTCATGGGACTGACCTGCCGGGCAGCACGGTCGATAGACTATCCACGCTTTTGAGGCGGGCCGGTCAGTGCATGATCTCTAGCGTTGATAGACCCGTATGTAGTCGATCTCGAAGCGCGCTGGAAAGGGCGTCGTCTCATCTGCAGGCCCCGGAAACGTGCCGCCCACCGCCAGGTTCGCCAATAGGTACATCTGCTCGTCCGAGACCTGATCACCGGTGACACGGGCAGTCTCGATATCATCCACATACCAGACCAGCAGACCAGGTTCCCAGTCCACCCGGTACGTGTGGAAGGCCCTGGAAAAGTCAGCGATCGTGGTGCGAAACTCCGTGGTCGACAGGTCGGTGTAGAAGCCGTCACCGTCCAGGTCGCGCAGGTAGTGGTAGGCCTGGTTGGCAATTGTCGTCTGATCGCCGATTGCCTCGATGATATCGATTTCGGGATCCTCCGGCTGGTCCTGCTTGTAGTAGGCATTGAGCAACCAGAATGCACTCCAGAGTCCCTTGCCCGCCGGCATCCGCGCGCGCGCGACCACACGGCCGTATTTAAAGCGGAACGAATTGTAGCTGGTGATGATGCCGGACAGAAACGGTTGGCGGTTCAATGCAAAGCTGTTGTCGGCGGTATTGAGAACGCGCGTCGTCTGGTCCACGACGTTGCCATCGGTATCCAGGGCTACCACCAGGAACTTGCGATCGATCCCCGGCACCAGATCGTCTATGAACAGTGACTGGCCTGCTATATTGACCACGAACACACCGTTGTCATAGATATCGAATCGACTTGCTCCCTGCACGGCATTCCAGGAAATTTCAGCGGTCGTATCGTCATAGTAACTGACACCAATGACCAGCCGTTCATCGGCCGGGTCCCTGGGCGTCACGCCGCTGGCCGTGTTGAGTGTAATACTTTGCTCGATGATGACCTCATCACAGCGGTCATAGGCCACTACCCGATACTGGTAGTCGCGTCCTGGCACCAGGGCAGGTTCATAGAGGCTGCTGTAGCCTGAGCCAAATTGCGAGCGATACAGGCTTCCGTTGCGATACACCTCATAGCGTGAACCACGGTTGGGTTGCTGCCACATGATCTCCGCAGAGCGTGAGCCGTAGATTTTCGACACCAGCCCGAGGCTGAAAGCAACCTCCTCTAGAGGCATGGGACGATCCGCCGTGTTGACCGTCAGCTGCGCTGCTACCAGGCGGTTACCCTGTGCATCCAGTGCCACGACTTCGTAGGCATAGTCTATTCCCTCTCGCAGATCGGTTTGAAAGAATGCACCACCGGTTGCAGTGCCCTGCAGTTGACCGTCTCGATAAACCTCGTAGAGCACCGCATTGGCTGGCACACGCCATAACAACTCCATGGCATTGGCCGAATAGATGGATCTTGTCAGATAGAGTTGCGAGCGGTCGAAGGGTGCCTTGATGGCCTCGATGGAAAGGACCCCGTTGGCTACCTTGAACGGGTTGTAGCCGAACTGGTCAGCATTGATGTAATACTGGGTTTCATCGTTGATGATTACCCCGGGTCCCCACAGGAATTCGGTATCCCAGCGTCCGCGGTTCAGCGTCGACCCATTGAAATTTTCTTCGAATACCAGTTGGTACGGATTACCGGGTATCGGCGCGACACAGGTATCAGCATGGATGCCAAGCGATGCGCAGGCAGTTGCAGTGAAGAGTGTTAACGCTTTATACATTGAATGCCTCGATTCCTCCTTGAGGCTTTTCAGTGTAGACGATCAAAGCGATTGGTCAGCGCGGTATCTTTACCAGTTTACCCTGTCAGAATTCAGGCGCCGGCTCGCTTGCGCACGTGTTTACGTAACTGTTTACACGATTGTTTACGTGCCCACTTACGCACCCACTTACACACTCGTGTACGCGCCCGCTCTACGACATTAATTGACGGTGACCCAACGCAGCAGGAAGAAGTCATCACTTCGCTGGGTCAACTGGATATTGTCTTTCGACGCCCAGATCAGCGGTTGCACGTACAGGGGTACATAGGCTATTTCATCCTGAAGAATCTTATGGACCTCATTGAGCATGGCCTGACGCGTGGACTCGTCCAGTTCGGTCTGGATCGATGGCAGCAGCTCGTCGACACGCGCACTGGAATAGCCGCCGAAATTCCAGCTACCCAGCTTCTTCTCCTCATTCGGCGTGGCTGCAAGAAAACGAATCGGATGCTCGGCGTCGAAAGTTCCGGGAGACCAGCCGAGCAAGTACATATCAAACTTGCCTTCGCGCAGCTCCGGCCAGTAACTGCGTACCGGCATGCTCGACAGCCGGGCGTTCAGACCGGCTTTGGCCATCATGGATGCAGCAGCCTTGCAGATGGATTCGTCATTGATGTAGCGATCATTCGGGCACTGCAGGCCGAAGCTGAAGCCATCCGGATAACCGGCGTCGGCCAGTAAAGCCTTGGCGGCCAACACGTCAAATGGCAGACGTGTGCCAAGATCCACCGAATAGCCATTCATGTCTGCAGACACCAGCTGGGCTGCAGGCTGTGCATTGCCGCGCATGATCTTGGCTATCAGGGTGTCCACGTCGATGGATTGATACACTGCCTGCCTCACCCGGACATCCTGAAAGGGATTCCTGCCCTGCACGTCGTCTGAAAACGACAGTGCATCTCCGTTGTGCCTAAAACCGAACATGATGACTCTTGCCTCGACGCCCTCGTGCACGGTAAATCCATTGCGCTCCTTCATGCGTGGGACGTCCTGCAGCGGTATTGGAGAAATCAAGTCGATCTCCCCTGACAGCAGGGCAGCCATGCCCGTAGCGCTCTGGCCAATGGGTGTGAACACGGCCCGGGTGATATTGGATTCCAGCTTATCCCACCAGTCGGCATACGGTTCCAGTTCGGTCCGGACTCCCGGATCCCGGGACGTCACCTTGAACGCCCCGGTGCCATTGGTATTGCGCGTGGCATGATTTTCCGCCTCCTTCGACGGTCTCAGTGCCCCGTTGTTCCGGGCCCAGTCGCGATCCATGATCATGAAATTGGCAATGGAGCTCGGGAACAGTGGATTGGGCTCTATGGTCAGAAAATCTATGGTGTAGTCATCCACCACCCTGACCTGGCTGACGGGTGCAAACCAGGATCGGGCATCGGATTCTTCGGAGGAGGCTCGTTCGTAGGAAAACAGCACATCATCGGCATCGAATCGAGCACCATCATGAAAAGTGACGCCTTCCCTGAGAGTGAAGCGCCAGCCGCCTTCTTCGAGCTTTTCCCAGCTCGTGGCCAATGCCGGTTCGACCTGCATCTGCTTGTCACGACGCACCAGCCCTTCATAGACATTGTTGAGGAATCCCAGCACGGGGGCGGTGTTACTGGCATGCGGGTCCATGGTCTGCGGGTCCGTTGTACCCGCCCAACGAAATGATTCAGCCTGAAGAGCCAGCGGCAGCAGCAACGCCAGCACGGCAGCCAGGCCGGCGATCCGGCGTGAAGAAGGCAATTGGCAATTCATCATGCAGTCTCTCCTCAGTCGAAGCTATACCCACCTGCCACAGTGGTGTGCAGAGCGGTAATTACACGCAAGAATCTTCAGGCATTGATGGCTCGCTCCAGAAAATCCAGTCGATCCTGACCCCAGAACAGCTCTCCATCGAGGCTGTAGGTGGGTGAGCCAAATACATCCAGACTGTGCGCAAGAGCCGTGGTGTCCAGGAGCTTCTGACGCATCTGCTCCGTGTCGCCGGCCGCCAGCAAGGCCCTGCCGTCAAGGCCGCAGGCATCTGCAATCGCCACCAGCGTATCGGGTTCGGCAATGTTCTTTTCGTCGCGCCAGACCGCCGTGAGAAACGCATCGCTCAGCACGCCAGCCTGATCAGGTGACGCGGCGTACACCATGCAGGCTGCCAGTGTCTGGTCGGCCGGAAAAAAGGCCGGCGTTAAATTCATCGGGATATTCAAATAGGCAGACCAGCGCTTCAGTTCGTCCAACCGAAAACGCTGACGCGCGGGGTGACGTTTGGCCGGGGGTACGCCACCCATCTCGCTGAAGGTGGAACCGACATCGATGGGCCGATAATTGACGTTGATACCCGTACGTTGCTTCAGGTCATTGAAACGCCCGATAGCCAGATAGCTCCAGGGTGAAATCAGAAAATGGTAGTAATCGACGGTTTTGCTCAAGATAATAGTCTCCGGACCGTAAACGCTATTGTCTGCCCGAGCCCGCCTGACACCTGCAACCGGCCGGGAATGCTGGTGCTGACGCCCAGTATACCCACTGCTGTGTCCCCGGCACGACATCGGTGCCGATAATGCATCGATCAACCACAGACCGAATGCGTTCCTGCCCGTACAATGCCCTCCCGACCTGCCACGCCAATTTTATGCTGCACGTACTGAAACAAACCTGGGCCCTGATGCTCGGCGTTCTGCTGTTGATGCTGGGCAATGGATTGCAAGGTACCCTGCTTGGCGTCAGGGGCTCACTCGAACAAATCGACTCGGGCACCATGGGCTTCATCATGGCCGGGTATTTCGTGGGATTTCTGGGCGGCTCCAAGGTCACGCCCTGGCTCCTGAATCTGGTCGGGCATGTTCGTGTGTTCGCCGCATTGGGCTCTCTGGTATCGGCGGCTTTCATCATGTATGCCGCCATTATCGATCCCATTGCCTGGTGGGTATTGCGGGTAATCGTGGGCTTCTGCTTCTCCGGCATCTACGTGGTGGCTGAAAGCTGGTTGAACCACTCGGCCTCCAATGAGTCGCGAGGTCAGGCGCTTTCGCTCTATCTGGTGGTACAGATGGCCGGCATGATCCTCGGTCAGTTACTGCTCAATATTGCCGACCCGGCCGGCTACGACCTGTTCATACTGATTACCGTGCTGGTCTCCATCTCCGTGGCACCCATGCTGCTGTCGTCCAGCTCGAATGCACCGCTGCAGAGTGCCGCCCGGGCGATGCCCCTGAAAGAGCTGATCAGGACATCACCCCTGGCCTGTTTCGGTATCCTGCTGCTCGGTGGCATCTATGCTGTGCTGTACGCCATGTCGCCGGTCTATGCCACTGAGCGCGGTCTGAGTATTGCGCAGACGTCCTATTTCATCACCGCCATCTTTCTTGGTGCCCTGGTCTTCCAGTTTCCCATCGGCTGGCTGTCGGACAAGATCGACCGACGCCTGTTGATCATTGGTATCACGGCTGTCGGTGCCATCGTCGCCGTGACCGGTGTGCACTTAGGTGAGCACTACATGGTGCTGATGGTGTGTGCAGTTTTGCTCGGTGGTACGGCAAATCCCCTGTATTCGCTGCTGGTCGCCTATGCCAACGATTACCTTGCACAGGACCAGATGGCCTCAGCCGCCGGTGGCTTGCTGTTCATCAACGGGGTCGGAGCCATGACAGGCCCGGTACTGGTCGGTTATGCCATGACTCATCTGGGTATCGAATGGTATTTCATCACGCTGTTCATCCTGCTCAGTGCCA
>JABDKN010000041.1 GCA_013002205.1 Granulosicoccus sp.
GGTGCGTACCCGGTCGATCAGGTACTGCACCAGCAGAGCTACCGGCCTGCCCGTTGCCCCTGTGCGACTGGCATCTGAGGCGGTGGCAGCGACATCCAGATGAGCCCAACGCAGCTTGCGTGCAAACTTGGCCAGGAAACAGGCCGCGGTTATCCCTCCGGCCGACCCATGAGCCATGTTGACAGTATCAGCGAAGCGGGATTTGAGGCCATGATTGTATTCTGCCATCAATGGCAGTTGCCAGACTCGGTCATGCGCTCGCCGGCCCGCAGTCTCGAGTGAACCTGCCAGTGAACGACTGTTGGAGAACAACCCATGGACATGCCGCCCAAGCGCTACACGCATGGCACCAGTCAACGTGGCAATATCAATCACCGTATCGGGATTGAATCGATGCACATACGTCAGGGCGTCACACAACACCAGCCTGCCCTCGGCATCAGTATTGGTAACCTCGACGGTGCGTCCCGACATGGTGGTAATGATGTCGCCCGGGCGCATTGCCGCAGGACCCGGCATATTCTCGGCGGCCGGAACCACGCCCCAGACGTTCAGCGGCAGGGCCAGATCGGCACAGGCCTGGATGGCACCGTATACACTGGCCGCACCGCACATATCGTATTTCATGTCTTCCATGGCAACGGCCGACTTCATTGACAATCCACCCGTATCGAAAGTAATGCCCTTGCCCATCAGCACGATGGGCGAATCATCTGGTTTACCTCCCTGGTATCTCAGTGTAATTAGCCTGGCAGGTTCGGCACTGCCCTGGGACACGGCCAGAATGGCTCCCATTCCCAATGACCGCATTTCCTCTTCCCCGAGAATGTCAACTTCGATACTCTGATGGTCAACGGCCAACTGGCGGGCCCTCCCGGCCAGGTACTCGGGTGTACACACATTTGCCGGCAGGTTTCCCAGATCTCGCGCCAGTCGTATACCCTCAGCGATGGCCACGCCCTGACGGCAAGCCTGTGCCGCTCGCCCGCATTGCCCGGTACTCTGGCAAACGAACGAGATGTCCAGTTTTCTTGCAGGTTTCTGCGCTTGTCGCCCTATCACCGTGCCTGTGTATCGCTTGGCCTCCATCGACTCCACCAGGCGCCTTACACGCCACATCGTGTTACGTCGCTTGACCCCGACGCGCGCCAGGTAGCTGGTCGCGCTCACGGCGCCGGATGCCATCATCGCACTGGCGGCGCATTCTGCAATGGCAGTGAAACGACGGGCATCGATGCCCTTCCGATACCCACAACCAATCAGCAGCACCCTATCGAGCGTCTCACCAGGCACGTCGACCAGATTCAGGGATTGCCCGCGTTTGCCTTCGAACGCGCTGCGTTGCATGGATCGGGTAAGGTAGCCATCACATTGCCGATCGTGCACTGTGCCAGCCGAACTCAATTGATTGCCAGCGAAAACAGGCAACACCAACAGCCCTGCCACCGATGACATGGAGGATTCGTCCAGGCTCTGGTAGTAACAGCTTTCCACGGCATTACCAATCGAGGGGTCCATCAGCAATTGACTCTGGCGAAAGGCTGGTCCGCCCAACTGAACAAGGATTTGTACCGACCGGGAATCTTGTCGTACTCCTCGGCAGGCACATGCAGTGGTGGGTGCAATTTAAAATTCTTGTTATCTGCAAACCAGTGCTGCTGATACACCATATTGATGATCGGTCGTACGCTGTCCGTCTTGTTGCCCTGCCCTTTATGCGACAGCGCAAGATCCATCAGGAAGCATGAGCCAGTCGACACCAGCGGTACCTGCTCACCGAGCTCAGCCGATTGTTTGCGAGAGAGCCTGTGACTGCCCTTTTTCACGATCGTCGTGCCTACCTGCTCATCCAGTGGCACCAGCGGTATCATCGTGGTCACGGCCACCGGCGGAATGTCCATCGGAGGGTCGTCCGCATCCTGCGTGAACAGGGCGCGATGGTCCTTGTGCATATGCTGGTCACGGGATCCCGGGAGAGAGGTGGCACATACGGTTGAGCCGATAATGACTTTCCGGCCAATCAGTTCGTGCATGATCTGCAGAACGTATGGATTGCCATAGAAACCGGGATCGTTGAAAGCACCGTCCAGGGAAACACCGATCTGGAACCTGCGGCTACCAATCTGCAATGCATCCCGGTGATTCCTCTTGCCGAAATAGTCAGCGTAGCGCTGCATGAATTGCACCCGACACGCCTCTATCAGAGACTGATCAAACACATCCTTTATAAGCAATGTGCCGTGTTTGCGAAACAGATAACAGGCCAGCGACAGCTTCAGGGGATGAAACCTGCCCGCGTCGCGTTCCATGCCATCCGGCATGATTTCCGGCATCTGTCCAGGTAGGTGTGAGCATGACAGCGTGTCATTCAGACTCTGAAGTCGTTCGCTATCAACCGACACGTGGGCTGCATCCGGCTCAAGCCTTACCACTTCCTGCAGATGCTCAGCGGCTTCTCGATAGCGGCGTTGAATGGCCAGTGGTGTCGCGATCGCAGTGTGCAGCGTGCTCGACTCAGGACTCAACACCAGCGCTGCCTGGCATGCCTCTATCGCCGCTGTCGTGCTGCCGTCCGCACATTCGAGACGTGCCACGCATTTGCTCACGGACGGCATGGTTGCCGTATCAGCTGCACTGGTCTTCAACAGTCGTCGCGCACGGCGGTACCAACCATCATCGAGATATTCCTCTACGTGCCTGAGCAGCGTTTCGGTTCTCTCCAGACTCAGCAGATCACATACATCCAGCAGATCTGCAAGCCGCCTGAACATCCGGTTCTCGGAATTTATGGGTGTCCTTTTTATGTCATACAGCAGGCCACAGGTTACGGCTCCAGCCACGGCTCGATGGTTCTCGAATACATCTGTGTACGGTACACCACAGCTCGCTTCCAGATAATTACCGAGATCTGCTGCGAGTGCCTGGCTGCGCGGGACTTGAACCGTCTCCAGCAGTTCGGCTAACAACTTGAACGCAGATCCGTTGACACGGTGCAATCCGTATCCCACGGGCGCGGCCAGGATGGAGGGGATAGGCGTGTCCGTCGGTGAACCCGATGCCAGATTCGACAATGTCTCCCAACGGGATTGTGGATCGCTGATCCCGGAGCTGAGCCATGTGGTATTGACCACCGGCAGTGCGCTGTCCGACAACTCATTGACCAGCCTTTCCAGTAGATACCAGCGTGTCAGCAGTGCCCTGGCATAACGTCTGCGTTTCGAACCCTTGAGTTCCCTTTTGCTGGCAAGAGAAGATAAGTGCTTGTGGCAATCGTGGAGTATCCCTTCAGGCTGTACGTCGGTTCGTGGGCTTGCGGATAAACCGGACTTCCCAACAGACACAGGCGCAACGGCTTGCCTGTCTGTCGCTGTGTGTTTGTACTCCTCCATATCGTACATGCTCCCGTTTTCCCAGACGGTTCATCGTTAGATCCACCGTCAACAGAATGATAATGCGATCTACTCACGTCATAGTCTCATTCTGAGCCGGTTCATCCGCTAACCGCTGATCACCTTGACCTCAAGGTATTCCAGCAGGCCTTCCTCTGAATATTCCCGTCCGTTACCTGATTGCTTGACGCCTCCGAAGGGTGCCCTGGAACTGTGCGTGGCCCCATTGAGCAGAACCATTCCCGCGTCCAATTCCAGCGCAATCCTCCGGGCCCTGGCCCTGTCTGGTGTGTTGACATAAGCTGCCAGCCCATAATTCGTATCGTTGGCAAGCCGAATCGCTTCGGCCTCATCGCTGAAGGACTGCATGCACAATACCGGTCCGAAGATCTCCTCTTTGACAATGCGCATGTCAGGCCGGACATCGGTGAAGATAGTAGGCCGTACAAACCAGCCGGCTTCTGCAGTGTCAGCTCGCCCGGTACCGCCTGTCAACACGGTAGCCCCCTCATCGATGCCGCTTTGTATCAGTGCCTGCACGCGCTTGTACTGAGCCTCACTGACCAGAGGCCCGAGGTGTTTGCCGGGTAAAGAA
>JABDKN010000043.1 GCA_013002205.1 Granulosicoccus sp.
ATTGCTGCCAGTGTCATTGAGCAGGGCATCCAGAAACACGGCCGCCTCTGCAGGTTTGCCCGCCGCCTCTGCCCAGCGCGCAGCCAGTGGCAGCCAGTGCGCGGATTTTTCAGGCTCGTCGACAGCGAGCCGTGCATACATCCGGTAAGCCATGTCCGGACGCTCGACCTGCAGCAGGAGATCGGCCAGTCGTGAGCGCTGCACAGGTGTCATGGACGCCGTCTCTACCAGGTCACGCACCAGAGTCTGCTGCTGCACACTACCTGCCCGGGTCAGCGGCAACATGGCCAGTCGACTGTCGACGATATCGGCGTCACCGGGCGCGTGTTCCAGTGCCTGCCCGTAACAATCCAGTGCCGGAACCGCATGATCCAGTGCGGCAAGCTCCTGGCCGCATCGGCGATATCGACGGTAGCTCGTCTCGGCCGTGCCGGCACTGTCCGCCCACAGGGTATACAGATCGGCAATCATCACTGGCTGTGACAGACGCCTGCCCAGGTTCACGGCACGTTCAAGCAGATCCGCCTGGTGCAGGCGCGGCGTGTCGATCAGTCTGCTCAGTGCAGCGAACAGACTGACATCGGATTCACTGGCCGCCTCGGCGAGGTCAAGCTCAAACAGGATCAGCTCCCCCACATCCAATGACGGGTATTCCACGAGCATCCTGCGCGCCTCGTCCAGGCGATCATTTCTCACCAGTCTTGCAACGACACGTGCAAGCTCGGCATCGTCAACCTTGCCTGCCTGTTTCTGCGCCCGCAGATAGGCAAGACTCAGCTCATCGATACTGCCAGGTGCGCTGCTGGAATCACCGGTGACCTCGACCAGTGCAGTGCCCGGTACGCTCTCCGGCCGGAGTACGAAGAAGGCCAGTGCAAACAGGCCCAGCATCATCGCCAGGCTCAGCGGACTGACTAGACGCTCACGCCGGGCAGTTGAGGATTGCATCGCCTGTGTCCGTAGTTGTGAACGTGAACGTCACCGTAGACTGTGGTGTCTCGACGCCACGCAGTGGCTGCCCGCCGGTATCCAGTGTGCAGGCACGGTTGATCGCGCCACCGAGCTCTACCGTGACCGGCACTTCACCACTGATGCGAAATTGCAGGCGTCCGCCCTGCTCCGTCCAGTTCAGGACGCGGCCGTTGCTCGACACCAGGTGAATTCGTCGCGGTTCCGTGCTGATGGTCTCGAACTGCACCTCGCCTGCACCATCGGTGTGTATATAGATACCATCATGCAAGCGCCGGGCGCCGGTGATACCGCGGCTACCGGCAAGCTCTGGCCATCGATCGGTACCCAGTATGCGCAGCGAGCGCACGTGGCCAAGACCACTGAGTTTCCAGCGCCCGTCCAGATAGCGCGACACACCGGCCTGCCGATAGTCGGGCACCTTGAGCGCATAGTCACTGACATGCAGCGGATGCATATCCTGCCGCATCGACCAGTCGTACACCTCTTTCAATGCCTTCATGGCCGAGATCTTCGTACCCGAGTAGAAGTGGTAGTAGACATTCAGCGGCTTCAGGCGACGCGGTGACTCCGTCATCTGAAAGGTCTCGATGACCCGTTTGAAACCATCGAAGGGGCCCAGCCAGTCATTGGTGTACATGTTCTCGTTCATCACCGGTGCGTACACCTGCAGATAGTCACCCACCGGACGGGCCATCGGGCTGACCAGTGACAATGTCGAGCGGGCACGGGTGACATTGGTCAGACCGCCATTCAGATTGGGCAGCCCCAGGCGTTCGACGACGTGCAGGTCCGCCTCCTGTGGCAGTGCGTCACCACTCCACAGCATCACTTTCGTACGCTTGCCCGGCGGTGCCAGTTCGCGATCGATGAACGCGATAGAACCTGCAATGTCGCGCTCCGGTGTGTACCGGTATCCTTTGATGTCCAGGTTGTACTTTCCAGCAAACCGATACTCACCGAGCTCGGCCCATTTGAAAGGATGGCTGTAGGTGTGTGATGCCAGCTCGACGTGATCGAGCCGAAAGGTTTTTTTCGCAATGTCGAACATGCGAGCGCGACGATCATCAAACGCGGCAAACGCGGTCATCTCGCCTTCGACGATCGACACGGTGTGCGGCAGTGGGTACTTCGTCAGTATCTGCTCATAGATCACTTCGGCACCCAGTTGCCCACCGGGCATCTCGGCCCAGGAAGGCAGGGCGTCACCGTCGATATGCCCGAGCCAGATGCGCCTGCCATTTTCGCTGGTGACATCGGGCATCGGCGCATCAGGCAACTGCAATGCCGTGCGCAGAAAGCGGAACGGATCGACCACCCAGTAAGCCAGGTAGTCGAGTCCGTGATCAACCAGCCCAGGCTGCCAGGCAAAGCCACCGAAATCACCCGTCACGACGACATCCGAGCGGTGATAGTCCTTGTCCTGGTAGCTCATGTGCACCGTATTGCCAGGGGCGATGCTGATGGCGGCATGTTCCAGGGCTTCGACACGGTGGCTCAGGGCACGCTCAGGCTGGATGTACTCATCCCGGTGAACCAGTTGCGCGCTGTTCAGATCCAGCGCGGGGGTACTGCGGATGCCCAGGGAACGGCTCATCATCTTGTCCAGCGGTACCGGCGGCATGCTCAGGAATGCGACCGGCACGGTGTCATCGAGCTGTTTCTGCAACCACGCTCTGGCGGCCGGATCGGTGAACTGCTCGCGTGGCCAGGTGACGATGCCGGCGTATCGACCTTTGAGTTCCCCCGCAGGCCAGGGCTGGCGTGCAATGTCCAGGTATTCCGGCACGAAGCCCATGTATTCCACCGGCGTGGCCACGAACTTGTGCACCGGCGATTCCTCGATGGGTCCGTCCGTTTCGCTGTCGTAGAGCAGGAGCACTTTACGCGGAATCACTTCCTGCGCACCTACACCCACGTAGTCGAATGCCGGGCTGGCCACCCAGGGAATGAAACCGTGGGCCGCAATGCGGGCAGCCACCTTGCGTGCCTCCTCGCGCCGCGTTGGTGGCAGGTAGTCAATGGCGATGACCTCGAGCGCAAGCTCGTGGTGCGCGTGCTCAAGCTTTGCCAGCAGCCACTGTCGATCAGTGTCCGCCACCGGCGAATAACGCTGTTCACCGTTGTTCCACGATGCATACAGCGACTCTGCCGCCACGGCCTCTATGTGCCCGGCAATTTCATCCAGTACCTCGAAGCCACGATTGGTGATGATCTTCAACGCCGGGTAGCGCGCAGCCAAGTCCCGCACCAGAGTGACCAGGCCGGATATTTGCTGTCGGCGCGCCTGGTCGGTGTTGGCCACCAGATTGAAGCTGTCGAGCGTATCCAGAAACAGGCCGTGGTATCCCGCCGCGTGCAACTGTCCGGCACGCTCGATTAGAAACCGGCGAAGCGCAGGATTGGCCAGGTCCAGCACTTTACTGTTCCACACCGGGTTCGCACCCAGTATCCATGCGTTGTCGATCTCGGTGGCATAGGCCCGTGATGGTCCGACCTCACCAACGCTCAGGTAGGCGTAGGCGGCGGCACCGCGTGCGGTCAGGGCCTGCAGCTGTGCAGCGCTGGTGTTGTCAGGCTCCAGTACGAGTCGATCGAACTGGGACAGCACATCAACTGGCGGATCGACGGCATACCAGAACGCCACACTACGCCCGGCAAGCGGCTTGTCGGTGCTGAGCGCAGGACCCGGGAACGAGGAGCGGTCGGTCTTCAAGCCGAGCGCCGCAGGCATTGGCATGCTCGTGGCGGAATCACCCGTTGCAAGGCTTGAACCTGCCTGTGCCGCAGCCGAGGCCGATCCGGCGTAGCTGCTTACAGTCACACCTCTCCCGGCATGCAAACCCTTGCTGTCAGCCGGCACCACCGGCGCGTCCGTCAGTGGCATCCGCTCAACCAGTCTGCGCAGCATTCCATCTGCCAGCATGCTCAGGCTCTCGCGCCGCGCTCCTTTATCCGCCAGCGCCGACGACCAGACGATCTCGTTATACTGCAAGTCGCGTACATCAAGCCGAATCGTCGCCTGCGGCCTGGGACTGACATTACCGGCGTACTGCCAGCGTAAAACAGCCCCCTCGATGACGTAGCGAACTGCAACCGGACCGGTGACGCCCACGTGCACGCCACGGTTGCGCAGATGTGTCTCGACAAGCGCCGTCGCGGACTCCGACGCAGTGTCCGTGGTACTGCTGTTATGCAGGGGCAGTATGGCCCAGGCAGCCTTTGCAAACAGTCTGACATCGCTCGCTTGCTGACGAGCAAACCCGCTGCTGATAGTCGCGGGACCTTCCACCCCAGCCTGCTCTTCGCGTAGTTCGGCCGTGGTCGATTGACAGCCCGACGACAACGATACACTGAGCAGACAGGCCAACATCGCCGATCGCCAGCGGGCAGACAGTCGGGACAACCAAGTTGCTGATAGATGCTTCATGTGGTTGCCTCCGCGCCCGGTCTTGACTGCATGAAGGTTCTGAATTCGATGTTGTCCATCTCCCTTGAGAGCAACACGATGCCGGCAAAGGCGCTCAGCGTCATGGACAGCCCGAACCCATAGCCGTAGTACTGGGGACCGAGTTGCAGTGATGCCCAGCTCAGTACGGCATTGGAGAGGAACAGCGTGGCGGTGAGCAGCAGCGCATCGCGTAGCTTGTCCAGGTAGAACAGTACGTTGAGCACGGCCAGCATGAGTACCTGGGCGGCTACACCAACGAGATTGATGTAGTACAGGTGCACATACTGTTCGGAAATACCCAGCCAGCGGATCATCGACGGCCCCATCAGGTAGAGTATCAGCACGGTGACGCCCTGGACCCGCATGATCTGGAACAGACCTTCACGCACGGCCGTTACCATGCGGTTGCCGAGCAACTCGATCTCCTGCAGGGTGGCATTGCCGCGCACGGCATCGAAAAACCCCTCGTAGGCTTCGGCGAAATCCGTCTCGATGCGCAGGAGAAATACCGCCATGCCCGGAATGATGCTCAGGTAGGCAAGGAAGATCGGCAGGTCATAGATCAGTGAGCTGCGTAATGGCCCGATGATCGCTTCTGAAGTCCCCGGCGAGAGCCAGAACATGAGTTTGTCTACCCAGATGCCCATGTTGTAGAGAAAGCCGATGGCGATCAGCGCGGGAAAGATCAGTCGGGGCTTGAGAAAGTCGAAGCGTACGCCCAGTGTCACCGGGTATTCGGGTAACACCACGGCAACCATCATGAACAGCAGTACGGTGTGACCGACCAGCAGGCCCGCCAGCAATCCATTGAGGCCGAATGGCAGCAACAGTATCGATAACAGGATGGTGATGCTGTAGCCGATGGCAAAGGCAGCCAGGATCAGCTTGAAACGTCTGAGGCCGGCCACGAATATCACGACGATCCAGATGTTGCACAGGGTGACGAAGTTGGCCAGCATCAGAAATTCGTAGGCGAATGATTGGGCAAACACCGTGAATCCCAGCAGCAGGCCGGCCACGGTACTGACCAGCGTGGTCAGCGCCATGGCGCCGAACAGGTTGGCATTGATGATGTCGTCCTGCTGCTCGTAGAGCCGGTCTGCCACGAAGCGGGTGAACACCAGTTGCAGGAGGCCGGTCAGCACCAGCGAGGTGCCCATCACCCAGGTAACCGAGGTCGTGAACTGCTTGACCCCGTTGCCCCCGAGGCTGCCTTCACCGGCTGCCGGTTGCGACAGCGCGACCAGGCCGATGAGCATGACACCCACGATAGACAGGACCCAGGGACCGGCACTGATCAGCCCGGCAAACCCATAGGCTTTCAATGTTCCGGTGAACGAGTCATCGTTCAGGTACTTGCGCAATTCGAAGCCGATGCCTGCCATCAGTCAGGCCGCCTTTCGCTCAGCTGCGCCCGAATCCGTCGAGTCAGCGTGTATCTGCGCGTCATACACGGCCCGATAGCGCGCTAGCATGTCCACTTCATCGTAGTAAGTCTCGACCCGCGCCATGGCACTGGCACTGGCGCTCTTCCAGGCCACACGATCCGACAACAGTCCGATGGCGGCGTCGGCAAAGGCGGCCGGATCTGCGATGGGGACCACCCGGCCGGCTGAGCCCAGAGCACGATCCTGCTCTTCGATGCCGTCGATCAGTTCGCTGCAACTGCCGACGTCGGTGGTCACAGCCGGTATGCCGGCGGCAAAGCCTTCGAGAACGACCAGCGGCTGCCCTTCGGATACCGAGGTCAGTACCGACAGTCCAACCTGCGGGAATATCTCGTCCGGTTGACCAAAGCCCTTGAACTTGACGACATGGGACAGCCCCAGACTCTCCACCAGCATCCGGCATTCACGGGTATAGGCTTCGTCCTCGTCCTCGGGTCCATAGAGCCATCCTTCAGCCTCTGGCATGCGTGAGCGTATGATGCGCATCGCACGAATGAAGGTCTTGATATCCTTGATGGGGACCACCCGGCCAATCAGCGCCAGGACCGGTGGCACCTCGGCGTCCTCGGCGCGCCTGACGGCACGGAATCGCTGGACATCGACACCATTGGGAATGATGCTCAGCCGGCTCCCGTCTGCACCATCAGCCAGTTGACGTCGGCGGTTACCTTCATACAGCGTGAACACCTGATCGGCCGCTGTGTAGGACATGCGTCCCAGTGAGGCGAAGAAGCGAATCCACACGAGTCGCAGGTAGTTCATATTGTCATTCAGGCCAACCTTGAACGGATCCAGGTCCTGGGGTATCCAGTCCACCTGCGCCAGATCCAGCTCACGCTCCTTGGTATAGATACCATGCTCGGAGATGATGAATGGCGTGCCCGTAGCACTCTTGAGCATGGCACCCAGGAAGCCGGCATAACCTGTCGACACCGAGTGATAGACGGCCGCCTGCGGGGCATTGCGCACGATATTGCCCAGGATGAACAGGGGGGCATGCATGCCGCGCACGGTCCAGAAGAAATGATTGAAGTCCAGCCCCGGCGGGGCATCGTGATACTTCTCGCGGATCGTCTCCCAGGCTGTCCGGTCCTGCTCCAGATCGCGGCTGGTGATGGCATCGTTACCGGCAAGCAACTCTGTGAAACGATGAATCACCCGGCGGCCCACAGACGGTGTCCCGGGCTGCGCGGCAGCGTTCGCCGACGCCTCCTGCCCGTGTTGATCTGCTGCGGCACGATGGTTCGCATCACTGACCGCCCCGGGTATGGCGGCTGTTCGCAGTTGCCTGTGCAGATCACTGTTTTCGCTGAGCCGTGCCTGCACTGCAGGGCGTGCCAGTCTGCGACCGCCCCACTCGCGAATACGCCCTATCAGGCTCTTGTGAGCCGGTGTATCGTCGGCCCCTTCCAGCAACCAGTGCCTTTCCAGGTGCACCACGTTGTCCGGCAAGTCATAGGCGGGCTCAGGGTGCGATGCCGCATCTGCACCCAGGTAGATGATCGAGAATCGCAGATGCGGCATGCCCTGGATCATCTGGCGTACCCAGGTGGACACGCCTCCACGGACGTAGGGGAATGTGCCTTCGAGCAACAGGCAGACATCTGCCGTGGCATCCGGCCGGTAACGCGGTGAGCCGTTCAATTCCAGTACTCCGCCACATGGGACAAGGGAGGGTATGCCCGGATAGCCGGATCGAGCTGCCGCAGCAGATCGCGCACCTGCGTAAAATCATGGCGCATGAACGCGGCCTCGGCCAGGTACGGCAGTACTTTGGCCGCCGGCATGCCTAGTGCCCTGGCACGCTCCAGAGCGACCCTGGCGCGACGCGTATCACCCTGGAGCAGCGATACCTGCCCCAGTATGAAGTGTGCGTTGCGATTCACCGGCAATACGGCCACCGCCTGGATCGACGCCTTCGCAGCCTTGTCCAGCAGATGCTGACGCGCAACCGGTTCACCCTGCTCCAGGGTAAGCAGCTCCCAGTAGTTGCTGGCGATCTGCAACCAGGAATTGGAACTCTCCTGTGTACCTGACTGGAGCACGTGTGATTCCAGCTGTTGTATCTGCCGGTTCAACTCGGTTACCTTGCGATCCAGAGTCTTGAAGGCAGTCAGGCGGATGCGCTCGTCACTATGTCGCATGGCCTCCTGCAGGGCCGATACCGACAGTGAGCTTTGGATGTTCCCCGCAGACAACACCTTGCGGTACAGATCATTATCGTCCTGCGAATACAACAGGTGCTCGGTGAAACCCCGGCTGTCGATGGTCGTGGCCTGGCGACCTGAAGGTGTGGTGAAGGGCAATTCTGTCCTGCGCGTGATGGTCCAGTAGTCCGGCGCCCGCTGGCGCAGCCTCGACTCACGACTGCCCAGGTACAGCGCCGTGACACTGCCCAGTGCACCAACCCCCGGCAGTAACGCGCTGAAACCGAACAGCAGCGCATGAAACGCCGGTGCACGTGGATGAACACCCAGCAGAGTCGCGCTGCACACAGTGGTGACCACGCTCAGTATCACCTGCATCAGCAGCCACTGTGTGTTGGATTCCACCCAGAGACGATTGCCTGCCAGATCCACCAGCAACACAAACTGACCCAGTGTCGCAAGCAGCAGACAGACCAGTATCAGAAGCCTAGAGGACACCGGACTGCCTTCCCGGGGTGCCTGTGAGCTTGTCGTTACCCTGCAGCCCTGGATGCAGTCCTGCCTGGAGTATTGCCTGACCGGTGTGCCTGCTCAGAAAGGCCAGACACTGTGCACGTGAATCCCCGCTATCGATGCACATCTGCTGCGTATCGATGACCACGCTGGCCAGGCTCTGGCCGAAGCGTCCGCGCACCGCGCCATCGACCCGTTGCATGAACGCGTGAGCCTGTGCATCGTTCATCAACGGCAACAGCAGACAGAGCACGGTCGAACCATCGCTGGTGTCCGGCATCCACGACGCATCGAGGCCCCGGATCGAGTTACTGACAAATTCGGCAATGGTGTTCACCGACTCATGTTTATTGAATTTGAGGGAAAGCAGAACGGATTCGGTATCGTGGCTGTGGGCGAAACGCAGTGCCGTGTCCAGTTCGGCCATGAACCAGTCGGTGCGCGATTCTGCCGATCCCTGTGATCGCGTCAGCAGATTGCCCACGTAACTGCCGAGCAGTGCCAGCAGGTTGAGATTCAACTGCTGGAATGCCATGAAATGCATATCCTTGATAGCCAGTACTCCGTGCAGCTTGCCTTGCGTATCCACCAGGGGCACCACCGCCAGCAGGCTGTGTTCGTGGTGCCTTTCAGCCAGTGCTTCCAGCTTGATGCTGACCAGTTCGCGTTCAGTGATAGCCGTTCGCAACAGCGGATCGAAGACCGGCAGATCGTACATGTCACCATGTGTGGCGACCGGAGTCTTCTCGACCCGGGTATCACTGGACATGGCGTACAGTCCTGCTACCTGAATGGAGCAGAATTGTGAAAACACGGCCATCAGCTCACTGCCCGCCTGTATGCCATCACCGTTCGAGCACAGCACCGGCTTGAGCCTCTGCAAGGCTTCTCGAAGGCTCAGGCGTTGACCGGCCATGTGTTCCTCGAGCTGGCCATGGGACACTTTCAGCACGTGATAGTCGGTACTGAACTCTTTCAGGCGATGCCGCAGATACTGGTTCTCTGCCTCTGACTGGCGACTTCTGCTGCGCCAGGAAGAGGCCACGTCACCCACGATCAGGCTCAGGACGAGCATGCCCAGCGCCAGCGCCACCGCTTGCCCTTCATACTGGGCGTATGCCTCGAAAGGCAAATTGATGAACCCGCCTGTCAGGGCCGCGCAGGCTACTCCCCAGGCACTGCCATAGCGAGCTGCAAACACCAGTGAGCCGCAGATGACCCAGGGAAATCCGAATGCCAGGCCTATAGGATCGCCTGTAAACGCCAACAGTCCACCCACCGGCAGCAGCCAGGCAAACACTGCCAGCTCTACAAGCCTGGCACTGTTTTTCCCCACCGGCATCCTTGCCCGGGACAGCGCTCCCGGCAAGGTTCCGGGCAGAACCCGGGACAGTACTGCGGGCAATGACCAGCTCGAGTTAAGCTTCATCGACGGCTCGCCCTAGCGTGACCTGGTATTGACAAGCCGCACCTTGTCCAGCAGTTGGGCTATGACCGAATCGGCCACCGCAGGCAAACCACGGTAGCCCCAGCCAGTACGGGATGCGTTGGCCTGCCAGAGTACTTCGCCGGATACCACATCCAGCAGGGTCAGGCTCATGCCGACAACCGGTTCCCGGTCCGCACCAGCCTTGTAGTGCCACTCACTGACAGTACCTGTAATTCCATAGCGATAGCCTGACTGCCTGGCCCAGTCGATGGCCTCGTCGATTCGCGCGCCCGGATCGAGCAGGGTGCGCAGTGCAACCTGCTGCATGGGTGCATAGGTGTCGAGTCGCTGCACTCCATGTGCGCGCAGGCGGGTCTCGACCAGTGTCAGTGCCTGGCTGTCAGCCTGCGGAGTTTCCGACAGATTGTTGATCGGCAGCAACGCCCACCCCTGTGCAGCATCGGCTGTGACCACCGGCGTGCTGGTCAGGGTACTGCACCCGGCAGCCATCGCCAGCAACAGTGCCACGCCCAGGGCTGCAAGCCGACCTGTCAGCCGGCGCAGGAGTGGACGGGTGCCGTGCCGGTCGGACAGGTACTTGACTGGCTGGCTCATCGAAAGATTTTTCATGATCAGGCGTTCCCGGACGACTCAGCAGCACGCAGACTCAAACGCTCTTCCCAATCCAGAGCGCTTTGCACGATCACATCCAGATCGTCGAACCTGGGCTGCCAGTCCAGCAGTTGGTGAATCTTGTCGACCGCGGCAATCAATGCGGGTGGATCACCAGCGCGTCGTGGTTGCTCCTCGACAGTGAGTGCCTTGCCATTGAGCCTTCCCGTTGCCTCGATCACCTCGCGGACACTGAAGCCCTTGCCATAGCCGCAATTGACCAGTGTGGAATCGCCGCCTGCTCGCAGATAATCAAGCGCGGACAGGTGTGCGCTGGCAAGATCGCTGACGTGGATATAGTCACGTACTCCCGTGCCATCGGGCGTCGGGTAGTCGGTACCGAACACCATCAACTTGTCTCGTTTACCCATGGCCACCTCGGCAGCCACCTTGATCAGCAGCGTGGCGTTGCGTGTCGACTGGCCGATGAGACCGTCCGGATCGGACCCAGCCACATTGAAGTAGCGCAATATGACGTGTCGCAGAGCGCCTGCCCGACTCAGATCCTTCAACATGTGCTCGGACATGAGTTTGGACATACCATACGGATTGATCGGTGCAGTGGGCAGCTCTTCGGAACACGGGCGCGTATCATCCTCGGGGATGCCATAGGTAGCAGCGGTCGATGAGAAGATGAACTTGTCCACGCCCGCTGCCTGGCAACATTGCAGCAGGTTCAGTGTATTGCCGGTGTTGTTCCGATAGTACTTGAGTGGATTCTCGACGCTTTCAGGCACGATGGTGTGCGCTGCGAAATGCATCACGGAATCCACCTGGTATTGCTCGAGAATGCGGCTCACCAGTAGCGGATCGCCGGTGTCCCCACGTTCCAGCGTACCGTACAGGACAGCGTCTTCGTTCCCGGTAGAGAGGTTATCCAGCACGACGATCTTCTCGCCGCGTTCACCGAGCAGTTTGACCACGTGGCTACCGATATAGCCGGCACCACCGGTGACCAGTGTGCATTGACGGTCTGAGGAATCAGCCATGTGCCGCGAACTCGCGTGTAAACGTTCTGATACCTCTATATGTCGTCCATCATGCACATGCCTTGAGAGGAACTGAGATACTCTGCATTGACAAAGACGACGCCTGAGCGTACTCGAAATGACTACACGAGACCTGCTGGCCCGGTTGATCGGTTTTGATACGGTCAGTCGTAATCCCAATCGTGAACTGATGGACTTTGTGGCCTCATGGCTGGCTGAACGGGGTATCGAGTCACGGTTGATCCCCAACACGGATGGCAGCAAGGCCAATCTGTATGCCACCGTCGGTCCTGCTGACGTCGCCGGCATCATGCTCAGTGGTCACACCGATGTGGTACCGGTGGACGGCCAGGCATGGACCGTACCGGCGTTCGCACTGACAGAACGGGATGGCCGTCTCTACGGTCGGGGTACGGCCGATATGAAGGGCTTCGTGGCGTGTGCCCTGAGCGCGATGGCGAATGCCGCGCAGCGACGCCTGAACGTCCCACTGCACCTGGCGCTGTCGTATGATGAAGAGATAGGTTGCGTCGGAGTGCGCTCGCTCCTTGAGCACCTGACCCGGCAGAGGTTCAAGTCCCGGTTGTGCATCGTCGGTGAACCAACGATGCTGGGCGTTGCCGTGCGGCACAAAGGCAAGCGCGCCGTCCGCGCAGCGTTTACCGGCAGGGAAGGGCATTCGGCCCTGGCACCGCGTTCACTGAATGCGATCCATCTTGCGTGTGACTTCATCGCTCAACTACGCGAACTGCAGCAGGAACTGGCTGCACCCTTCGCCGGACACGACGTCTCCGATGTGCCTTACTCCACGATACATGCTGGCAGGATCGCTGGCGGTATCGCACTGAACATCGTTCCCAATCACTGCACGGTGGATTTCGAGATACGCAACACATCGCAGGATGATCCAGACGAACTACTGGCCGGCATCGAAGCTCGCGCGCAGGCCCTGGTCAATGAACACCGGAGGCGCATACCCGAGGCGTCCGTCTGTTTTGAACTGTTTAATCAGTACCCCGGACTCTCCACACCGGAAGATTGCTGGGCAGTGCAATTCGTCAGGTCACTGGTCGGGGCCAATGGTTGCACCGAGGTGGCATTCGGCACCGAGGCAGGGCTGTTCAGCACGCAATTGAAGATCCCCAGTGTGGTCTGTGGCCCAGGCTCCATGGACCAGGGACATAAACCGGATGAATACATCACCCTGGATCAGATCAATCAGTGTGAACAGATGTTAGAACGGCTGTTGGAGCGGATGTGCAGGACCTCTGGCCTCTCCGTTGCCGCGGACGCAAGCTGATGCAGGCTGGCGCAAGCTGACTCAGGCTGACGCGAGCTGACGCAGGCTGATGCAGGCTGGCGCTCCGCATGCTGGTGCACGGCAACCGCCCGCCCGTAGTGAACTCAAGAGCCCGACGATGACGGCAGACCATCATCGCCGGACTTTCAGTTGCCGGACTCTACCGGGCAACCGTGACCGTGAATGTCTGCACGAAGTTCAGGTCATCGTCGCTT
>JABDKN010000044.1 GCA_013002205.1 Granulosicoccus sp.
ATTTTACAAATAGTTTTTGAGTCAGTAGGATCAAGGCCTTGTCGACCCGATAGTACGGCACTTTCATGGATGCCTCTGCAGATTCAAACGCGCCAGATTCGCACGCAGCAGCTCCGTTGCCAACACCACATGCCGGTGAGCCGTACCTGCTGACGCCCGGCCCCTTGACCACCGCCTGGTCGGTCAAGCAGGCAATGCTGCGTGACTGGGGCTCATGGGATGATGATTTCCGGGGCATGACTGGCGAGATTCGTGAGCGACTGCTGGCCATGGTCGACGATGCGGATGAGAAATTCGATTGTGTGCCGATGCAGGGCAGTGGCACCTTTGCCGTGGAAGCCATGCTCGGGTCGTTGTTACCGCGTGATAGCAAGGCGCTGGTCCTGTCCAACGGCGCCTATGGCCAGCGTACAGCGAAGATTCTGCACTACCTGGGACGTGCCTATAAGCTGTTGGACAAAGGTGACTACCTGCCGCCGCGAGGCGATGAGGTAGCTGCCGCGCTGGCGGCAGACCCATCGATAACGCATGTAGTTGCCATTCACTGCGAAACCAGTTCAGGTATCCTGAATCCAATCGAGGAAATATCCCGTGCCACCTATGCAGCTGGCTGCACGTTGCTGATCGACAGCATGAGTGCCTTTGGTGCCGTTCCACTGTCCTGCCAGTCTGTGCGGTATGACGCCCTGGTATCGTCGGCCAACAAGTGCATCGAAGGTGTGCCGGGTTTCGGCTTCGTCATTGCGCGACAATCCCTGCTTGAAGCGTCCAGAGGCTGCAGTCATTCGCTGAGCCTGGATCTGCACGATCAGTGGATGACCCTGCAGTCCACCGGGCAATGGCGATTCACACCACCTACACACACGGTAGCAGCGTTCATCGAAGCACTGCGATTGCATCAACTGGAAGGTGGTGTTCACGCGCGCGGCGCGCGGTATACGGCCAACCGGGACACGCTGGTGGACGGCATGCGTCAACTTGGCTTCGAGACCCTGCTGCGTGATCGCTGGTTGTCACCGATCATCGTCACGTTCTTCAATCCTGCACACCCTGCGTTCGATTTCCAGGTTTTCTATACCCGGATGAAACAGCGCGGGTTTATCATCTATCCCGGCAAGCTCACCGTGGTCGACAGTTTCCGGATAGGTTGTATCGGGCAACTGGATACACACGTGATGCGGCGCGTCGTCACCGCTGTTGCCGAGTCGCTGGCAGACATGGGTGTCGACTGTGCTGATCCGCCCGGGGCTGCCTTTGCTGAGCGAGAGAAGCTCAGTTCCTGATCATGATCTCCTGACACTAGCGGATACCTTCACCCGGATGACTTCTCGACTGACCATCAACGATCGCGATTACGACGTGCCTCCAGTGTGTGCCATTGCCATATGCCTGGATGGGTGTGAACCTGCCTACCTGGATGCAGCCATCGAGGCAGGGTTGATGCCCACACTCGCACGGATGCGCAAAACCGGCACCGATCGACTTGCACACAGTGTCATTCCCAGCTTCACCAATCCCAACAACATGTCGATTGCAACCGGCAGGCCTCCCGCCGTGCACGGCATCTGCGGAAATTTCCTGTACGAGCCGGAGACTGGTGAGGAGGTCATGATGAACGATCCCAGGTTCCTGCGCGCACCCACCATCTTCAGTGCGTTCTACGACAACGGGCAACGCGTCGCCATCGTCACGGCCAAGGACAAACTGCGTGCCTTGCTGGCAGACGGGCTCGGCTTCGATGAACATCGAGCCATCTGCTTCTCTTCCGAGCGCGCTGACCAGACTACACTTGCCGAGCACGGTATCGATGATGCGGCTGGCTGGCTTGGTACCCCGGTACCGAACGTCTATTCGGCAGCCCTGTCTGAATTCGTCTTTGCTGCCGGCGTCAAACTGCTCAGGGAATTCAAGCCCGATCTCATGTACCTGACCACCACGGACTACATCCAGCACAAGCATGCCCCGGGAGATGCAGAAGCCAATGCCTTCTATGCCAACTTTGATAAATACCTTGCCGAGCTTGATGCCGCCGGTGCCGCCATTGCCATTACCGCCGACCATGGCATGAAGCCCAAGCACCATGCCGATGGTTCACCTAATGTCATCTATGTGCAGGATCTGCTGGACCAGTGGCTGGGCAAGGACCAGGCGCGACTGATCCTGCCCATCACGGATCCGTACGTGGTGCATCACGGCGCATTGGGATCCTTTGGAACGGCCTATCTGCCGGCACAGGCGGACCAGGGTCACATCATGGAGCAACTGATGAGCCTGGAGGGGATTGACGTGGTGCTGGATAAGGCAGAAGCGTGCAGGCGATTCGAGCTTCCGGCGGATCGCATTGGCGACATCGTGATCATCAGCGGTGAGAATGTCACGGTCGGCACCAGCGAACATCGCCATGATCTGGCCGCGCTGGATGTCCCGCTGCGCTCACACGGTGGTCTGACAGAGCAGACTGTCCCGTTCATCGTGAATCGGCCACTGGATACCCTGGCTTCTGCACCTGAACTGCGTAATTTCGACGTTATCAATGTTGCCTGCCAGGCAGCCCAGGTTCCACAACCATGAACAGGCAAACCCGGAGTATCCGTCAGGAAGGCATGCGCATTGGTGGTGAGAAGGTGCATACCAATGATGTCATCGAGGTACACTACCCCTACACCGATGAGGTCATCGGCACGGTGCCCGCCGGCAACTGCGAACATGCCCGCCAGGCCTTCGAGATAGCGGCCAGCTACCGGCCCCGGCTGACTCGCTACGAGCGTCAGCAGATTCTGTTCCGGACCGCCGAACTGATTCGTGAACGTCGTGAAGAGATTGCGCACTGGCTGACGCTGGAACTGGGTATCTGCCATCAACATGCGCTGTATGAAACCGGACGTTCGTACGATGTCTTCATGCTGACCGGTCAACTGGCGATTCTCGATGACGGGCAGATTTTTTCCTGCGACCTGACACCACACGGCAAGGATCGCAAGATATTCACCAAGCGCGAACCGGTCCGGGCCATCTCGGCCATTACCCCGTTCAACCATCCGCTGAACATGGTGGCGCACAAGATAGCCCCAGCGGTGGCGAGCAACAATTGCATGGTGTGCAAACCGACGGAGTTGACACCCCTGACAGCCATCACGCTGGCCGACATTCTCTATGAAGCCGGTCTGCCGCCACAGATGTTCCAGATCGTGACGGGCTGGCCGGCCGACATCGGTGACGAGATGGTGGTCAATGAAAACATCGAAATCATCACGTTTACCGGCGGTGTTCCGGTGGGCAAGATGATCGCCAGCAAAGGTGCCTACAAGCGTCAGGCGCTCGAACTCGGTGGCAACGATCCGTTGATCGTACTCAACGACCTGAGTGATGCCGACCTGGATCAGGCGGCAGGCCTTGCCGTGGCTGGCGCCACTGGCAATTCCGGCCAGCGATGCACCGCCGTCAAGCGTATCCTTGCCCAGGAGTCGATCGCTGACAAACTGGTGTCACGGATCCTCGAGCGTACCAAAGCGATGAAGTTCGGTGATCCGATGGATCCTGCCACGCAACTGGGCTGTGTCATCCATGAGCAGGCTGCCGAGACATTCGAACGCCGAGTGCACGACGCCGAAAACCAGGGTGCAAAAATCCTCTACCACCCAGGGCGCCAGGGTGCATTGCTGCCTCCTATCACGATCGATCATGTGCCTCACGAGAGTGAATTGGTCATGGAAGAGACTTTCGGCCCGATCGTGCCGATCGTTCGCGTGCCGGACGATGACCAGGCCGTGATGGCCATCTCCAACTCCACCCCGTTTGGCCTGTCCTCCGGCGTCTGCACCAACGACCTGCATCGAGCCACCGCGTTTATCGAAGGACTGGATGTCGGTACGGTCAATATCTGGGAGCAGCCTGGTTATCGTATCGAGATGTCACCGTTTGGTGGTATCAAGGATTCCGGCAACGGTGTCAAGGAAGGTGCACTGGAGGCCATGAAATTCTTTACCAATGTAAAGACCTATTCCCTGCCCTGGCCACGCTGATCGAGTTGCGGATGCACTGGCCGATGCACCAGATACAGCCCATGACAGAGTCAGCCACCGAGTCTGCGGCGGCTGCATGGTGTGGGTGGCGCGAGTGGTATCGGTGGTATCGGTGGTATCGGTGAAGTCGGTGAAATCCGGAATCACCACGCCGGTGCCCGGTGAGGGGGACGTCAATACCTCTTCCCGACGCAAGGCCTGGGCAAACCATCATCATGATGCGACTACCTGGCGATTACTTGAAGAGGATGCGCGCCACTTTCTGCATCAATCCGTATCCTCGCCTTGCCTGTCAACCATTGTTCGTGCAGAGGGTGCCTACATCGAGGACAGCCAGGGTAAACGCTACCTGGATTTTCATGGCAACAACGTGCATCACATCGGCTACGGTCACCCCCGACTGAAGGCTGCCATCACGCGGCAAATGGATCAGTTGCCCTTTGCACCGCGTCGTTTCGCCTGCGAACCCGCCACCAGCCTTGCCAGAAAACTCGGTGAAATTGCACCCGGCAGTCTGTCCAAGGTGCTGCTCACTACCGGAGGATCGTCTGCCATTGAAGTGGCCCTGAAGATTGCCCGTGCCGCAACGGGACGCCACAAGACCATCTCCTTCTGGGATGCTTTCCATGGCGCAGGGTTCGGTGCGGCATCGATAGGCGGGGAACAGATGTTCCGCTCGCACGCCATTGGTCCCCTGCTCACCGGCACCCAGCACGTGGCACCGTTCGCGTGCTATCGCTGCCCCTACGGTTACCCGGACCTGAACGGTCAACCACAACTGGAATTGTGCAAACTCACCTGTGCCAGCTTTGTGCGTTATGTACTGGAAAAGGAAGGCGATGTGGCTGCCGTAATTGCCGAACCGGCGCGGGCGGTGCCTTACATTCCACCGCCGGGATTCTGGACTGAGGTTCGCAAGGCCTGCAATGATTTCGGCGCGTTGCTGGTGTTTGACGAAATACCGACCGGTCTTGGAAAAACAGGCAGATTGTTCGCCTGTGACCATGATGAAGTCGTCCCTGACATCCTCGTCATGGGTAAAGCCCTGGGCGGCGGGATTCTGCCCCTGGCCGCGGTCATCACGACACCCGAACTGGATGTGGGTGGCGACTACGCGTTTGGTCACTACACACATGAAAAGAATCCCGTGAGCGCCATGGCGGGGTTGACCACCATCCAGGTCATCGAGGATGAGGGCCTGGTTGCAAACGCAGCCAGGCTTGGCGAGAAGGCCTTGCAGCGGCTACGCGACATACAGTCACGATTTACCGTGGTAGGTGATGTCCGTGGTCGGGGGATGCTGTTCGGCATGGAACTGGTCACGGACCCACTGGCCAAGACCCCGGCCGAGGATCTGGCGGAAGCTGTCATGTACCGTTGCCTGGACAAGGGCCTGTCCTTTAAGCTGTCGCTGGGTAATACGCTGACCTTCACCCCTCCCCTCATCCTCACCGATGAGCAGCTGGATTTTGCTCTGGCAGTCATCGAGGAATCGCTGGCAGAGGAGTGTCGACTGGCGGGACTGGATGGATGATTGCGGGGTTGGAGCTGGACCTGAGTGGCGTGCGTATCGTGCGCACCGATGCCGAGATCCAGTGTCCGGAGATCGATGATGCATTGCAATCCACCGGGGCTGAACTGGTATTGTTGCCAGGCGATGTAAGTGAGTCGAGCCTGTGCGAAGCCGTGCGCGAGGCCAGCCTGTTACTGATGTGCTACACACCCATTACCGCCGCCGTCATTCAAGGCACGACGCGCTTGAAGGGTATCGTGAAATACGGCGTGGGCATTGATGCCATCGACATCGAAGCGGCCACGGCACATGGAATCCCCGTGGTCAACGTACCCGACTACGCTGACAACACGGTGGCAGAAGGTGCGTTTTGCCTGATGTTGTCCCTGGTGAAGCACTTGATACCGATTCACCAGGCCGTGCAGGACTCTGGCTGGATCGAGCCGCAATCGCGCTGGCTGGGTAACGACATCCAGGACAAGTGCGTGGCCATCATCGGGGTTGGTCGCATCGGACGTGCATTTGCCCGCATGGCAGGTGCCGGGTTTGGTGCCCGCGTCATCGGATTTGATCCGCACGTGTCGGCCGCACTCATGCAGGCGAACGGGATCGAGAAGTGCGATGAGCTTGCCGCGTTACTTCACCAGGCCGATGTGGTGTCCCTGCACACAGTGCTGAACGATTCAACCCGGTCCATGATTGCGGAGGCTGAATTCCGCGCCATGCATCGTCGGCCGGTATTGATCAACGTCTCGCGCGGTGCCCTGGTGGATGAACCAGCCTTGCTGCGAGCACTGGACAGCGGGCAGATCCGTGCGGCAGGACTCGATGTCTATGCGCAGGAACCGCTGAAGCGGGAAGGTCACGACCTGTCCGATTTATACGGTCGAGACAATGTGATCCTGTGCCCGCACCTGAGTTTCTACACACACGAAGCCATGCGCCGTCTGAGCACCGAAACGCTGGCACGCTGCCGGGAAATTCTCAGCGACGCCGCGGTGACTATCCACTCCACCGATCCTCGACTGCTGGCCCAGCAGGGCGTGTTGAACATCCGCCTGGATCCGGATTGAATTCGGCGTGTCCCGTCACTTTGATCGATGCCGGGTACTGCACCAGCACCTATAGTGCACTGGCAGATGACATTGACCACCGGATAATTGACATTCTTGTAATGTAGGCAACGTATGAAGTAATGTGGAAGAAGCGGTTATCGGTCGCCGGAGTCCATGGCCGTACCGCTACCGCCAACACGTTTGTCATATTCAATACCAAAGGGAGAAGAATCACGTGAAGCGAATCCTGTTAACCACCAGCCTCTGCCTGTTTACAGGCTCAGCACTGGCCGAGTGTCCACCAGTGACCTCGGCGGACCTGCAAGGCGTTGCCCCTGGTGCATATCCCCAGCAATATGATCTGGCGGAATTCCAGGAGCAGGCAGGCTGTGAACTGAGCTTTTCCGAGAATCCGGATATTGCTGCGCTGAATGGACAGATACGGGGTAATCCCGATCTGCCGCCTCTGTCCGAGCGACTGCCGGAGGAGCCACTGGTGGTGGTGCCCTATGAGAGTATCGGTGTGTACGGCGGCACTTTCAATGCGCTGTCCAATGCGACCGAGGCAGGCACCTCCGATTTCCTGTCTACCCGACACGTCAACCTGGTGCGCTATGCCGATGACCTGACGACCATCGTGCCGAACGTGGCCAGGGCATGGGAATGGAATGAGGATTACACACAGCTGACCTTTACCCTGCGCAAGGGTCACAAGTGGTCCGACGGGGCTCCGTTTACGGCTGACGATGTCAAGTTCTGGTACGACAACCTCGCCCTGGACTCGAAAATCATTGAAAGTCCCAAGGACTATGTCCTGGTGGGCGGTGAACGCATGACGGTCGACGTGATCGATCCGCAGACGGTCCGTTTCAACCTGCCAGCGCCCAAACCGGGCCTGCTGGCGCACTTCGCGACGCATTTTGCCCAGGGCTTCCAGCCCAAACACTTTCTCGGCCAGTACCACCCGGATATCAATCCGGAGGCAGATGCGCTGGCCAAGGCTGCCGGCTTCGAGAACGGTCTTGAGGTCATCAAGGCGTACTTTGGCAACTCGGATTGGACTGACACACCCACACCGCTGCTTAACAGTCCGGACAAGGTTGCCAATCTGCCCGCCGATGTCATGCCGACGCTGGAGAGCCACATTTATATTTCCGATACCACCGAAGGCCGTCGATTGGTGGCCAATCCCTATTTCCACATGGTGGATACGCAGGGTAATCAACTCCCCTATATCAGCGAACAGAACGAGCTGTACATCAATGATGGCCAGGTGCGCCTGTTGAAACTGGTCAATGGCGAGGTGGACTACAAGGCACAGTCGCTGCAACTCTCCGATGTGCCTCTCTTGCTGGAAAACCAGGAGAAGGGTGATTACACGATCGATATCCGGCCGCGAATTGCCATTCACGCCTTCTCGTTCAACGTCACCTCCGATGACCCGGCCAAGCGTGAAGTCTTCGGCGATCTGCGCTTCAGGCGGGCCATGTCCATTGCCATCAACCGGGATGAGCTGAATGAGGCGGCCTACTTCGGCCAGGGCGTTCCCCAGCAGTACATCGGTTTCTCACCCGCGCCGGATTTTGTCGATCCGAAGTGGGCCAGTCACGCCATCGAGTACGACCCGGACGGAGCCAAGGCCTTACTGGATGAAATAGGCATGGTCGACAAGGACGGTGACGGATTTCGCGAGCTGCCCAATGGTGACAAGATCGTGCTGAACATGCAGTTTGCCACTCAGGGTATTGCGGGTCAGGTGGTGGAACTGGTCGGTCAGTACTGGTCAGAGGCCGGCATACAGACCACGGTCAAGGAGATCACACCCGATGAGTACCGGTCTGCGCAGTCATCCAATGCCCTGGACGTCGGCATGTGGGAGAAGGGCCAGCCGCTGGGTATCGTGCTCGGGAACAATGAACTGTGGGTTGCTCCGTTCGAAAATTACTTTGCCCACCGCACCGGCATGTTGTGGGGCGAGTATTTCGAGTCTGACGGTGCCAGGGGTGTCGAGCCTCCGGACTACGTCAAACAACTGCGTGACGATATCAACGCGTTCCAGTCAACGCCGATCGGCACTGCTGAATCTGACGAGCTGGGCGCACGACTGGTGAAGAACATGGTCGAGAACCTGTTGTTCATCGGTACAGCGATGACCCCGGATCCGATCTATCATCGAAATGCATTGAAGAACGTGACCGAGTTCACGACGGCCTCCTACGAGTATTACCGCACCTACCCTTACCTTGCGCCACAGTGGTTCCTGAGCGAATGACAGGTGGGTCGTCGCTGGGCTTTGATCGATATTAGCCCCAGGCGACTGAAGGTGTCCTTTCCGATGACCGGGTATCTGCTCCGGTCATCGGATTCGACTTCCGGCGTCTCCTGATTATTCCCGGGCCAGGCTTCTCCAGCGGCATATGTTCAAGTTCCTGCAATTCACACTGACGCGAGCGGTACTGTCACTGTTCACGCTGTTGACGGTCTCCCTGATCGTCTTCAGCCTGATGGAGATGGTCCCGGGAAATTGCGCCGAACGATACCTGGCATTCAAGAACACCCAGGGCTCACAGATTTCCATCGATGATATTCAGGCTGAAGAGCGTCGGCTGGGACTGGACAAGCCGTTTCTGCAGCGCTGGACGGGTTGGGTTGCCAATGTGTTCGTCCGTGGTGACTTTGGTGACAGCTGTATCCTTCGCCTGGACATCAACCAGTTACTCAGTGACAAGTTCTGGATCAGTCTTGGTATCTGCCTGGCTGCGCTGGTGGTGGCCTACGCCATTGCCATTCCCGTAGGCATCTATTCGGCCACCACGCGTAGTGCAGTGGCCAACAACTCATTGCGCCTGGTCAGTTACCTGGGCCTGGCCTTGCCCAATTTTCTGCTGGCACTGATCATCATGCTGATCTCCACCGTATTGTTCGGTGACTCACTGACCGGACTGTTCTCTGCCCAGTACCGTGACGCCCCCTGGTCCTTTGACAAACTGCTGGATTTTCTGTCGCGCGCCTGGCTGCCCATCTTCATCCTGGGCTGGTCGGCCACGGCCTTTGCCCTGCAGACGGTGCGCGCCCTGATGCTTGACGAGGTCGGCAAGCTGTATGTCACTGCGGCCTCTGCACGCGGCATTTCAGGCTCCAGACTGCTGTGGCGCTACCCGGCGCGTCATGCCATGGGGCCTGTCATCAATTCACTGGGATTCGACCTGAACCGAATCTTCAATGAACTGCCGGTCGTTGCGCTCATCCTGACCCTGACGGAAGCCGGTGCCCTGCTCATCGAATCACTGGCACGCTCCAATGATCAGCAGCTGGCCGGTGCCATCATCTTTCTGTTGACCGCCAGTATCGTTGCGGTCAATTTCGTCACCGACATCCTGCTGGCCCTGATGGATCCGCGTATTCGAAAAGGCTTGATTGGCTCATGAGTCTACTGAACAGAAAGTCCACCAGCGAAAAATCCCGGAAACTCAAGGAGGCCTACTTCACCGCCTCGCAGGGGCAACTGATCCGCGCAAGATTCCGGCAGAACCGCGCCGCGATGGTGGCTGCGGTGGCATTGACCATCATGGTCCTGATGGGATTCTTCGCACCGTTTCTCTCCCCCTACGCCCCCAATATCTCGGGACGTGACAAGTCCTATGAAAACGGTCCACCACAGATACCCAAATTCTGGGATGAGAATGGCTTTTCTGCCCGTCCCTTCCTGTACACCCTGGAGCGTGAGCGCTCCATCCAGACCAACTTTCGCTGGGTGACCACCGAGAACCGCGACAAACGTCGCTACGTGGAATTCTTCGTGCGTGGCTGGAAGTACAGTTACATCGACATCGAATGGAATCTGCCGGGCACCCTGTTCGATGTCGATTTCCAGGCCCTGACCACCGATCTGCACCTGTTTGGCGTAGACGAGGGGGGAATTCACCTGTTTGGCACGGATGCCTCCGGCAAAGACATCTACTCGCGGACGCTGCACGCCATCAACACCTCCCTGGCTGTCGGCACCCTCGGTGTATTGATCTCGTTCGTACTGGCACTGTTCATTGGCGGAGTGGCCGGCTACTTCGGAGGGTGGATCGATTCAGTCCTGCAGATGATCACGGATGCCATCCGAACGGTACCGCCCATTCCGCTGTTCATGGCACTGGCCGCCTTCATGCCGGACGCCTGGAGTGCCGAGACGCGCTTCTTCTTCATTGCCAGCATACTGGGCCTGATAGGCTGGCCAACGCTTGCCCGGCGCATCCGCACACACCTGCTGACCGAACGCAGCCAGGAGTACGTGCTGGCCGCCGAATTATGCGGCGCCTCATCGGGGCATGTCATACGACGTCACCTGCTGCCGAGCTTCACCAGTTACATCATCGTGGATCTGATGATCACCTTCCCCTACGTCGTTCGCTCCGAAACCGCGTTGAGTTTCATCGGGCTGGGACTGACCGATCCGGTCAATTCGCTGGGTTCCCTGATGCAGAGTGTGTCCAAGGCGGATGTGATACTGAACTACCAGTGGTATTTCATTCCCGTGTTGTTCTTCATCGCGTTCGTACTGGCCTTCGTCTTCGTGGGTGATGGCCTGCGCGATGCCGCTGATCCCTACTCGCACAGTAAACGATGAGCCTGCTTGACGTACAACACCTGACGCTGCAGTTCAGGACCGATGAGGGATTGGTGACCGCCGTCGAGGATGTCTCATTCGAACTCGATGCCGGCGAAGTGCTGGGACTGGTCGGTGAATCAGGTTCCGGCAAGTCGGTGACCGCCAAGGCGTTGATGAAGCTGAACCCGGAAAATGCCGTGTATGCACCTGATAGCCGCATCGAACTGAATCTGCAGCAGCGCACGATCGATGTCCTGTCTCTGAAATCCGGTAAGGATCTGCAGTTGATCCGTGGTGGTGCCGTGTCGATGATCTTCCAGGAACCCATGGCAAGCTTCGCACCCGCGATCACTATCGGTGACCAGATGGTCGAGCAGCTGATACTGCACAAGCAGATCAGCAAACGTGAAGCACGAACAATATCCATCGAGATGCTGGACCGGGTCGGTATCTCTGATGCCGCCAAACGCTTTGACCAGTATGCGTTCGAACTCTCCGGCGGTATGCGTCAGCGGGCGATGATTGCGATGGCACTGTCCACCCGCCCCAGTCTGCTCATTGCCGACGAGCCCACGACGGCGCTGGACGTGACTATCCAGGCTCAGGTGATCGATCTGATGAAAGACCTGATACGCGAATTCGGCATGGGTATCATCTTCATCACCCACGATCTGGGCGTCATCGCGCAGACAGCCGACAAGGTGGCGGTGATGTACCTGGGCAAACTGGTGGAGCAGGGACCTGTGCGTGAAGTAATTCGCCATCCTGCACATCCCTATACACGTGGTCTTCTCAATGCCCTGCCCAAACTGGATGATCTGGACACGCCGTTACAGCCGATACCCGGTGACATACCCAGCCCCCTGGAGCGTCCCTCCGGTTGTGTCTTTCATACGCGCTGTCCACTGGCCGAGAGCCGCTGTCGGGAGTCGGTACCTGAGTATGAGTCGTTCGGGACAGGCCACAAGGCGGCATGCTTCGTGACGGCTGAACAGCGGGGGGCGGTATGAGCACATCACCCGGAGGTGTCGCGCCGGCGCCGCGAACGCCTCCCGCGTCGGCTCGGCGTGAATCCGGGCATGACACGCCACTGATCAGGGCGGACAAACTCTCGGTGCATTTCCCGATTGGCGGAGGTCTGTTCACCCGCAAGCAGATGCTGCGTGCAGTCGATGAGGTCAGCCTGTCCATTCCCAAAGGCTCGTTTTTCGGTCTCGTGGGCGAAAGTGGCTCGGGCAAGACCACGCTGGGTCGAGCGATGCTGCGGGCCACCCCCATCACCGGCGGGTCAATCGCGTATTCCGATGGCGAAGTGCACTACGATCTGGTGGAGCTGCCCAAATCGCAACTGATCGAATACCGTAAACGTGCGCAGTTGATTTTCCAGGATCCCTACGCGGCCTTGAGCCCACGAATGACCGTGCGCGACATCATCGCCGAGCCACTGGAGGTGATGGGCATCACCGCCACTCGTGAGGCGACCGATGAACGGGTACGAACCATTGCCGCCAAGTGCCGGCTGAACCTGGAGCACCTGCGACGCTTTCCGCACGCATTCTCAGGTGGCCAGCGACAGCGGATATCGATAGCCCGCGCGCTGGTGTCGAGTCCGCGATTCGTGGTCGCCGACGAAAGTGTGGCAGCGCTGGATGTCTCCATTCAGGCCGATATCCTCAACCTGCTCAAAGCCCTGCAGAATGAATTGCAACTGACCTACCTGTTCATCAGCCACGACCTGTCCGTGGTTGCCCACATCTGTGACCATGTGGCCGTGATGTACCTGGGCCGTCTGGTGGAAACCGCGCCGACTCGCGAACTGTTCCGCGCTCCTCGCCACCCTTATACCAAGGCGTTGCTGTCCGCCATCCCGTCACTGGACCCGGACCAGCGTGGTACCGCGCAAAAGCTGGAGGGGGAGATACCATCGCCCACCAACCCGCCGTCGGGTTGCAAGTTTCACACACGCTGCCCGTACGCCATCGATGTGTGCAGGAACACCGAACCTGAACTGGATCATATGGGCACTGAACACGAGGTTGCCTGCCACCGCTGGCAGGAACTGGCCCTGCATGACTATGACTAGCGCAGGCTGAGGATTCGCCATGCCTGACAAAGTAATGCTCATCGTCATCGATCAGCTTCGTGCCGATTGCCTGAGTGGTGCCCTGGCGGACGCCGCCCCGTTGCCTAACCTGCTGTCGCTCATGGCTGAGGCAACCAGTTTCCAGCAACACTACACCGTCACTACCCCTTGCGGTCCGTCACGTGCAAGTCTGCTGACGGGGCTTTACGCGATGAATCATCGCTCCATCAGAAACGGTACGCCACTGTCTTCACAGCATCTCACTATCGGTACGTCTATGCGCAGCGTCGGCTACGAGCCCATGCTGTTCGGTTATACCGATGTCAGTGCCGACCCCACGGGATTGCACCCCAATGACCCGGACCTGAAAAACTATGAAGGACTGGCGCCGGGATTTGCCGAAATGCTGCGCTTGCGACTGGAGACGCCCGGTGCATGGGTGGGATACCTGAAACGCCGCGGCTATACACTGCCGACTGACTACTGGGATCTGTTCAAACCCACGCTGGATCCTGCAACGGCAAGCGAAGAGGATCCTGCCGGATCACCCATCCGCTCACCAGCACTCTACCGCGCCGAAGACAGCGATACGGCGTTTCTGACTGATCGCACTCTGGAAACCCTGTGCGCCTGTGAAACACAACCCTGGTTTGCATTGATCACCTACATACGCCCGCACCCGCCACTGGTAGCACCTGCTCCCTACAATACTTTGTTCGCACCCGAATCCCTGCCGTCACCACAACGGACACACTCCCTGGCGCAGCTGCAGAGCTCGCATCCGTTTTTCAGTGCCTTCTTCAGTGAACCTTCCCACACCGGCCTGTACCGTGGCTTTGATGGTCACCTGGACACACTGGCTGAGCGGCATGTCGACGAATTGCGCGCAGTCTATCTGGGCCTGGCAAGAGAGGTGGATACGCACATCGGACGCTTGCTGGACTACCTGCGCGACAGTGGACAATATGACGATACGCTGATCGTCGTGACAGCAGACCACGGAGACATGCTGGGTGACCAGTACCTGTGGGGTAAGAGTGTTCCTTTCGATGCCGCAGTAAAGGTACCGCTGATTATCAGGGACCCGCATCAGCCGCAAAGTTTCGGTAAGCAAATCGATGCGTTCACCGAGTCGGTTGACTTAGCCCCCACCCTGCTCGACTGGACGGGTGCAGACCATCCGGGCAGTTTCGACGGCAGGTCACTGCTTCCGTGGGTACAGGGCCGCACACCCTCACAGTGGCGCGACTACGTATTCAGTGAAACAGAGCTGGGAGAGCCCGATGAAGTCACCCTCTTCCAGAAAGCCTGGCAACTGCCTGCGCGTCAGAGCCGGTATGCATTACTGCGCACCCGTACACACAAACTGGTACATTTTAATGGCGGAATTCCACCGCTATTGTACGACCTGGAAGCCGATGCCCTGGAAACGCACAATCTGGCCACCGACCCTGCGTATGCTGACGTGCTGCATCGTCTCACATCTGCCATGCTCGATCACCGTATGAGTCATGCGAATGGTGCACTGAGCGAGTGCAAACTGACTGACCAGGGTGTGTTCCGCGTTTCGGCACAGTAGCCCCGGGGGAATGATAAGTTCCGGATCACCTTTGGACAGACTGCTGTCACCTGTGTCATCCTAGATGGACAATAAATGGACACCGACATGGCACTATAAGCGATTACCTCAATCGAGGATCACCACACGGTTGTTCGCTCTGTCGGATGGCCATCTAATGTTGTCAGCTAATTGCAAGGAGTCTCACATGATCACACGTTTAATTGGAAAAGCCCTGACACTGGGAGTTGCCACCGGTGCGATGGCATTGGTTACCGCACATGCAGCGGAACTGACTGTCTACACGGCCGTCGAAGCTGAAGATCTTGCACGCTACGCGGAGCAATTCAACAAGGCGCACCCTGATATCACGATAAACTGGGTGCGCGATTCCACCGGAGTGGTGACCGCCAAACTATTGGCCGAAAAGAATAATCCCCAGGCAGACGTCATCTGGGGACTGGCAGCCACCTCACTGTTGTTGATGAAGTCTGAGGGCATGCTGGAACCCTATGCGCCAAAGGGTGTGGAGAATCTGGATCCGAAATTTGTCGACAAAAGCGACCCGCCAACCTGGACCGGGATGGACGCATGGGTAGCGTCGGTCTGCTTCAACACCGTCGAAGCCGACAAACTCGGCTTGACAGCGCCAACCAGCTGGCAAGACCTGACCAAGCCAGAATACAAGGGTCATGTGATCATGCCCAATCCCAATTCATCCGGCACCGGTTTTCTGGATGTGTCCAGCTGGCTGCAGCTGTTTGGTGAGGAAGATGGCTGGGCCTACATGGATGCCCTGCACGAGAACATTGCACGCTATACGCACTCCGGTTCTGCGCCATGCAAACTGGCCGCATCCGGCGAAATTCCAATAGGCGTCTCGTTTGCATTCCGGGGAGCCAAGTCCAAGGCCGAAGGTGCGCCCCTGGAGATCATCGTACCGTCCGAGGGCGTGGGCTGGGACATGGAAGCAACCGCCATCGTGGCAGGTACCGATGATCTGGAGGCGGCCAAGACGCTGGTGGACTGGACGATAACCAAAGAGGCAAACGAGATGTACAACACGGGCTATGCCGTGGTGGCCTATCCGGGAGTGGCCAAGCCTGTCGAGCACTTCCCGCCCAATCTGATCGAGAAAATGATCGACAATGATTTCGAGTTCGCGGCCAACAATCGTGCGGCTATCCTGGCCGAATGGCAGAGTCGCTATGATGGGAAATCCGAGCCGAAATAGTCGCTCAGATTGCATTCACATCTGATCAGTCAACCTGTGTGTGGAAGCGCTGTGAACTGTCAGCGCTTCCGCACTATTGACACAACCGCGGCCTCCCATGCTCCGCACTGACGATGAAAACCCCGCGTTTCTGAAGATAAATGCCTTATGGAAGGCGTTCGGTGACTTTCTGGCACTCAAGGACATCAGCCTCGAGGTGGCTGAAGGTGAGTTCGTCTGTTTTCTGGGCCCCTCGGGTTGTGGTAAAACGACACTGCTGCGGGCCATTGCCGGACTTGATCCACAAACTCGAGGCACCATCGAGCAATCATCGCGTGATATTTCCAATCTACCACCGGCTCAACGGGATTACGGCATCGTCTTTCAGTCCTATGCCCTGTTTCCAAACCTGAGTATCCGACGAAACGTCGCCTACGGTCTGGAGAACGCAGGTCATTCGCGCAGCAAGATCGATGCACGCGTGGACGAACTATTGCAGCTTGTCGATCTGCCAGAGCAAGGTAACAAGTACCCTGCCCAGCTCTCCGGTGGTCAGCAACAACGAATTGCCCTGGCCCGTGCCATCGCGACTAAACCGGGTCTGTTACTCCTCGATGAACCACTATCTGCACTGGATGCCAGGGTACGGGTATCGCTGCGGCACCAGATAAAGGAATTGCAGCGCAAGCTGGGTGTCACCACGGTCATGGTCACCCACGACCAGGAAGAAGGCTTGTCCATGGCCGATCGTATCGTTGTGATGAACCATGGCAGGATCGAGCAGGTTGGCACGCCAATCCAGATTTACCGTGACCCGGATACGCTGTTCGTTGCCGATTTCATCGGTGAGATGAACCAGGTTCAGGGCGTTGCAGAAACTGCTGACAGGGTACGAATCGGCGAGGTTTCATTCAATTGCCAGTCGCATGGTTTTTCACCGGATGAGAAAGTACTTGCCACGGTTCGACCCGAAGACATCGTGCCGATCGAGCGTGATCATTCGGACCAGGCTGATCCCGCCGATCAGGGTGTTGAAGTCCACATAGGTGATATGGAGTTCCTCGGCTCCTACTGGAAAGCCAGACTGGACAGTCCACGTCTGAGTGGATCGCTGAATGCCAACTTGTCCATGAATGCAGTACGGCGGATGGAGCTATCTGTCGGCAGCCATCTGCAGGTGCGCCTGCCTTCAGACCGACTGAAACTGTTTGCGAATCCCTCAGCGGTGACCTGATGAGCAAACTCGCCACTGAACTCCCGGCCGGTCCGCGCGTGCGACTGGTGCTGGGCAGTGATGACTGGTTCATGCGCGGATTCATCGCACTGATTGTGCTCTACCTTTTCGTCGCCCTTGCACTGCCGCTATACGCGATGTTATCCAAGTCGATATCGACGTTCCGCATGGACCTGACACAGTTCCAGTTCCAGGTCAGCGATGAAACCGGCTTCTTTTCCGGAGACATACTCTCGGCCGACGAGCTCAATGCGGCGGTCGGCGCCTACAGTGAGCAGGAGCTGAACGTCGGATCGGGTGGCCGACTCTCAGCCACCGCATTCTTCCCCGACTTTTCGTTCCGCAGCCCCGTGAAGTACCGGGTGCGCGGTGTCGATGATTCCGCAGTCTTTCTGCTTGGCTCCGAGCGCAGGACCGGCCCATCCTGGGTGGAACTGGATTCCAACCAGTTTCGTCGAGTCGTACTCCGGCCCGTTACCTCTGTTGGCCTGGACAACTTCAAGCGCTACTTTTCCACTCCATCGCTGGTTCAGTCCATCAAGAACTCACTGTTCATCGCGGCAATAAGCACCGTGATCACGGTCTTGCTGGCCTTCTGTTTTGCCTACGCCCTGAATCGCAGTTGTATGCGATTCAAGGGAGTCTTCCGCCTGATTGCCATGGCCCCGATCCTGGTCCCCTCACTGCTGCCAGGCATTGCCCTCGTGTACCTGTTCGGCAATCAGGGGCTATTAAAAGCAGTCATGGCAGGAGAGTCCATCTACGGACCCTACGGAATCATTGCCGGTTCAGTATTCTTTACCTTTCCGCATGCCATGTTGATCATCACCACGGCTCTCGCCATCTCCGATGCCCGTCTGTATGAGGCAGCCTTGAGTCTGCGCACGAGCAGATGGAAGACTTTCTGGACAATCACCATCCCGGGTGCCCGGTACGGACTGATCTCGGCAGCGTTCGTGGTGTTCAATCTGGTCATCACGGATTTCGGACTGCCCAAGGTAATAGGCGGGCAATACAACGTGCTGGCCGTGGACATCTACAAGCAGGTGATAGGCCAGCAGAATTTCGAGATGGGTGCGGTGGTATCGGTCGTGCTGCTCATACCGGCCATGCTGGCCTTCGGAATCGACCGAATAGTTCAGCGACGACAAGTGGCCCTGCTCTCGGCACGCTCGGTGGTTTACCAGCCATCATCGAGCCGCATTTTCGATCGCTTTTGCCTGTTGTACTGCTCGCTGATTGCTATCTTCATCCTGGGCATTCTTGGTATCTGCCAATTTGCCGCACTGGTGAAATTCTGGCCCTACGATCTCAGTCTCAGCCTGCGGAATTACGCATTCAATCGCATGGATGGCGGTGGCTGGGCCGCTTATCGCAATTCCATCGAGTTAGCCGGCCTGACCGCCTTCTTTGGTACGGTCATCGTGTTCACTGGCGCTTACATGGTTGAGAAAACGCAGGGCTTCAAGGGTGGCAGAACCCTGTTTCAGTTCCTGGCCATGCTGCCCATGGCCATTCCAGGCATGGTGCTTGGCCTGGCCTACATTTTCTTCTTCAATGACCCCGACAACCCACTGAATTTTCTGTACGGAACGATGGCGATCCTGGTGCTGTGCACCGTGACGCATTTCTACACAGTGTCCCACCTCACCGCAGTTACGGCACTCAAGCAGATGGATAATGAGTTCGAGTCCGTCAACGCATCATTGAAGCAACCGTTTTACAAGTTGTTTGCCAGAGTCAGTGTGCCAGTGTGCCTGCCGGCAATCCTGGATATCTCCATCTATCTGTTCGTCAATGCCATGACAACGGTCTCGGCCGTGGTATTCCTGTATTCGACCAGTACGGCACTTGCCTCGGTAGCGGTACTGAACATGGACGATGCCGGGGATGTCGCACCCGCAGCGGCCATGGGCATGATGATTTTCTACACCAACGTCGCAGCGCGTATCGTCCACGCAGGGCTCTCCCGAGGCGTACTGAGACGCACACAGGTCTGGCGTCATCACTGATGTGCATCAGGCAACTTCGACCACCGGCGCTGTGCTTCTAACAATAAGACAATAGTCGGCCGGATTGTGCTGGATCAATTGGCCAACTGCGCCTGTGTTACTTTGCACCAGGTTACGGGAATGGTGACTTTGTCACCGACACACGTGCAGGCATTCTCCAGAATTCAAACGTGTGTGATGCGGGCAACAACGCAAACAGCTTACAGCTTGGATTTGCAGCCAGTATTTTTCTACACACGAATGAGCTTTCACTTAAAACGATGGTACAGAATCTATGACAATCCGCATAGGCGAAGTCGCACCGGACTTCAAGGTTGACACTACGCAAGGGCCCATACAGTTTCACGACTGGGTGAATGGATCATGGGTGTTTTTCTTCAGCCATCCCGCAGACTACACCCCCGTCTGTACGACCGAGATGGGTCGCACGTCGCAGTTGTTAAACGAATTTGAAAAGCGAAACTGCAAACCGCTGGGACTCTCGACCGACACCGTTGAGGAACACATCAGCTGGATCGATGATGTCAACCAGACACAGAATACGAATCTGACGTTTCCCATCGTTGCTGATCCTGATCTGTCGATAGCCAAGCTCTACGGTATGATCCACCCCTCTGTTAGCGAAACTACAGCAGTACGGTCAGTGTTCATCATCGACCCCAAGAAGACGGTGCGCCTGACGATGACCTACCCCATGAACGTGGGTCGAAACTTCGATGAAATTCTGCGTGTCATCGATGCATTACAGCTTGCCGATGCGAAACGGGTGGCACTCCCGGCAGACTGGCGTCCTGGCGAGAAGGTCATTATCCCTGCGTCGATCAGTGATGAGGAAGCCAGGGACATTTTTCCACAAGGCTGGAAGGAACTGCGACCCTACTTGCGGATAACAGAGGTTTAGCTGGTCTCCCGCACTCTCACAAAGCCGAACAATTGCATCATGCTGAACGCTGAGTGCTGAACGCTGAGTGGCAGAAATACATTGGCAATCAGGAAGGGGGCCGAGGCCTGTCTTTAATTTGTGCAGCGGCTCCCTGTCTGTCTTGCTCGTCCGGTGCAGGTGATGGTTGGCGATCGACCATCGTTTCAAGTGATTCGCCGTCGTCATTGTCCTGATCACCCAGAGAGCCGAGAACTGGCAAGGGGTCTACGAATCGCCAGGCAGGCAGTGAAGAGAGCATGCTGCCCATCAAGGTTCCACCGCGTATCAACCAGATGAGATAGCCTACTGAGAATCCGGAAGCGACACCGACTGTACCGCCCATCAATGACTGCGCAAAACTCAATTCTTCCGCCAGCTCGTCGCGCTGATCGTCAAAGGCATCGACCAGGGAACCGTATTCACTGCTGATATCCAGGGAAGACATCGAGAGCAGGTCTGCCAGGTCTATTGTGTCTATATCGGTAAGTGATGTCGCGAATTCCGGACGCCCAGTTGGTGATGCCTCTGAATTTCTGTCACCCAAGTTTGCCGATAAGTCGAGTCTTGGAATCGGTGCAATCAGCGATTGCAGATCTACTTCGTCGATTTCTGTCGAAGCGAAAGTGGGAAGATTGCTGACAATGACGCGGTCGACTGGCACGGTGTCGATAGGCTCGGTAACCGGTGTTGGCTGAATGACTTCAGGCGCCACAGCCACGAATTCAGGTAGTTCGAAGTTCGCAGACGATCCAGAGGTATCAGTGGCAGCGGCAACAGGTGGTTCGAAACTCAGCACCAGCTCCGTTTCCGCCACACCACCACGCCCATCGTCAACGATCAGCAGTACGTTCAATTGCGGTGTTGCAGAGGCCATGTCCAACAACGCAAACTCACGAGTGGTCGATTGAAATTCCAGCCAGCTAGGCAAGGGATCACCAGTCGTCAGTGTTGCCGAGTAGCTCAATGGATCGTCGTCCTCATCCATGAAAGTATCGTACGGGATGGACAACTTTGCAGACTCGCTGAGACTCGCGAGCACAGGGGCGACCGAGAAGCGAGGTGCATCATTGACATCAGTAACCTGAATCGTCACGTTCTGTCGAACGATACCGTCTGCCTGGCCATCGCTGGCTGTTATCGTCACTGAAATCGAGTCTGCA
>JABDKN010000066.1 GCA_013002205.1 Granulosicoccus sp.
TCGATCTCCAGGACTTGGCGCAGGTAATCCAGCTTGGCGGTGGCCTGGTTGCTGAGGAGTTCAATTCCTCCACTGCGTTTACCACGCTTCCAAGTGCGGTATCGGTGATTGGCTGCTTCAGTGGCATCTCTGGCTTTATCCAGATACTCGGCACACAGGCCAACCAGATTCTCCAGGCTGGCCACTTTTCCTTCAAGGTCTGTTTTTAATATTGAATGATAGTTACGCAGCTCATTTGCAATGCTCTGCAGTTTGGTACTGGACCTTGCAGTGAACAGAACCCTGGTTTCAGATTCAAACTGTTGAAGAGATAAAATATCATGCACGTACATAGCGTGAACCACAATGGTGTCGTCAACTGGATTAGTCGCCTGGTTTCGCGTATTTACTCTAATTATCACACCCTGGGAACGCAAGCAGTAAGAGTAGACGTGTAGCTATGCGAAGGTATAGTGCTCAAGCCAGCCCGAGTTTGTCGATGTCCTGCAGGTTTGGCTGACCCGCCTCTTTAAAGCAGGTTCGGTGGCTGCAGGACAGGTCGCGAGGTTCGAGCTGAAGGATGGCAGGCCGATATCTCTGTCCTGGCAACAAGGAAAATCGATACGGTAGTTGTAAAGAGCTTCAGCCGATGAATCGGGTTAGTATTTATCACTATTTCACTATCAGGTGACATCGGCCAATGATCCTTTCTCGACGTGCAATTACCGGCCTTGGCCTGTGTACGGCCCTGCTGTTTGTTGCCTGCAGTATCGATGACGACGATGACCATGCGACGGCCGAATCTGGCAACAGCAACAGCAACAGCAATGATAAAGATGATGAATTTACCGTTGAATCGGTGCTGCTTGGCGATCGCCCATCTTCCCTTGTCGCCCAGCTACCCGCTGGGGATCTGAAGACCCGCCTGGAATCCTGTGATGTATCTGCAGTCCGGCCACAACCGTTTTCCATCGCTCATCGAGGTGCACCATTGGCTTACCCGGAACATTCGGTTGAAGGTTATACAGCGGCTGCTGTCCAGGGAGCCGGCGTTATCGAATGTGACGTCACCTTTACCAGCGATCGCGCACTGGTCTGTCGACACTCACAGTGTGACCTGCACACCACGACTGATATTCTTGCCACGGGACTGGCACGGAAATGCACCGTTCCACCGGATCTGTCCAGTGACATTCCCTACCTGAGTGTCCAGTGCTGCACCAGCGATTTGACCCTGGCTGAATTTCGAACGTTACGGGCCAAACGCGACGGGTCCAACGCGACAGCCACCACCATTGATGAGTATCTGGCCGGCACACCGGGCTGGACCGCCGATGAGGCGGCTGATTATGGAACCTTGCTCACGCATGCAGAAAGCATAGCCTTGTTTAACGGGTTCGGCGTATCCATGACCCCGGAACTCAAGGAAGCCGCCGTTGCCATGCCATATCAAGGTGACTACACACAGGCCGATTATGCACAGCAATTGATCGATGAATACAAGGCTGCCGGTATCAGTCCGGATCGCGTATTTGCACAGTCATTCAATCTGGTAGATATCCTGTACTGGATAGCGGCAGAACCACAGTTCGGCCGGCAGGCCGTATTCCTGGACGGCCGCTATTCGGAAGAGGGTTTCGATCCGGCAGATTCTTCCACCTTCGAGCCGAGTATGCAGGACCTGGTCGAGCAGGGGGTCAATTACCTCGCACCGCCATTTCCACTACTGGTCACCCTCGATGAAAGACAGTCCATCACCCCCTCAGTCTATGCAAGGGAGGCCGTCGCCGTTGGCCTGAACCTCATCACCTGGACGCTGGAAAGATCAGGATCTTTGCAGAACGGTGGTGGATTTTACTACTCCAGTGTCAGCCCTGTAATTGACGATGACGGTGATACGCTGCAAATGCTGGATGTACTTGCAAGGGATGTAGGCGTCACCGGAGTATTCAGCGACTGGCCTGCCACGACAACGTTCTATGCGTACTGCACCGAGCTGGATGGCTAGCAAGGGCAGTCTGCACCGGGTTAACCGCGATGAGGCACCACTGCGACTGCAAGTCCGAACCTAACTTCATTGAGGCTAAGTTTAGACGAAAGAGTGTTCGACGCCGAATGAGTGACTCACCTAAGATGGGTCTCGCTGGTGTGGTAGACGCTACCAACGATTAATCCAGAATGTGGATTTTTCTATCTGCCATCAGGCTGCCGACAGTGCCAGCGTACTCAGCCATATGCGCTGATGCAGAGTGTGCCTTGAGGTGGTCCATGCTAGCCCATTTTTCAATGACAATGAACGTATCCGGTCCCAGCGCCGTCTGATTGGAGCCTGCGTTATCAGCGTCGGTAACCGGTTGATACTCGATGCAGCCGGATTCGGCATGCACCAGGGGCATGATTTTTGAGAATTCGGCCAGTACTTCAGCCCGCTTGCCCGGTTTGGTCGTGAGGATGGCCACTACGTGGATCATGGATTGTCTCCTTGAGGCTAGACCACAGTCCCTCGTGTGGGACGGTCGTTGGTGATGTTAAACTTCAAACCGTCGAGCAGCTCCTTCAAATCCGGGCGCGCAGCCGGTCCGTTGGAAATACTGACGATCTGCATTTCCGCATCCGGGCGTAAACAGAAAATCCCCGGTTCGGAGAAGCGCGCCGGTGCTTCATCGGGACTCAGTGGCTCGGTAATATAGACTCCCAGGCGCCGCATGTCCGCCTCTGACAAGCCGTAGCCAACCGGAAATGTCCAGCCGAATTCATTGACATCATCGCTGGCCCTTTCACCCGTATCGGCCGATAGCGCAATTACCCTGATACCGGCATCCAGAAACTCTGCTTGCAGTGCTTCCAGGATATTGAGGTATTTTTTACAGCGAGGGCAATGCCTGCCGCGGTACACAACCAGCATGGTCCAGGAATCAACCGGGTTGCCGATGGTCATGCTGCCACCGTTCACCACATTGAAGCTGATCTCGGGAAATGCCTGACCGACGGCGGGTTTGGTCGAAAATGCTGGCGACATGCGTACTCCAGTGTTGATGTGTCAGACTGGTAGTCTACAGGTGTAGCGGTGTGTTCTGCCTGACTCGTGGCCATCCATCGCGGGTAACCCGAATTCCCGCCGGTACCCTGTATATTGCCATCGGACAGAGGCCGGCTATGGACCCGCGATCTGGAGAGATAAGATGACGAAAGAACGATACCTCGTACGAGCCGCGGAGATAGCTGATTTCCAGGGCAAGGCCAAGACGCACTTTCTCAACCCCAATGCTCAGCGAATCAACAAGTCTCTGGGAGACTTGACGGGGTTGACCGGAATCGGCTTTCATATCATCCAGGTCTTACCTGGTCACGAATCCACCGAATACCATGTGCACTATCACGAGGATGAATGCACCTACGTGCTATCCGGTAGTGCAAGAGTGACCATTGGTGAGGAACACCATGACGTTGGAGCGGGAGATTTCATTGGCTACCGCGCTGGCGGCCTTGCACACACCATGCTGGCCACGGGCGACGAGCCCTTGGTCTGTATCGTCGTGGGAGCGCGTCTGAAGCATGATGTTGCGGATTACCCACGACTGGGAAAACGACTCTTTCGCCAGACGGGTTTGCCCTGGAACCTGGTTGATCACGAGGCCATCCAGACGCCACAGGCAGGGGAGAAGTAGCCTGTGTCCCCGGTGTGATTTAAAAAAAACGCCGCGTTGCTTCAGGCCGGCGTCAGCGACGCATCAGGCAGCAGCGGCCTGCTTGTCACCACGGACATCCTCGAGTACAAGCCGTAACTCGGCCAGATCGATTTCGGACAGTCCCAGTGCCTGGGTTTCCGGGAGTGACTCCAGGTTGCTCGCCTCCTGGCCTGGCATATCGTCGATATTTTCCAGAATACAAGCCTGATTCACCAGTCTAACCATGCACAGAATGACGTTGGAATCGTCAAAGGTGTCGTCATCCTGATGCAGCACGACCTGCTTGAATGAGTCTGGCAGGTTCCACATCTCAAGGAGCCTTGCACCGTGATCACAGTAAAGCTGCCTGAGCGTAATGTCGACTATCTCATCTGTCAGGTTCATGTTCTCATTCAGTATCAGGTCTTCGATGATGCACAGGAGAGACAGTTTCCCAACGTCATGCAACAGGCCCACGACGAACGCCTCGTCAGCCAGGTTTCGGTACCCGGCATTCTTGGCCAGCCAGCGTGCGCCGATCGATACGGCAGAAGAATGAAGCCAGAGGCGTGTCAGACGTTCCTTGAACGGGCCATTTGAGGCACTGTACATCCGTTTCTGGCTGACCGAGAAAACGATGGAGGCAATCTGCTTGACACCCAGCCGGACGGCCGCTTCGCGCAGGTTGCTGACTGGTGACAGGCCGGCAAAGAAGGATGAGTTTGCCATTCGCAGCAGTTCAGACACGAGCACCGGGTCCTCTTCCAGGATCTTGCACATTTCATCTGCATCCAGTTTGTTCTCGCGTACTTCACGATGGATCCGCAGCGCTATGTCATCAAATACCGGCAACTCCACGTCGCCGCTTTCCAGACGCTCGTTGATCAGTGAGATCAGAGATTGCTTGTCGTTCATTGGTTTTTACCCGTCAGTCTTCGGAGTTCCTGGAGATTTCTTGGTTTACTCAGTCTTGGCAGCGTTCTGCGAATCTCGGCAATCGTAGTCTCGCCTCTTGCAGCCTTGACCAGTCCGTCCTCGAGCAAGGTGACCAGGCCAGAGGTCTCAACACTGACACGGCGGATTTGTGCCGAGGTCTTGCGCTCCAGTATCGCTTCGCGTACCGCTTCTGACAGAACCAGCGACTCGAACACGGCCACGCGCCCTTTGTACCCGGTGAAATGGCATTTGGCACAACCCTCGCCAGTTGCAAATCGGGCGCCGCTCATTGAATCGCTTGTGCAACCAAGCAACTGCAGGTCGACAGCGTCAGGCTCCGCCGGCTTGGAACACTCGGAACAGACCCTGCGCAGGAGTCGCTGTGCTATGACACACACCACTGTCGAGGAAATCAAAAATGCCTCGATGTTCATGTTCATCAGCCGAAGCAGGCCCCCGATGCTGTCTTCGGTGTGAAACGTAGTCAACACCTTGTGTCCGGTCAACGCCGCCTGTATGGCACTTTCCGCCGATTTCGCATCACGTATTTCCCCAAGCACAATGATATCGGGATCCTGCCGCACCACGTGTCGCAGTGACTCATCGAAGGTACGTCCCAGTTTTGGATTGACCGAACACTGCGAGATTCCATCCACCTGGAACTCGACAGGATCCTCCGCCGTGATGATGCTGGTCGTCTCATTGTTGAGGTGTTGCACGCAGCTGTAGAGCGTGGATGTCTTGCCTGACCCGGTCGGTCCGGTGACGATGATGACGCCGCTCGGCGCGTCCAGTGCCTGTCGCTTGAATCGGTCCAGCAGCGGTGGCGCCATGCCGATATCACCCAGATCCAAAATCTTGTTGTTCTGGTTGAGAACCCTGAGTACGACAGCTTCGCCGTTGACAGTGACGTAGAACGATACGCGTAGATCGGATATCGATCCATTGTCCGGATCTTCAAACTCGATGCGTCCATCCTGATGACGCCGGCGTTCTACGATATCCGCCTCGGCCATGATCTTCAGACGCGAGACGACTGTCTGCAGTTCTTCGCTGGTAAATTCTATATGTTCCCGCAGGATGCCGTCGATTCGCAGTCGCACACGCACACGTTCTCGCAGCGGTTCGATGTGTATATCACTGGCACCAAGCTTGATCGCGTCCTGCAAGATCCGGTTGACACGTCCACTGGCACTGTCATCGGCTGCCTGGCGGCTGTCGTTGGCACTGCGCGGTTCGCGCCGGCGTTCTAGCGCAGCCAGCGCCATGTTGATAGTGCTCTGCGAGGCCATCACCGGCTCGATACCCGATTCCATGGCTCGTGCAGCCTCGGTTCGGGCGCTTTGATTCATTGGGTCGACAAAGGCGACGACGACAGAATCGGAGACCTGCCGCAAGGGAAGAAATCCCATCGACCTCGCTGATTTGACGGTTACCCTGGATAGCACCTCAGGTTCACAATCTCCAATTTCCGGTTCTTCGGATTTGTACCCCAACTGGCTTGCCAGTACCCGTGTCAGGTCGCGCTCTTTGATCATCCTGCGACTGATCAGCAGTTCACCGAGTTTCTGTGCGTATGCACCCTGTTCCTGCAGTCGTAAAACCTGTTTCAGCTGGGTGGGTGTGACGATGCCCAGTTCAACCAGTAAGGCACCAATCGGCAGGTCTGGCTGATGCTTCCTGACACATTCAAGCATCATGGCTTCAGTGACCAGACCCTGTTTGTTCAGTACACTGAATAGCGTGGTCTCTTCTGACAACTTGGCCAACAGTCGATGACATTTGTCAAGCGCCGCCTGTTCCACATAGCCTTCGCGTTGAAGAATTCCCCCCAGCGCCCGATGAATCTCATCCCGTGTCAGTGAAACCTGTTTACGGTTGCCACGCTCTTGTGCTGCATTCTGCGCCATTGCCTCTCCTCAGAACTCATTCGCACCTGCGTAATTGCGCAGAGCACTTTCCATTACTGTCCAAATTTGACAGGCATCGTGTCATGCTTGCCAGACTGATGATCGGAGTGTGTTTCGAAAGAGTCGACCTCGTGCCTGTCGCCTCCAACGCTCGGTCACACCCATTGTCGCCAGATATCAATGCCCACCAGGAGATGCACTCGCCTGGCACGCCGCGTTATCGCCAGCGTCAGGGTCAGCTTCGTTTCGTCCGTTTCTCGTGGAATTCTTCAATCCGTTATTGACAGGTGACGGCGCACCAGTGTGAAGTCTGAACCTGTTTCCGCTGCTGCGGGGTTAGCTGACAGGATGGATAAGCCAGTTTCACGCCATGCGCACGGCGTGTAACCCCCGTGAAATTACCTCCTGCCATGAATGCATGATCAGGCTGGCCTGACTATCGCAAGCCTGGACTGTTCATGAATCGCCGGACGTGTCAGTCCAGGCCGGGATTGCGATGGGGGGAATGTGTACGATTTTATACATGTCGGTTATGGAAAATGCATGTCGACGACCCTGCAAAGTCTTTGGAGAGGTTCGACCAATTACGGGCTGCACGAGACCACAGCCATGGTATCGGCTATCAACAGGACGTTTACAGTCTGTCTGCCCGATGTCGATCGGACGATTGGCAGATTGCAGGAACTGCATCTGAGTATTCAGGAAAACTCCCGTAATCAGTTCAATGTACTGAGCTGTGAAGGGATGACCTTCTCCTTCATCCACCGGTCCGACCTTGGTGATTACGTATTGCTGAAGCAGCGATTTCTTGCCGAGCTGCTCGGTCATACTTCCCGCAAGGTGCTGATCATGATCAGGGATCCGCTGGACTGGATGGTATCGGCGCATGCGCAGCATGTGCGCGAAGGTGGTTGTGTCGCGCTCCGCGACTACGCGCAACTATATCGATCAGTCATGCTGAATAACCTGAACCTGCAGGCCACAGCAGATTTCTGGAAAGCAGCGGGCTGTGAGATCGTGATTCTGCCCATTGAGTTGTACCGCCAGAACCGTACTGCGTTCTGGTCCGCCTACGAGACTCGACTGGGGGTTGATGCGCCGGATTCACGAGAAGTTGATCTTGGCCCGATCGGGGCCAACACGACCAACTATGACACACTGGACTTGCATCAGACCCTGAACGCAGCATTGACTGCGATGCAGGAAATCGTAGCAAACAATGCGGTACCTCGACAGGCCGACTGCCTGCAGGCCATCAAGTTCGTTCGTCAGTGGGGAACACGTCGTGCCCTGACATTCAGCGACAGTGACCAGAACAGGCGGTTGCGACAGATTCTCAACCAACCCGAGCAGGCAGACCCTGCACCGCTGACCTTCGATCGAGCCTTCGTTGACTATCTGCAGACCTATTTCCTGGCTGTAATCGATGAAAGCGAATCAATGTTTCCACAGTCGATTCGCCAGCAGTATGAACAGACCCTGCGAGCCATGGTGCTGCAGCCTGGGGTCGACGGCTCGAATGCAAGCCTGCTGCAGGCGAATGACTAGCGCTCTCGTAGTGCCTGGCAGCGCCAGGGCAGCATTTGCAGTATTTGGCAGGGCTTTGGACGCTCGTGGCCGAGGAAGTTGCTACAGCTCTCCCTGCAAGGCTTCATACGCCGGTTTGTACTGGTAGCTATCATCGAACATCAATGGTGCGTATTGGCCACGCCATGAATAACGGTCGGTAAAACCCCAGCTCTTCAGACTCCTGCATGCCGGTTGCTCAAGGCAGATCGATAGAATCTGTCTGTAGACTTCTGCCTGATCGCTTGAATTTCCAAGCGCCGGGATGGACACGTCGAGTTCCGTGACATGTATCTCGAGGCCAAGATCAGCAACCTTCTGGAAATTTGTCCGCACCTCGTCAAACTGATCGAAATCCGACCAGATGTGCAGTTGGAATCCAACGCCGTCGACGGGTACGTCTTTAGCCAGCAGCCGGTCCAGCAACGGGTACAACGTATCTGCCTTCGGCCCGTCAATGGCGATGTCAAAATCATTGAGCAAAAGCGTTGCACCAGGATGAGTCATGCGAGCCTGGCGAAAGGCAATCTCGATATAGTCTTCTCCCATGGCCTGAAACCAGATCGAATCGCGCATGCCGCCGTTCTCGCCAATGGCTTCGTTGACCAGCGCCCAGACCGATACGTCATCGACATATCGACCAAGTACGCGATGGATGTATTCCTGCATATGGCCGCGTCGATCAGACGGGTTCGAATTCAGCATCCACTCCGGAAGTTGCTGATGCCAGATCAGTGCCGAACCGTGCACTTGCATGTCATGGGTTCGGGCGTAGCTGATCAGGTTGTCGATGTCCGCAAACTGGTACCGGCCGGGCAATGGATTGATCACGTCCATATTCAGCGTATTCTCGGAGGTAACCACGTTGAACTCTTCAGCGGCAATACCGGCATACAGAGCGCCATCAGGAAGATGGTAGAATTCGCGCCGTGCTGCGAACCCGATTGGCAAGTCACGTTGTGCGGCAAGCGCTCTCAATCGTGCTCCGGGGCGCACGAAGTCAACCGCATCGAGAACGGTGATATCGATCGTGGTGGTACTGGACAGTGATGCGTCGTCTGCATCGCGTGCAAGCACATCGATACTGGTGGTGCCTGCGCTGGTTGGAATGAAACGCAGTACGGCTATTTCCTCGTACCTGGGATGCTGAACGAGGGTGGCTCCCACGGGCAGGTCCGGTACCTCGATGAGTGGCACCGCACCGTTCGGATCGGTCGCCTTGAGTTCCAGCACCACCGGATCATTGACCCGTACCGTGTGGGGCAGAAACTCAACGAACTCTGGCGCCACATTGGGGATCGACGACGCATCCTCCGGCATGATGACCTTGATGCGAATTGTCCGCTCAGTCCGGTACAGTGCATTACCCGGATCGATAGCGGTTACCGTAAATTCATGAATGCCGACATCTGTCTGCAGCGGCAACCAGATCAGTGACTTGCTGCCGTTGAAATTGTCTCGAAATTCTGCATTTCTGAGCAGTTTTTTGGGAAACATCCCGGGAATGCCGCCATCCGGATCTATCGGGCGGTACAGGACTTCCAGAACCTGCCCTGCGATGGCCACCTGATCCTCCAGGTCCTCGAAATAGGGTATGGCATTGACCGACTGATCGACATCCGCAGGCACCTGCAGAACCGGGGGGAGAGGGCCTGCAAGAAAATCCGCCTCGGTCAATTCAACCGTTATCTCATCGGGCAGGCGCTCGCCGGTGTCCCGCACAACCGTGAAACCTGTAACGGTGTTGAATTCTCCCGGCTCCACTTCCGGCTCGTCGGCAGGTGTCGGCGCAGGCGTCAGGGGAGGGTTGGGCAGGCTCACCTGCAACGGTGTGTCCGACGGGTCAACGGAGTCGTCAGGTGTTGCCGTACCAGAGTCGTTACTGCATGCAGACAGGCTAGCCAGAACGCCGGCGAGCAGTAGAGCTGCGCGTCTGCCAAGTAGGTATGAGGTTGAGTTCACGTTATGAATGATGCATCTGAAATGGGTTGAGGGAACACGGAATTCGCACACTGACTATTGCGCT
>JABDKN010000106.1 GCA_013002205.1 Granulosicoccus sp.
GGTAGAGCAGTTGCTCGTGCACCACCCGCCCCCAGTACGCATGTGCCTGATCGAATTCTGCGCCGGCCAGGACGTGTTGCACTAAACCGGTGAGCGCGTTGTTCGGTGGTGGATTGTCGAGTTGGGAACCTGCAGTTGTAGCTGCAGCACTGGCTGCCAGAAGGGCACTCGATGACCGGGGATCACGCGTCTCTGCCGGGACACCTGCCGAGACACCTGCCGAGACACCTGCCGGGACACCTGCCGGGGCACCTGCCGGTGGCAACACTGACGGCACAAGCGGGGTGACTGCCCCGTTACCCGTCGTCCGGCCGTTGCGCAGGTCAGTGACGCGCGGAACGCGAATCGCCAGGTTCAGGTCCCCCACTTCGATGTCGTCCAGGTCCGATAAAGGACCATGATCGAGAATTCGCTCGCGATTGACCCAGGTACCGCTGAGGCTGCCAAGATCACGCAGGTGCAGGCCATCGTGCTCCAGCCTGAGTTCTGCATGCCGTTTACTCATCAGGCGCGTATCGATGATCAGATCGTTGCTGCGCGCACTGCCAATGGAACAATGCCCGCCCTTCACCTGGAAGAGCTTGCGGCGGCTGTTGCCCTGCTGGTAATAGAAATCGAACATGGGGTTGATGAGTTGTGCCGGTCCAGGCTAATCCAGTAGCCGGATCTGTTGGTGCGCCTCGTCTATCCGGCGCTCTGAAGATTGCAGAAACTGGTGTTGACGGGTGTCCAGATAGGCCGTGGCCGGCTCGACGATCTCAGGCGTCACGAAGATCACCAGCTCACTGACCGCTTTGCGTGTGTTCCGGGCACGGAAGAAACTGCCGATGACCGGCAGCTTGCCGATACCGGGCAAGCTGTCGATGTCCTTGCTGCTCTCGGAACTGAGCAGGCCGGAGATGACGATGGTCTCTCCGGAGCGCACGTTCACCTGCGTCTGTGCCTTGCGCGTCAATAGTCCGGGAGCGCCCTGCACACTGACCGCAGGGTCCAGCTGGCTGATTTCGGTTTCGACCCGGGTGCGCACATTGCCGGAGGCATCGATACTGGGTGAGACGTTCAGCTTGATACCGTATTCCTTGAACTGCACGATCGTCTGCCCGTTGGCACCGACACTGGGATAGGGAACCTCACCGCCCGCCAGAAACGAGGCATTGCCACCACTGGTGGTACTGAGCACCGGTTCTGCCAGCGTGGTGGCATCCCCGGTAGAGGTGAGGAAGTTGATGCGTGAGGTGATGTTGGAGGTGACACCGAAGTAGGTGGAGAACGGCTTGACGGTATTGGGCAGCCCGGTGGCGAATGCCTCCCCGGCCGGACGGAACAGGTTGTTGCCCAGGGCATCGCCTGCAATGGCGAAGCCTGGTCCTGCTGCACTGTCACTCCAGTCTATCCCCAGTTTTCCCAGCGCACTTTTACGGAACTCGATCATGCGCACGCGCATGCGTACCATGGTCTCCATGCGAACCCGGGTTTCAGGATCAGCAGCACTGACACGGATGTTGTAGTCCGACTGGGTATCGTCCCGGTGCCACAGACGCAGGGACGTACTGCCTTCCGCCTGAGCGATGACCAGCAATTCGCCATTTTTCAGTACCTCGGCGCGGACGATGTCACCATTGCCGATGGCCACGCGCGATACATCGACACGTCCCATCACATTCACTTCACCAGCGAACATGTCGACATTGAGCGTCTTGACGCTTGAGCCGGGAATCCGGTTGCGTCGTTTCTGACGCTCCGCTATCCGGGCATCGTCATCAGTGAGGAAAAGTTCATCCGTCCGCCCGTCGTCGTCCAACCCGGAATAGTCATTCGTCCGGGCATTTGCTGCCGGCAATGACGAACCCTCGCGACTATCCGGGCGAGCGTCCTGCATCGCAGACGTGCGCAGCCCGGCACGGCCATTGACGGGCGCTCGTTGTCCGACATCGTCCTGCACCGACAGTAGTTCCTGCGGAATTCTGATGGCCGTACCCGCCGGCAAGGGCGCGTCGAGGCGCATGCGGTTGTACTGCGCTATCTGCCCCGCATGACCGGCGTTGCCTGTCAAACCATAGGCAATGCCGCTGAACGTATCACCCGGAACGCTCTGCCAGAGTCCGTCACCCTCAGCACCCTGCCCGCCTGATGCCTCTCGCCACAACAGCTCGGAGATCGATTGCCCGTCCATCGTGGCCGCCGACAAGGGCGTCTCCACTGGTTCTGCGATGGGCGAAGGCGACCCGTTGGCCTGGCTGTCAGATGAACCTGGCATTGCATCACTGGTCACTTCAAACCAGCCATCCTTACCTGCAGCAGCGGTATTGCCCGTGCCCAGGATACAGATCAATATGGCAATGGTGGTGCACGTCCTGAGGCGGATTACATACTCGCTCGCAAACTGCGGGTTCGGGCAATCACGGACCAGGCTCATCATTGACCTCCTATGATGTATTCGATGGAGGGCTCTGTCTTTTTCAGGCGTGGCTTGGCAGTTGCAGCGGCAATCTCGGGGACCGGCCTGCGTGCAATGTTCAACAGTTCATCAACCGACATGGGCACCTCGCTCAGCGCCGATTCATCGTCAGGGTTACGCAGCATGGCTGTCAGTTTCCCTACCTGCTGCGCCAGCGTGATCTTCTGGCCATCCCTGGGACTGACATGCACCGTGATGGTGGAAAAGCTGCGAGTACTGTCACCGGATGATTTGTCGACCAGGGTCTGCACACCAGTGGCAATGATGTTCAGGCGCTGGATGAGGGGGAAAATCTGCTGGTGCTGGCCTGAGCCGAAACTGAGCAGAAGGTCTACCTTGTCCCGAGGCTGCAGGAATCCGGAAATTGAATTGATCTCGTCCACCCGGACCGTCATGGCACGCAATCCTTCGCTCACCTTGCCGCTGAACGTCGGGCTCAGGCCACCTTCCAGGTGCGCCCACAGCAGCGGGCGCCCCTCGTCGATATCGAAATCGATACGCTGCCCGACGGCAACCTCATAATTACTGCCATTGACGGTATTGGAATCCGCGTACTTTTCCGGAATCCTGCGCACCGACAGGTCACTGGCAAGCAGGATCTCACCGCGAGCCATGGTGCGATTCGGAACCACGACCTCCACCATGGTTTCTGTCTGTTCAAGCTGCCCCTTGTAATAGGCCACCTGATCGTCGATGTATTGCCTGGAATAGAACACACCCGCAGCACCCAGAGCCAGGGCGATGCCGAACATCAGCCACTGCTTGATGGCGCGTCTTCGCTGACCAGGGCCACGAGATGGCTGATCGATCATGACCACCATCCTGGATGTGCTGCAACGCAATCCGTCATGGCATCGACAACAGGTAGGTCGAATTTGCCTGGAACCGGACCAGTGAACTCATCAGCATACCGATCACTGAATGGCCCAGACCGGGCACGGGCACGAACAAGGTCATCACAATGATCGCCGTTATCACCGTGTACTCCACTGATGCTGATCCACGCGACTGCCTGCCTGGTGACTCGCCTTGCTCACGCACGCCCACTGACCTCATTGACGATGACCAGCGTTTTCTGCCGATCATTGGCGATGACCACGTCCAGCGTCCGGGACTGGCGATTGAGCAGGAGCACCTTGCTCTGCAGGTGAGACTCTTCGGAAACCAGTGTCCACTGGTGACTCCGCCAGTACCTGACAAGCTCCGAGGCCAGTGAATCGATCGATCGATCAGAGGCGTAGACACTGAGCACTGATTGTCGGGACGCGTCATGGGACTCGGTCGTGGAGAGTCGTTCGAGACCGGGTATTCCCGACTCGATCTGCCTTGCCGCGCTGTCTGCAGGCACGTGCATCACGGAGACAAAGCCATGACTACGCCCCGGCTCGTCGACGCGCAATTGCAGTACGGCATTGTGTCCATCCTGCAGGCGGCTCAGTATCAGCCAGTCCCGAGTGCGTGTCTCGATAATGCCAGGCACGGTCACCGACCCACGCTCCGTCCACAGTTGCCGATAGAACTTAATCGTCTGCTCCAGGGGAAGAGGAGAATCGAATGTGGCCATGGAGACGGCAACACCCTCGTGCTTCACGTTCTCTCCGATGGACTGCACGACGCTGTTGACCGGCACGGGCACCTTCACAAGATGCTCGGACGATTCGTGTGCCAGTGCACCTGTCGCAGCAAACACCAGGACTGCAGCTATCAGGCCGCGGGAGAAACGTCCGGACTTAGCCGCGGTCCGGTTCGACATCCGGTGAAACTTCCGTTGCAATCTGTGGGGCAACATGTCGTTCAACAACTGGTTCAATCTCTGGCTGATGGTCTGGCTCAGGATCTCGTTCATCGTCTGATTCATCATCTGGCTCATGGCCTGGCGTATTCGGGAAGGACCTGCATGTCGACGTGTCCGAACGCATCTTTCAAATGCCGCAACTCTTTCATCATCGGGATATGCCCGACATTGGCCACGACGTCGCCCAGCGGCTCAAGCGCCGATGCCGGCATCAGACTGCGCACCCTGCGTCTGGCCTGGTCGTCACTGGAGGCACTCCAGCCGTCCACCAGGATCACCGATGCACTACTCAGACAGCCAGATGAACCGGTCGCACTGCAACGTGTATCCGCTGACGCCAGCCACTCATTGGCCTGGACCTGGACACCGACCCCAGCGCGAATCAACCCGTTGGTACTCAATCCCCAGCTGTTACCGCGCAGTCCATCCAGCACCTTACCCGCCGCACCGGCTGACTGACCGACACGCATTGCCACGCTGGAGCCACCAACGCCCTGCTCCTGAGCCAGCGCCACGGCCGTCGCCTCATCGATGGTGACCGCCGTTCTGGCAGACCAGCTTCTATCCTCTGCCGCTACCGCTGCTCCCCACAAGCGGTTGGACCCCGGATTTACCGGAGTGGATGACAGCGCTGCCGAGGGTTCGCTGAAAAAGCGCGCCCTGATCACAGATTTCCCGCCAGCGACAGGACCGGCCGCCGGTTGCACGGTTGCCTCCCAGGCTGCGTATCGACCCGCCTGTTCACTGGTCTGCTTCAGGTCGATCAGTTTGCCGATCATGACCAGGCCGAACCCGGCCGGCACCATGACCACCATCAGCACAGCAGCCTCCACCAGCGCACTACCTCGACACCGACATCGACACCGACATCGACACCGACATCGACACTGAAATCGA
>JABDKN010000136.1 GCA_013002205.1 Granulosicoccus sp.
GGGATGGCCTGCTTGGGTGAAACCGACTTCGATGCCGTTTAGGGTGTTGGTGTCTGCAAAACACACTCCGGCGGTCATGATAATAAACAGCGCCAACAGGGTAGATTTACGTGCGCTTACAGCAAGATTCATTAATTATTTACCTGCCGGGAATTCGGCAATTATTAGTTCGTGCCATACATGACCGTGCGAACAGGATGTGGATAAGGATGTCGAAGTAGCTAGCGGTACAACACCTACCTCTTCAGATAGCTGCGTCATATCGTGTCACGGCAGATACTTTCAGTAGCACATTTGTTGCAAGGTGTATGCCTTGCAGCAAATGGGCTTCGATGGAATGTGACCGCAATACTCATCTGTGAAATTGCAGCATGATAAATGACCGGGCGAATGCCCGGTCATGTAGTGCTACCGCATGGCCTTTTATCGGTCAGCGCTGAAACGAAGGCTACCCATTTACGGCTGTGACGGAGCAAATAATCCCATCGTATGCTGAGCAGATGCTGTCAGTGGCCCATACGCGTCCACTGCTGTCACCGTGACCGTGTTGACGATCTCGTTGGCACTAGGCACCGGGCTGTCGATACAGGTCTGTTTCACTTTACCGTCCTGATATTTGAGTATCGCGTAGCTTGCGATCCGCCACTCGTGATCTGTCGATGGATCAGGACCAAGCACGCTGCCCCAACCGTCTTCGAACGAATCTGAGCAGGATACGTGCAACCTCAAACCCGTGGGATCCATGGCATACGGACCACCGGCATCTGGCAGGTATGCATCGTTCTTCTTCCCTGTATAACCGAGAGAGCCGATGCGATTCGATCCAGTGACGGTGGTATACGTACCATCCGTGTGCATAAAGACAAACTCGAATTCGCGCCAGTCATCCTTGGTGCCTGACACGTCATTGCCCGTGACACTGGCGGTGGGAGTACCCGCATCGTTCGGAACGGTGTAGTTGCACGTGTAGTTCCAGGTCTCGCCAGAGTCCACCATATTGTTGTCGTTGTCGTCGCCATTGATGAATGTGGGCGGCGCGTCGCATTTGGCATCGTCGACCATTACGCTGTTCGCTGCCCCGCTGCCGGAGGGTGGCGTATAGGTGACATCGAATGAGTAGGTCACCAGGTCGCCCATCCACGCGCTGCTTACATTAGCGGACTTTGTCACCTGTAGATCACCCGTGGGAGTCGGGATGAATTCCACTTCGTAGGAGTCGCTGGCCGAAGTCACAGGGTCGCCCTGCAAGTCGGTACCGGTTACGGTGACAGTATTGACTATCGGATCAACGGCGTCTGGAGGAACTACATAGGCGCATGTGTAATGCCACGTCTCGCCACCATCCAGTCGACCGTCTTGATCACTGTCGCCTGCACTGAACTCGACATCACAGTTTGGATCGACCACGGCGATGTTAGTTGCCGGATAGCCATCCTGTCCTGGCAGATAGCCGACATCAAACGAATAGGTGATCGTGTCACCAACCGTGGCAGAGTCCTCGTCGGCCGACTTGACAACCGTCAGCACGCCTTCGTCCAGTGGACCGCCTGGCAATAGATCGACACTGGCGTCATCGATGTTGTTGTCCGGATTAAATTCCGGGGTAATGGACGTAACAGTTGCCTCGTTGTCGATCTGCAGTGGCAGTACCTGGTCGCCGCAGGTCTTGAATTCGGCGCCTTTCTTGTACCGGATGATCGAGAAGAATGCGACCTGCCAATCCGGGTTCGCCGATTCACTCGGACCATCAGTGTCTCCCCAGCCTCCGGTGAACTGATCGGAGCAGGACAGGTGCAGGTTGAAGCCACCGTTTTCGAAGTAGAAGTCGTTTTTGTGACCCGTGCCTCGCGTCGTACTCTGGAGAATCTCCGTGGTACCGTCCTGGTGTTTGAAGACGAAATAAAACTCAGTCCAGCCGTCTTTAGTCTGCTCGGCAGGCGTCACTTCGAGTCCAGGCAGGGCTGTGTAGGTCACTGTAACTGTAACCGACTGGCCCGGTTGGATCGTATCGAATGTGCAGTCGATGTTCTGGGTCCATTCCCCTAATTCTAATGAAGCATCGCAGGCACCAGTCACTGCATTGGGGTAACTGGGAGATAACATATACGACACCCCACTCACTGCCAGAAGTTCGTCGACCGTATCCGTTACGTTGACCACCTGCGCAACGGCGGTACCAATATTTGTCACTTCGATTGTGAAGTTTCCAACCTCACCTTGGAGTACCAGGTCCGGATTGAAGGTTTTTGTGATTTTCAGGTCTAAATACGGTACCACCACCGTGTTGGTGTCGGTATCCGGGTCGGTCTGCGTGCTGTCAGCCGTCGCGATGTTGGTGATCGAACTACCCAGATCGCCCGCCACGATGACATACGTCAACGTCGCCGTCTCGGTATCACCAGCGGCCAGGAAGCCCACACCATCGCCGGCCACATCGGAGAGCGTCGCCGCTCCCAGCTTGTCGTCGTTGACCGTCACATTGGTCAGATTCGCACCACCAGTGTTCTCAACCGAGAACGTGTAGGTGATCGTGTCACCAATGCTTACATCACCCGAGCCGTCCGCGTCGTCCGACACGTTGCTCTTCGTGATGTTCAGGCTCGGAGTCGGAACCGGTACGGTCTCCTCATCGGTGACCGGATCGGTCTGATCCGAGTCGGCCGTGCCGGTGTTATCGATCTGGCCTGCTGCTACATCAGCTGACGTCACCACGTAGGTGCCGATCAGCGTGCAGGTTTCAGTTGAGGCCAGTGCACACGGTGTCGTGCCACCGGTCGGGGTGATCATGGGGTCACTCACCACCACGTTGGTCAGATTCGCGGTGCCGTCGTTGGTCGCCGTGATCGTGTAGGTCAAGGTATCGCCGACGCTCACATCACCACTGCCGTCTTCATCAGCGTTGGTCGGTGCCGGCTTGTTAACCGCCAGGCTCGGAGTCGGAACCGGTACGGTCTCGTCATCGGTGACCGGATCGGTCTGATCACTGTTAGCCGTACCCGTGTTGAGGATCGAGCCAGCCGTCACATCCGCTGACGTCACCACATAGTCGCCGGTCAGCGTGCAGGTGCCAGCCGGGGCCACCAGGGCACACGGTTGCGTACCACCCAGGTTGCTCAGGAGCGGATCGGAGACCACCACGTTGGTCAGATTCGCGGTGCCGTCGTTGGTCGCCGTGATCGTGTAGGTCAAGGTATCGCCGACGCTCACATCACCACTGCCGTCTTCATCAGCGTTGGTCGGTGCCGGC
>JABDKN010000210.1 GCA_013002205.1 Granulosicoccus sp.
ATGGAGAATGCATGAAAATTCTGATGGTACTGACCTCACACGACACACTGGGTGACACCGGCAAGAAGACCGGTTTCTGGCTTGAGGAGTTCGCTGCTCCCTATTACGCCTTCAAGGACGCAGGTGCGCAGATTACACTGGCCTCACCGAAGGGTGGACGCCCACCAATTGATCCTTCCAGTGACAACGAAGATTCCCAGACCGACGACACGCGACGATTCAAGGCAGATGAGACGGCCCAGCAACACCTGGCCTCCACAGAAAAGCTTTCAAGTATTGATGCAAAGGATTATGATGCGATTTTCTACCCCGGTGGACATGGCCCTCTTTGGGATCTTGCAGAGGATGCGGACAGCAAACAGCTGATCGAATCCTTCTACACCTCGGGTAGACCGGTTGGTGCGGTCTGTCATGCCCCCGCCGTCTTCCGTCACACCTTGCGCACCGACGGCAAGCCACTGGTAACTGGATTGAAAGTAACCGGCTTTGCCAATACCGAAGAGCAGGCGGCTGGTCTGACCGAGGTTGTACCTTTTCTGGTGGAAGACATGCTGAAGTCGAACGATGGACACTACGACAAGGGCCCGGATTGGGAAAGTTTCGTGCTTCAAGATGGCAACCTGGTTACCGGCCAGAACCCTGCCTCCTCAGCAGAGGCTGCACGTGCTGTCCTGGCTATACTGCAGCCTGCGACGGCTTAATTCACTCAAGGACCAGACGAGTCGGAGTAAACCACGCAACGTCGACATTTTCCCGATGGAGTATTCTCAGCATGGCAAAACTCGTTGTGATCGGTGGTAGCAGTGGTGTAGGGCTTGCGTGTGTGAAGGAGGCGTTGTCGCGTGGGCATGAGGTCACGATGTTCTCTCGAACTGCAAGCCGCTCCGGGCTCTCCCACCAGAATCTCGAAATCATCGAGGGTGACGCGCTGGACAAGACTGATGTGACCCGGTCTCTGAGAGGCTCAGACGCGGTTATCCAGACACTGGGCGTAACCTTTGATCTGAAAATGATCACCGGTCCGATTACGCTGTTTTCCGAAAGCACCACAGTACTTCTGGATGCCATGAATTCGGAGGGAATCGCTCGACTCATCGCGCTGACCGGGTTTGGCGCCGGGGATTCCAACTCAGCTGTCAGCATGCTTCAACGTCCGGGTTTCAATCTGGTTTTCGGCGAAGCTTACACTGACAAGAGTCGACAGGAACGGATGATCAAGGCATCAACGCTTGACTGGACGATTGCACGACCGGGTGTATTGCGTAATGGTGCAAAAACCGGCAAGTATCGCGTACTCATCGATCCGAATTCGTGGCGCAATGGCGTCATCCGTCGCGCCGATGTTGCTGATTTCATGGTCGGTGCCGCGGAGTCCAACGGTTACGTACGTCAGGCACCTGTCCTGATCTCGCACGGCTTCCTGCCTTTCACATAGTTGGCAATCCTGGACGATTTTACCTCGATGAGACAATGGCAGTGGTCGGAAAATCGCCTGCGGCTCGTGCCCGCCTGTAACATGCCAGGGATGTGCTGACATTGGATCACCGCTCACCGGATTTCGGTGAACTGCTGACTCCTCTGTTTGCAGATCTACAGCGCATCTTCAAAACTGAATCCCGCACCATTATTCGCTTCACTTCCTCGGGAATCGGTGGCTGAGAGGCATCCATCACCCATACCCTCTCATCCGGGAATAAGAATCGGATGCGAAAGCCGGATCCCGTGTGCGCGCCGAACAGGAGTACTATCGACTCATGGCTCGACCACTATAGAGGAGGTTTCCTAAAGACATGTATATACCAACCTACGACGATGTCGAGCAGGCACACCAACGCGTTGCACCCTATATCCACAAGACGCCGGTGTTGACATCCACCTACTTCAATGACCTGACCGGTGCACAGTTGTTTTTCAAATGCGAAAACTTCCAGAAAGCCGGCGCGTTCAAGGTTCGGGGTGCCTGCAACGCGGTATTCGGCCTGAGCGATGAGCTGGCCAGGAAAGGTGTTGCCACGCACTCGTCGGGCAACCACGCGCTGTCACTCTCCTATGCGGCAGGTCGACGCGGAATTCCAGTCACGGTGGTCATGCCACGCACTGCACCGGAAGCCAAGAAGGCGGCAGTACGGGGTTACGGGGGTACCATCGTGGAATGCGAACCGTCTACCTCCTCGCGGGAAGAAACCTTTGCCAAGGTGGTCGCGTCCAGTGGAGCGGACTTCGTCCACCCGTACAACGATCCTCGTGTCATTGCGGGTCAGGCAACCTGCTCGAAAGAGCTACTGACACAAGTTGATGGATTGGATGCCGTGGTCGCGCCAATCGGCGGTGGTGGCATGATTTCGGGCACCTGCCTGACGTTGTCCAGCAAGGCACCAGGTGTCAGAATCTATGCAGCGGAACCGTTGAATGCCGACGATGCGGCGCGCTCATTCAGGGCGGGTCATATCATTGCCGACGATGCCCCCCAGACCATTGCCGACGGACTGAAAGTGCCCTTGAAAGAACTGACCTGGCATTTCGTCTCGAACCATGTGACAGACATACTGACTGCCACCGAAGAGGAAATTATCGATGCGATGAAACTGACCTGGCAGCGCATGAAGATCGTGATAGAACCCAGTTGCGCGGTACCGCTGGCCACCATCATCAAGAATCGAGACCTGTTTGCCGGCCAGCGCGTCGGCGTGATCATCACCGGGGGCAACGTCGATCTCGATCGCTTGCCCTGGAACCTTTAAAAGCGAGAGCACAACCATGAATACAACAGCGACGACTTCCAGCAACATGCTGGATCAATTTGAAGTGGGCTTCGATATACCAGCGTCCATCGGTATGGACGAATCCGACATTCAGACTCCGTGCCTGGTGCTGGATCTGGATGCATTGGAGCGCAACATCAAGAAAATGGGGGATCAAGCCAGGAAGATGGGCGTCAGACATCGGGTTCACGGCAAGATGCACAAATCCGTCGATGTTGCTCTGCTGCAGGAAAAGCTGGGCGGCAGTTGCGGTGTGTGCTGTCAAAAGGTCAGTGAGGCGGAGGTGTTCGTCCGTGGCGGAATCAAGGACGTTCTGGTGTCAAATCAGGTGCGTGATCCTGCCAAGATCGACCGTCTGGCACAACTTCCCAAGCGCGGCGCACGTACTATTTGCTGTGTGGATGACATCGACAACGTGGCCGACTTGTCTGCAGCGGCGGTACGTCATGGCACACAAATCGAGTGTCTGGTGGAGATCGATTGCGGAGCCGGCCGTTGCGGTGTGACGACTACCGACGCTGTCGTGAGTATAGCCAAGGCCATCGATGAAGCCGAGGGCCTGACTTTCTCCGGTCTTCAAGCGTACCAGGGCGCCATGCAGCATCTGGATGACTATAACGAACGCAAGAAAAAAATCGATGTGGCGGTGGCTATGGTCACAGATGCCGTCCAGGCACTCGAAAAGGAGGGTCTGACTTGCGATATCGTTGGTGGAGGCGGTACCGGATCCTACTATTTCGAAGGTAATTCAGGGGTTTTCAACGAATTGCAATGTGGTTCCTACGCATTCATGGATGCCGACTACGGTCGAATTCTGGATGAAAAGGGACAGCGCATTGATCAGGGAGAATGGGAGAATGCGCTTTTTATTCTCAGCTCGGTGATGAGCCACGCGAAACCTGACAAGGCGATCTGCGATGCCGGATTGAAAGCACAATCGGTGGACAGCGGACTGCCGTTCATTTTTGGTCGAGATGAGGTTGAATACGTAAAATGTTCGGACGAGCATGGTGTCATTGCCGATCCGAAAGGCGTTCTGAAGGTCAATGAGAAACTGCGACTGGTACCGGGACATTGTGATCCGACGTGCAACGTGCATGATTGGTATGTCGGTGTACGCAATGGCAAGGTGGAGTCTCTGTGGCCCGTCAGTGCCCGCGGGAAGGCCTACTGATCATGAGCCAGGACAACACAGGCATTCTCATCGTCTCCGAAGCGGATTGCCAGCGACTGATCAGTCGCGGTGACGCCTTTGAGGCTGTCGAGGCCGTATTCGCCTCAATGGCCCGTGGAGATGCCTACAATTTTCCGGTCATCCGCGAGGCGATCGGGCATGCAGACGCGCTCTACGGATTCAAATCGGGTTTTGACCGTGCAGGTCTTGCCCTGGGTTTGAAATCCGGCGGCTACTGGCCAGGGAACATGGCGCAGGGGTTGACCAACCATCAGTCCACCGTCTTTCTGTTCAATCCAGATACCGGCCAACTCAAGGCAGTGGTCGGCGGGAACTATCTCACGGCTGTGCGTACCGCGGCGGCCTCGTCCGTCTCCATCTCCCACCTTGCCCGTAAAGACGCCAAAGTGCTGGGGATGGTCGGTGCCGGTCACCAGTCTCAATTTCAGTTACGGGCGGCTGCGGAGCAGCGTAACTTCGAGCGAGTGGTTGCGTGGAATGCACACCCGGACATGCTGCCCTCACTTGAACGGGTTGCCAATGACATCGGTCTGCCTTTCCAGGCTGTTTCGCAGCAGGAGCTTGCCGCACAGGCGGACGTGATCATCAGCATCACCTCCGCACATGAACCCCTGATCATGGCTGAATGGGTGAAACCCGGTACGCACCTGGCATGCATGGGTACCGACACGGTCGGCAAACAGGAGATGGATCCACAGCTGTTTGCGCGCGCAAGTATCTTTACCGATGAAGTGGCGCAGTCGATCAGTCTGGGCGAAGCACAGCACGCGGTATCAGCCGGGCTACTGGACGCAAGTGCGATCACACCGCTGGGAGCCGTCATCAATGGTGCACACCCAGGGCGAAGTTCAGCCGATGAGATAACGCTGTTCGATGGCACCGGCGTTGGCTTGCAGGATCTGGCCGTGGCCGATGTTGCTGCGCGCCTGGCCGCTGAACAGGGTGCTCCGCGCGTTTCCTTGTAAATTTTAGCAATAGGGTGCGATGAGCACTTTAGCGACTGGCAACGGTCTTATCAGTTGGAACCGCGTCTCCCTGCGTCGTGTCCAGCACATGCGTCGTCAATCTGCCCATCGTGAATCACCCCGGTGCCGACCCATCGGATCGCAGCCGCTTAAGTGGTTGCGACAGTAGTTAGTCGAATTTATTCTGTCAACATATATGCACAATATATTGTAGCTTTTTTGTGTACATTATCTGTAGTCCGGATACTGGTCCTGACGAAGTGCGGGAAATGCAGCATAATTCTTTGCCTGTGCAGATGACGCCACGCAACCACATCAGAACCGGTTCAAAGCCCATGACAAGTTGCGATACACCCCAGCGATTCAGCGACGCACCCGCGACACTCACACGAGACGAATTCGTCGAGCGCTTTGGCAGCATCTATGAGCATTCACCGTGGGTAGCTGATCGAACCTGGCAGCGCGGGATCGATGATGACCACTCGGTGGTATTGAAATTGGCGGAGGCCATGGCGCAGGTGCTGGATGAGGCCACACCTGAGGAGAAATTACAGCTGATTCGCGCGCATCCGGACCTGGCCGGTAAAGCGGCTCTGCAAGGTGAGTTGACTGAGGATTCCACCGATGAACAATCCAGTGCCGGGCTGGATCAATGTACAGACGAGGAATTGGCACGATTTCAACAACTCAACGATGCCTACAGAGAAAAGTTCAGTATGCCTTTCATCATGGCGGTACGGGGCAGTAACCGTCACCAGATACTGGCTGGCTTCGAAGAACGTTTGCCCAATGATTCGGCGGTCGAGCTTGAGCGAGCGCTGACGGAAATCAATCGTATCGCCCTGTTTCGCTTGATGAGCCTGGCAGACTCGGAGTATCCGCGCGATCTGGTCGGTTATGCCAACAATCCACCGGCTGCCGACTGGCCGGGAGGTGCACGCATCGCCGTTCAATTTGTCATCAACTATGAAGAAGGTTCGGAGAACTGCATCCTGCACGGTGATCCAGCCTCGGAAGCGTTTCTGTCAGAAATCGTCGGTGCTCAGGCTCACTCGGGCGTACGGCACATGAATATGGAATCGATCTACGAGTACGGATCGCGCGTTGGCTTCTGGCGCTTGCATCGACTGTTTTCAGAACGCAACCTGGCGGTGACCGTCTTTGGCGTTGCCATGGCACTTGAGCGCAATCCTGCTGCCGTGGCCGCCATGCAGGCTGCCGATTGGGAAATCGCCAGTCACGGATACCGATGGATCGACTACCAGTTCGTCGATGAGTCGGTTGAACGAGAACACTTGCAGCTGGCGATTGAGACACATACGCGTGTCACCGGCCAGCGGCCAACAGGCTGGTATCTTGGTCGCTGCAGCCCAAACACCCATCGGCTGATTGCAGAAGAAGGTGGGTTTGTCTACAACGCCGACAGCTATGCCGATGACCTGCCGTTTTGGGACACTATTCATAACAATAGACCGCAGTTGATAGTGCCCTACACCCTCGATGCGAACGATATGCGATTTGCATCACCACAAGGCTTCAATGCCGGGGATCAGTTTTTCAACTATTTGAAAGACAGTTTTGACGTGTTGTACGCCGAAGGTGCCCATACACCCCGAATGATGTCGATAGGTCTGCACTGCAGACTAGTCGGTCGACCCGGACGGCTAGCAGCCCTGACACGCTTTCTGGATTACATTGACGGCTTTGATAATGTGTGGGTTGCACGCCGCATCGATATTGCCCGGCACTGGCGCACGCATCATCCAGCGCAAGCCGATTGATCCATACCGGGCGGCGTATGCGGTGACACGAACGGATATTTCCGGCCGACGCCACGCAGGGCATCGGAAGTTAGTATGATTTACATGAATTGATTTCCGGTACAGTCAAACAATGAGCAGCAGCAAATTTGATGTCGCAATCGTCGGGTGTGGCTCTATCGGACTGGCAACAGCCTACTATCTTGCCTGCAACCATGGAGTAACCCGGATCGGGCTGATCGATTGCGGGCAACCCATGGCATTCACCTCTGCGCAATCGGGAGAGAATTACCGCAACTGGTGGCCTCACCCATCAATGGTAGCCTTTTCGAACCGATCAATCGACTTGCTCGAGCGCATCGCGCTGGACACACAAAACCGCATCAACATGAATCGCCGTGGTTATGCACTGGCGACCCGGCGGAACGATATCGATGATCTGGTACAGCAGCTGCACGAGGGCCTTGGCGATGAGGCCGATGCATTACTGCGATACCACGATGACACCACGGCGCAGCACTATCAACGCGCCACCGGGCCCCACTGGCAGGGAGTTGCGCCAGGCGTCGACATACTTCGCAACCAGGATCTCATACGCGCAACCTTCCCGTCTTACTCCACCGACATACGAACCCTCATTCATGTGCGCCGCGGGGGCGACATCAGCGGACAACAGCTCGGAATGATCATGCTGGAGTATCTGAAGGAGAAAGGTGTCGGTCGAGTCAGCGGCACTGTGCAGAGTATCCGATCAGGAAGCGAATTCACACTGGAACTGCTCGACCGGGGCAGGACGACTCATATCAAGGCAGACAAGCTGGTCAACGCAGCCGGGCCCTTTGCCAACCTCATCGCCGGTATGCTTGGCCTGTCGCTGCCGATTTTCAATACCTTCCAGCAGAAGATTGCGTTCGAAGACCGCGCGAACGCGATACCCCGAGATCTGCCGTTCTCGATAGATCTGGATGAGCAGCTGATCGACTGGCAGGAGGACGAACGGACACTACTCCTGGAGGATCCCGACTACCGACGGTTCGCGGAGACCATGCCCGGTGCGATTCACTGCAGGCCCGATGGCGGAGAAAAGGGTTCGTGGGTCAAGCTGGGATGGGCCTATAACGACAGCCCTGCTGAAGCAACTCGGGAGATGCCGCTCGACGACAGCTTCCCCGAGATCGTTCTGCGAGGCGCTGCGCGCCTGAACCCGTCACTCAAGGCCTATTATGGACAGCTACCGGCAGCGATGCATCACTACGGCGGTTGGTACACGATGACGCAGGAGAACTGGCCACTCATCGGACCCATGGAGGTGGAAGGCGCCTACATGAATTGTGCGATGTCCGGCTTCGGCACCATGGCGGCATGCGCTGCAGGAGAGCTGTGCGCTGCGTGGATCACCGGGAATGAGCTACCTGCCTATGCAGAGGGGTTTTCTCTACAACGCTATGAAGATGATTCCCTGCTGACACAGCTCCGCTCCTGCAACAGGGGCATCCTTTGACTGTACGACGTTATCGTCGTCCATCTCGACCCTTATTCTGACCATCCGGTACCGCAATTGACAACATCGTTTTTTACAGTAATCGCTTTGTTCTAATGGGCGACTGCGGATTCCCGTTTCATCACCAGGATCCGCTCAACCGCTTCATCTCGTGTGGAGACCAGGTTTGGATTGAAATCATCCGTTCTCGCTCGTTTCATGATCTCGGCTCGCGTGGGTTCTCGAGGGTCAAATCGGACCGAACCCAAAGAGCTTGCCACGTTTATGTTCTTACCCCTTAGCGCATACTGAAACCAGGCATCAGGATCGATCCTGGTACCGCGATAGTTGACCATGAAATACCACTTGCGACCTGTCTCCGCAATTCGGCGTTCAATGGCATCGTACACGGAGTTGACATCGCTCGAATTGGAAAAACTGAATTCGCTGAAATCAACTTCCATGATTTCCAAATCATGATGAAACGTAACTCTGCTGTCTACGTCAAAGGTACTCAAAATCTTTCGCTCCTATCGATTCAAGCTGGCCAATTGCCGACATTCTAATGAGTGCAAATCGCAACTTGAAATTCTAACCTAATTTTGCGCCTGTGTTGCAGTGCAGTTTTCTGCCAATGAGCCATAGTTTGAGCTACACCCTTCGATTAACTGCCGCCCACCGTGGATGATCGAGGCTGGCCTGAGACAGGGTAAATACGGGTGCCAGGACATCTCACGAACCAGGTATCACGCCAAGTTCACGAAGAGCAAACCAATGCAGGGTTATTTCCCGTATGCCCTTGTCAGGTCATTGACGACCATTGACGGTTGCCACAAATCTTTTATCTCGCGGAAATCACCATTGAGTCCTGCGATTCTGATTTGACCTAGATCATGTGCGTTCTGATCAGATCAAGCCATCTACTGTATCTATACAAAACGTCCACCTACCATCAATTTGATGTGCGTATCTGCGGAACAGGTTGAGATTGGATCATCGTGACCAAACCCGGATCATTCCGGAAATCACCAGATCGTTCCGCATCCCCTTCGGCCGAGGTATCGGGTTTCAATCGAGTGTCATGGTTACTTATTTACCAGTCGGTCTTCTATTCTCAGTATCGACAGTTGTGTTTTCGCTCAAAAACGTCATGATTTCCAGCCACCATTGATCGTTCACGTACCCAAGCCAGTTGTTATGCTGTGCTTGATCAAGCATGAATCGCGCTTTGATCGAGGGAATATTCTTGAATAGCTGGTTACCGTGCTCCACCGGAACAATCGCGTCTTTACCAGCAAGCACTATCGCTTTTGGTCCACGAAACCTTGCCAGATTACTGATATTGTCATAACGGTCAAGTAGCAACCATCGGACAGGCAGAAAGCGGTAGTGAGTCCTGGCAAGATTCGTCAAGGAATCCCAGGGTGTGATCAGTATCAGACCCTGGATTCCGGTCGTTGTGTCGGCTATGGCCCCCGAAGCAACACCTGCCCCCAACGATTCTCCAATGATCAACAGCGGCTCGTGTGGAAAGGCATCAGATGCCATTTCGAGTGTTGCTTTTGCATCGTTCACCAGCAGCTTTTCTGTCGGAGAACCTGTACGTTGCCCGTAGCCCGGGTATTCGACCAGAATGATTCTGGCCCGGGTAACTGCCAAAGTATCAAGATAATAGGTGCGATGGGCGGCTTCACCAGCATTGCCGTGAAAGACGACAATGGTACGTTGTGCATCGGCCGGATCATGGAGGTAACCCCGATACTGTATATCGTCGGGCCATTTCTTCAGTAACAGTGCGTCAGCCTGCCCTGTCGTCAGTCCGTTGTTGCCAGGCAGGTACAGTAATGATCTTTGCTTAAAGAACATCACCGCCACAAACCCGAGATAAATCGATGTGCTGATGATGAGCAGTCTAAGCATTTTTCTGGTGACAGGTAACACGCTCAGCTATACGCTCTATACACGTTCAGTCCCTTAGCGCCCAATCCGATCCGTAAACTTATTGATGACATCGTAAACCACTTGCGTACGCAGCCGACCGCTTCCGGCGCATTGGGATCATCCACTGCCGTATCCTGAATCATCAGCAAACCGTCTGCATGGGCAGACAGTGAGCTGTCCGGTAAACTTAATCGCCTCATTCGAAAAGAATTTGCATAACATACGGATGCCATGCCTACCGTACTGTTACCTGTTGACCTCTACACGCTCGAGAACCCATAGCCGGATATTGTGGACCAGTTCCGGTTGGCAGACACACCGAGCATATCCGCGCTGTTGAACCTTCATGATACTGCAGGATTCCCCATGAATTGCTCTGTCGCGTTCGTCGGGGTCTGATGGAACCCGGAACTGCTGTATCCGTTCGCTCATAGCAAAGAACCGGAGCACCGACAGGTTCAGGGTAACAGCCTCGTCCTGTCATCGAGCAGGAAGTCGATCAAGCGGCGGGTCAAGGCCTTCTCATGGCCGCCGTCGGGCCAAACCGCGTAGACGCCAAGATCGGGCATGCGATATTCGGGCAGGACCTGGACAAGCCTGCCTGAAGCGATCTCTTCTTCGACTTCGCCAAGCGGCAGGTGTCGTACACCGAGGCCAGCAAGAATCGCGGATTTTGCCGACATAATGGTGTCCACCTCCAGGCGTACTTTCTCCGGCTGGAACGAAACAGACTTACCCTGCCACGCGAAAGTCTCCACATGGGGAAGCATCGTGATAGCGATGTAATCGCATGACGCCAGGTCCTCAAGCGTTCTCACTATTGGCCGCGACGCCAGATATTCGGGGGAGGCGACCAGAACGCGCTTGAAATCCGCAATGCGACGGCTTTTGAGTCCACTGTCGGCAAGCCTTCCCAGGCGAATAGCAAGGTCAAAACCTTCCTTTACCAGATCTGACTGCATATCACTGGTTTGAACTGAAATTGCCACCATTGGGTACAAGCGGGCGAATTCCCAAATTTTCTGGCGCATGGGCGTCCGGTCTCCCCAGGCGGGCATAGTGATGTGCAACGCGCCTACTGGCACGTCGCTACCTACGCTCAAGGCATCGAGAGCCTCTTCACCGGCGGCGACCATTCGGCGGGCTGCTGGCAGGGCGGCGTGACCCTCGGCAGTGAGAGACATCGACCGTGTAGAGCGGAAGAACAGCGAGGTGCCCATCTTGGCTTCAAGCCGGGAAAGATGGTGGCTGACAACCGAGGTAGAAAGCTTCAGCCGGCGCCCTGCAGCACTGAGGCTGCCGGCATCGGCGACAGCAACGAATACGGCAAGGCCACGATAGTCCTCGATCATCTTTCATATTCCTGGGAAAACCCATTAGCCGAATGCAGGCTATTCGAAACCTCAAGCCAACTCTATTGAGTACGCGCACAACCTCAATGAGACAATAACAGGCGAGTTTAACAAGAGATAGAGCGGTGAAAGCAGCCGTACAAGCAGCACCTCCACCTCCGTTTCCACAGATCGTACAAGCCGCAACCGGCAATCGCTGTAACAGCCGTTTCCGGGCAACTGGGACGGGCGATAGCCCAGGCACTTAAAGAAACGCCCGCCGGTGCGCCAGTGTAGGTAAAATCGTCTACACCAGCATCCAGGGACCGGAATCAGCAACCCGTTTCTCACCAGTGGTGCGGAACAATCGCTAGACCGACGCTGACATTCACGCCAGCGGGATGACATGGGCTATCGGCCGCAACGGCATTTACATCGATCCGGACGTGGACTACATCGACAGCTATCGGGCACGCGGTGAGATCGCGAACAGCGCTGGCGAAAGGAAATGCGGCTATACGACTCGCTCGGAGCCAGCCCACGCCTATGCGAAGCTTTTATTGGATGCTGAGGATCGCACATCCGAACTCGGTCCGGTTTTTGGCGAAATCATTGCGGGGATCTACGACGGAATACGTCTTGGGGCCTACGACAATGAAAGTGATTTCGATGCGGTCGCCGGTCGGCCACACCAGAGCTGGGATGCGTACTTCAGCTCTTTGCGCCCATGAAGTTGTCGTACCTCACCATTGCCTGAATGTTCAGACATTGGAAAGAATCGTACTCGACCAGATTGCAGCAACCGGTCTCGCATGACGGTGTGAAAATAACCCAAAACTTCCTGGCCCGATGCCAGT
>JABDKN010000225.1 GCA_013002205.1 Granulosicoccus sp.
ATCTGGAAGATGTACCTGCATCGATTCGTGACAGTGTGAAATTTGTCTGGCTCGACAAAGTGGAAGATGCCGTTTCCGTGGCGCTCGATCCACCTGTCAGTCAGCGAAGCAGGTCGCCTGAAGAGGCGGTAGCCTCCTGACTTCGGGGCAGGGCGGCAACCTGGCTACACCAGCCCTTGAACCTCTGTAACGTCTGCAAAATTTGGTACTGATGGAAACCTTACCCGGTGGTGACGAACCGGACGTCACTGGAGTGCGCCAGCGACATCGATGACCACAATTCCGATTGAGGTAGGTGTTGGCGTACCAGGCACCTTCTCCAACGACAACCTCATTAAAACCCTTCGTATTCTCCGATGATATTGATCTGGGTCATTAGCCTTCGGATTCATTGATGTTTAATGAAGTTGAATGCTGCGCCGTGTTTTAATTCGAATGCCGAGAGGTCATGGTAGAAATGTCCAGAGGAGGTGCCACTGCCATCACCAGTACTAATCAGGATGATGCTGGTCTAGAAGCGATTTTTTGTGCTGAAGCGATCAGTAAGATCTATACGATGGGTGAGGTGAAGGTTCACGCCCTGCGTGGGGTTGATCTGGAGCTCTACGGGGGCGAGCTGGTCGTGCTGCTTGGTGCTTCAGGCAGTGGAAAATCGACTTTACTGAATATCCTGGGAGGGCTTGATGTGCCCACCAGTGGTTCCGTAAGGTACAGGGATCATGAATTGTCGCAATACGGGCAGCGTGAACTCACCCGGTACCGGCTCGATCATGTCGGCTTCATTTTTCAGTTCTACAACCTTATCCCCAGCCTCACCGCGCGCGAGAACGTTGCTCTGGTCACGGAAATATCGAAGAATCCGATGACGCCGGAGGATGCATTGGCACTGGTCGACATGCAGGATCGCCTGGATCATTTTCCCGCCCAGTTGTCCGGTGGTGAGCAACAGCGCGTGGCAGTTGCCAGAGCGATAGCCAAACGTCCTGAGGTCTTGTTGTGCGATGAACCAACCGGTGCCCTGGACGTCGCAACAGGTATTACCGTGCTCGAGGCGATTGGCAAGGTTAACAGTGAGATCGGCACGACAACAGTTGTCATCACCCACAATGCAGTAATAGGTGGTATGGCAGATCGCATCATTACGCTGGCGGACGGAAGCATTGTCGATGTACAGCGCAATGACAGGAAACTGCAGGCCCACGAGTTGGTGTGGTAGGTGACAGGTGACAGCACTTGATCATAAATTGGTGCGTGGTCTCTGGCGGCTTCGTGGTCAGGTAGTCGCAGTGTCCATGATCATCGCCTCCGGGGTGGGCGTGATGGTCATGGGGCTCTCCGCGTTGGAAGCTCTGGAGGAAACTACTCAGGCCTACTACGAGCGTTATCGCTTCGCGGACGTGTTTGCCGGAGTCAATCGCGCCCCGGAGGGCGTAGTGCGACAGCTTGCCGAGATCTCAGGTGTCAGCAGCGTAGAGACACGAATCAACAAACTGGCCATGCTGGACATAGCCGATTTTGATCAACCGGTCATTGCACAGCTGGTATCCATTCCCGAACGCTCTGAGCCATTGCTGAATCGCCTGGTGCTGCGCGAAGGACGATTCGTGGCACCCGGTGCACCTGATGAAGTCGTGCTCAATGAGCCGTTCGCTATCGCGCATGAGTTGTCGCCGGGTGATCAGCTACACGCCATTGTAAATGGAAAAAGGCGCCGGCTTGATATCGTCGGTGTGGCCCTGTCTCCAGAGTTTGTCTACGCCCTGGGTCCTGGTTCATTGATGCCGGATGACTTGCGCTACGGCATAGTGTGGATGGGCCGTGATGCTCTGGCAGCCGCCTATGATCTTGCCGGTGCGTTCAATTTCGTATCACTGGCCCTGTTACCCGGAACGCAGCCAAATGCAGTCATTGAAAGTGTCGACAATCTACTGAGCCCATACGGAGGCGAAAGTGCCGTAGCCCGCGAAAATCAGCTGTCCAACTGGTTTCTGATGAATGAATTGGATCAGGTGCGGACGTTTTCAAGAATTCTACCGAGCATCTTTCTCATTGTGGCGGCCTTTCTGACCAACATGGTGCTGGCACGGCTGATCGCCATCGAGCGTGCCGAGATCGGTTTGCTGAAGTCCTTTGGCTATAGCAACTTTCAGATAGCCTGGCATTATGCGAAGCTGGTCATTGCCATGAGTCTGGTCGGCATTGTGCTCGGCTGGATGATTGGTGCGGGGCTTGGCCGCTATAACACGATGACCTATGCCAACATGTTTCATTTTCCCCTGCTGATCTTTCGACCCAATCCAATGGTGTTCGTGCTGGCGGGCCTCATCAGCCTGATTGCGGCTCTGATCGGTTGCCTCGGCGCAGTAGCCAAAGCTGTGCGCCTGCCACCTGCAGAAGCCATGCGTCCCCCTGAACCAGCGCAATATAAACAGGGACTGCTTACTCGTCTACGAGTGGTTCGTGCACTGGATCAGTCCTCTCGCATCGTACTTCGCCAATTGACGCGTCGGCCCTGGCGTTCAGCGTTTACCAGCCTCGGTGTGGCGTTTTCAGTGGCGGTGATGGTCATGGCGTTGCAGTGGCTGGACTCCATCGAAACCATGGTGGATGTCTATTTCAACGATGCTCAACGCCAGGATGCAATGATAGCCCTGAACCAGCCACAACCGAGCCGGGTTGTGAACGATTTCCTGCACCTGCCAGGCGTTCTCGCGGCTGAACCATTGCGCTGGGTTGGTGCGGATTTTCATGTGGGTTCGAGAATGCATCGCGGTGCCATTCAGGCTGTGACACCGGATGCCGGTCTGCAACTGGTCTACGATGTTCGCGGGCACTCGATACGCGTACCTCCCGATGGGCTGGTTATCGGTACCGAACTTGCAAAAAAACTTGACGTTAGCATTGGTGACATGGTGTGGGTCAAGATTCGTGATGGCCGACGCCCGGAGGTTCAGTTGCCCGTCATCGAACTTGTCGAGACGTATATTGATCTTCCCGCCTATATGGATCTTGCCGCATTGAATCGTCTGTTGCGTGAATCACCTCGCACAGACATGGTAAATGTGCTGATCGATCACGCACGCACAGATGAGTTCTATAGCGAGCTCAAACAAATGCCGCGTGTCTCTGCGGTCATGTTCCGTCAGTCTGCCATCAACAATTTCCGCGATACGATGGCGGAAACCATTGTCATCTTCGTGAACTTCTTCGGTGCTTTTGCAGCTGCCCTTGGTTTTGGGGTGGTATACAACAGCGCTCGCATCACCTTGTCCGAACGTGGCAGGGAGTTGGCCAGTCTGCGAGTACTGGGTTTCAGCCGTGCAGCCATTTCCTACATTCTGCTGGCAGAGGTTGGCCTGTTGATCTTGTTGGCGTTGCCATTGGGTTGTCTGATCGGCTGGTCGCTAGCCTGGTTTATCGTCAAGACCTCTTTTGAGAACGAATTGTTTCGATTGCCCCTGGTCATCTATCCGTCAAGTTATGGCATTGCTATCTGCATAACCCTGTTGGCTACGGTGGTGTCAGCCGTACTGGTGCGCCGGCGGCTCGACCGGCTGGATCTGATAGCCGTGCTGAAAACAAGAGAGTAAGCATCATGGCAAAAAACGAAAATATGTCAGCCAATTCAAAGCGCCTGCTGATCTGGTTGTTGCTGGCCGGTGTTCTGGCGTTCGCGCTGTTTTTACTGTTCTGGCCGCGCTCAGTAGCGGTGGACCTCGCCACTTTGTCACCAGGTCCACTGGTGGTAACCGTTGACGAGGAGGGTAGGACACGCGTACGCGATTCGTTTGTGATATCTGCGCCGGTATCGGGACGCATGAGTCGGATTAAGGCCAATGCAGGTGATAGGGTTACGGCGAACGACACAATCATTGCAGAAATAGAACCGATCGATCCTGCCTTGCTCGACGCACGCTCATTGGAACAGGCGCGAGCCGACCTGAAATCCGCGGAATCTGCTGAAGCACTGGCAAAGGCCAATCTGGCAAGAGGGCAGGCTGAGTTGGAGTTTGTGGAGTCGGAGCTCGAGCGTTCACGACAATTACGCAATGAAAGAATGATCTCTGTGCGCGATCTGGATGTTGCCGTGCGCAATGCGAAGACAGCACGTGCAGCCGTGGAGACACTGGCAGCAGCCCTGCAGGTCAGTCGCCACGACCTGGAGCGTGCCCGGGCTCAACTGATGACACCCACCGAGTCGGCTAGTCTCAGGCAGGAATGCACCTGTGTGCCTGTCATGTCATCAACTAATGGTCAGATTCTACAGGTGCTGCGTGAAAGCGAAGGCATCGTGGCAGCGGGTGAGCCGCTGGTTGAGATCGGTGATGTGGAGGATCTGGAAATCGTTGTTGATCTCCTGTCTACTGATGCGATCAAAGTGCAGCCAGGGCAACGTGTGATCATCCGGGACTGGGGTGGGGACGGGGAGCTCGAAGGCGTGGTGCGCAGGGTAGAACCCTATGCCAGAACCAAGGTATCTGCTCTGGGTATAGAGGAACAGCGAGTGAACGTGATCATCGATTTGCGCAACTCACCACAGAAGCGAACAGGCCTTGGACATGGATTTCAGGTAGAGATATCCATAGTGCTATGGGAAGAAGACGATATACTGACTGTGCCGCTGACCGCCTTGTTTCGCAGTGGTGATACATGGGCCCTGTATGTGGAGAGCGATGGGCGGGCGGTGAAGCGGGAGGTCACTCTTGGCAGGAAAACGCAACTTCGAGCCCAGATCACAGGCGGCCTGCAGGCCGGTGAGCGTGTACTACTCTATCCCAGCGATCGAATCGTCGACAATACGCGTATTACGCAGCGCCAGACATCTTGAATCGTGCGCATCGAAGCCAAACTCAATGAGATGATAACAGGCTATTGTCAGATGCCTTTTGCTGCCTGATTGAGGCTCATACCAGCACCACCAGATGCGTGCCTGCTTCACTCAGGCGAATTCGTACTCCAGTGTGTGACCATGGTTCGGGCTATCTCAAAGGCTGCCCGAATTGCACCGACGTCGGCCTGTCCCTGGCCGGCAATGTCGAAAGCGGTACCGTGTGCCGGTGTCGTCACCGGGACTGGCAGGCCTCCCTGAACGGTCACACCTCTGTCGAAACCCAGCAGTTTGAGCGCTATCTGGCCCTGGTCGTGGTACATGGTGACCACCGCATCGAGTTCGCCGCGTGTGACCTTCAGGAACACGGTGTCGGAGGGCAACGGACCTTCGACAGCCATCTGTCTTTCAGCCATGGCTCGCACGGCTGGTTCAATGACGTCGATCTCTTCACGACCAAAATTACCACTGTCGCCCCCGTGTGGGTTGAGTGCGGCAACCGCAATGCGTGGCCGCTCGTACCCGGCGCGGCGCAATGTGCTGTCGATGAGATGGGTTGCGTGGGTAATTCGTTCGCTTGTGATCGACGCAGCAACATCCTTCAATGGGATGTGACTGGTGACACGGCTTGTCCACATCCCATCAAGTGTATTGAGTTCTGAAACATAGCCTGTGACCCGTAGCATCTCTGCCATGTAGTGCAGCTCGTCCGCATGGCCTATACCTGCCATGTGCATGGACGACTTGTTGAATGGTGCGAACACGATCGCGTCAATCCGGCCTGCCTGCACGAGATCAAGGGCCTGGTCGAGAACGCGCAGCGTCGACTTGCCGGACTCGACTGTACTTCGGGCTATTCTGACGTCGTCGCGTGCAATGGTGTCCATCGAATGCAGGGCAAAACCAGGGGACGATAGCCAGTCGTCATGCGTTGCATCGATGTCGTACAGGTCGTGCTTGATGCCCGCTTGCTCCTGTCCCATTTCCAGCACGTGTCGATCCCCGATCAACAGGACATTCGTATCATCGATTGCCTTGTCGGCCAGCAATCTTGCAACCAATTCGGGACCGATACCACTGGGGTCACCGGGAATGAGGCCAATCCTGGGGTTCATGACTGCTCCGTATCAGCTGCGTGTCGTTGCTCTTCGAGCGCTATCATTATGTTGGTCACGGTGGAACCCAGATGCGAGCGTAATGCCTGCGATGTCGCCTGTGCGTCACGCCGATTCAGCGCCGCCGCAATGGCAGCATGTTCATCGAGAGTGCGTTCGCGTCCGGCAGTTCGGCGCGAGGACACAAAGCGGGCTCGCCAGAGTCTGGCGTTGTAACGGCCGTGAGTCTCAAGTAGTGATTGGTTTCCACTTGCCTTGACGATCGTTGCATGCATTTTCATGTCAGTGCGGAAGAAGTCAAGCGGTTCCAGTGTGCCCGAACCTTCTTCCATCGTGCGAGACAGTAACTGCACTTCCGCTATCTCGCTGTCACTTGCATGGGTGCAGGCCAGTTCCCCGGCGAGTGCTTCCAGCGCGCCCATGACAACCAGGTCCTCGGAAATTTCATGCACTGACGGGTCGGCGACCCGTGGCCTTCGTGACAGTGTGTATTCGACGAGACCGTCCTGTTCCAGAATGGCCAACGCGCCACGCAAAGGCGTGCGGCTGATACCGAGTGCTGAGGCCACCTCCCGTTCCGAGATCGTGGTACCGGCCGGCAGCTTTTCAAGCAGTATGAATTCACGCAGTTTATCAGCCGCCATGTCAACGAGCGTCGCCCGCGGGCGATCAAGTTCGAGATCGGCGTCGCTGAGGTCGAACTGGTCGGCTGATTTCTGCATGGCTATGTCTCCGGGTTCAACACGATCGGTGACAACTGACCGTCAAGCTGTCTTTCATCGTCATTCACTGATCTCGAAATGGTCGATGTACCGGTCGCTGATCGAAATGCCCAAACCTGGCATGTCGTCATCGAGCTGCAGAAAACCATCCTGCGCTTCAGGGTCGCCGTCGAAAAGGTAATAGAAGAGTTCGTTACCGACCTCGACATCGAATACTGGAAAATACTCACTCATCGGGCAATTGGTATTGGCCATGGTCAGGTGATAGTTGTGAGCCTGGCCTGCATGCGGGATGACCGGGACCTGGAAAGCCTCGGCAATTGCGTTGATCTTCTGCGCAGCGGTGATACCGCCGACTCGATTGGTATCGTATTGCATGACACTCACCGCGCCGGATCGGATGAGATCTGCACAACCAATGACGGAGTACTCATGCTCACCTCCGGAAATCGGTACCAGGTTCATGGCGTTGAGTTCGCGATATCCATTGACATCGTCGGCGATGACAGGCTCTTCCAGCCAGCGAGGCTCGTAACGGACCAGTTTGGGTAACATGCGCTTTGCGTAATCGAGATTCCAGCCCATGTAGCATTCGAGCATCAGGTCGTTATCGTAGCCAATCACTTCACGCAAGGCTTCAACTCGTTTCAGGTTTTCACGCATGCCAGGCATGCCGTCCCTGGGTCCGTACCCAAAGCGTGACTTGAATGCCAGGTAGCCGCCATTCATGGCCTCTTCCGCCTCTCGTTGCATATCCTCGACGGGGCCGGCATACAGCTTGGAGTAGTAGACAGGGATTTTTTCCTTGGTACGCCCGCCCAGCAGCTTGAAGACTGGTTTGCCGACCAGCTTACCCATCAGATCCCAGACTGCGATATCGATGGCACTGATCGCGGTCATTCCCACCCCCTTTCGGCCCCAGGCGTGCGTGCGACGGTACATCTTCTCCCAGAGATAGGCGGTATCGAACGGATCCTCTCCGATCACCAGTGGTGCATACCATTCATCGATGGCCTGCTTGACGAGCGCGGGGGCCAGCGCCGCATTGCCGATCCCGATAGTGCCGTCACTGGCTTCAACTTCACAGGTCAACCATTGATGGAATCGAAACGAGGCCATGGCATCGCCTTTCATCCACAGTGCATCTGACGCATTCGTACAAAAATTGCCTTGCGGCGGAACGGTGGGTCCAGTCCAGGTCCAGACCCTGGTCCGGACGCTCTTGATCTTGATCATCGGGTTTTCGCTCCGCTTGTTCCCATTGCTTTCTCATCGATTGCAGCGACTCAGGCATTGGGCTTTCCGTATTGACAAACATGATAACGCCTGATTAGTATAACGGTATACCATTATTTCGGCGTACCAAAATACTACGTGACGTCAATTCTGTCGTCGATAATTTCAGCTGGAAGGAGAGGTAAGCATGAAACAACTATCCCGGGCCGTTATTGCAGGACTAATCGCATCTGCGGCGACCATCACGGCACTACCGTCGTATGCCGAAACCTATATCGTCGCGACCGGTGCGGCCTCTAACAGTCTGCAAGGTCGCAGCGCAGCAAGATTTGCCGAAGAATTGCAGGCCAGGCTGGGCGAGGGTGACGAGGTTGAATTCTATGCAGACGCGCAGTTGGGTGATGAAAAGGAACTGCTGCAGAAGCTGCGTCTTGGCACAGTGCAGTTCACCACTATCTCATCGATCATGACAAACGTGGCCCCTGAATTCGCGCTTTTCGATATGCCATTTCTGGTTCAGGATCGGGAGCACCTGAAAGCGATCGACAGGGAAATCGTGCAAACCGAATTCGCGCCACTTGCCGAAAAAGGCGGGTTGCACGTCATTTCGACCTGGGAGAATGGATTTCGTCAGATCACCAACAACGTTCGTCCGATTGACAAGCCGAGCGATCTCGATGGCCTGAAGATCCGCACACCCTCATCAGAATGGCGGGTAAAGATGTTCTCGGAGTGGGGTGCAAACCCGACGCCCATGTCATTCTCCGAAGTCTTCGTCGCGCTGCAGACAGGTACCATGGATGGTCAGGAAAACCCGCTCACGAATATCGTGGGTGCAAACTTCCAGGAAGTACAGAAATACCTGAGCCTGACCGGTCATGTCTATTCGCCGTCCTACCTTACCACCGGTACCGATACGTGGAATGGCCTGTCTGATGACGTCAAGTCAGCCGTCGACGAGGCGGCCGCATCGGTGCAGGACTGGGCTCTCGCCGAGGGTGAAAAAGCCGACGATGAACTCATCGAGAAGGTCCGCGCTGCAGGAGTGGAGGTCAACGAAGCGGACAAGGCGGCTTTCATCGAGGCATCAAAGCCAATCTATGATGCCTTCGCCGAAGAGGTCGAGGGTGGTGGTGATCTGGTCAGTCGTGCGCAGGCCCTGGCAAAGTAATATCCATATCACCTATGCGGGCTGGCTGGCGCTGCAGCCAGCTCGATTACCAGCGGGCAGGAAATCATGGCTGCATTCATTGAGCGGTTGTTGTTGCGGCTGATTGAGACGATTTGTCTTGCGTTGCTTCTCATGCTCACTGCAGCGGTAGTGTATTCGACCACCATGCGTTATTTCGGTGCATCACCCTCATGGTATGACGAGATTGCGAGTGTCCTGCTGGCATGGCTGACCTATTTCGCCGCCACTTATGCCGTATTCAGACGCCAGCATATGAGTTTTTCAGGACTGGTGACGGCTCTGCCCAAAGGCGCCGCCGTTTCCGTGGCACTCGTATCCGAGCTTCTGGTCATCGTATACCTGGTAGTAGTCGCCTGGTTTGGTTATGCAGTTCTGGCTGCAGCCAAATGGGATTCACTGTTGAGCCTGCGCTGGCTGACACTCGACATCGTGCAGTCGGTCATACCAGTGTCGGCGGTTCTCATGATCATCGGTACGTTGCTGACACTACCCGACACGCTGCGAGATGCAGCCTCCGGTATTGATCGAGAGCACGCAGACATCGAGCAGACCATTGCTGAGGCTGAGCAGGAAGCTGATGCTCTGTTACCCGGAAAATCACGTAAATGATCCTGCTGATCACGACGGCGGCGCTGATTGCACTCATTCTCATCAACGTTCCGATCGCGGTGGCCATTGGTGTCGTTGCGCTGGGCGGTATCGTCCTGACCTCAGGCACCTCTCACCTCTACGATATGGCTATCGCACTCTATTCGGGTGCTACCTCCTTCCCATTGATAGCCATTCCGCTTTTCATCCTGGCTGGCAACCTGATGAATACCTCCGGTATTTCGGTCAGGCTGATCAATTTCGTGACCGCATTGATCGGTTTCGTGCGCGGCGGCCTCGGCATGGTCAACATAGGCGTGTCGATGGTATTCGCGGAGATTTCCGGTTCCGCGGTCGCCGATGTTGCTGCGACGGGAACCGTTCTCATACCCGAGATGAAACGCCGTGGATATTCTCCGGCGCTGGCTGCTGCCATTACCTCGTCATCAGCGTCCCTGGCTATCATCATCCCGCCATCCATCCCGATGATCCTGTATGGCGCCATTGCAGAAACATCCGTGCTTAAACTATTCGTGGCTGGCATAGTGCCGGGTCTGCTAGGCGGGTTCCTTCTGATGGTCGTCACCTACTATCTGGCTCGCCGCTATGACCTGCCCCGTGAGGACAGTTTCAAGCTTTCGTATGTCTGGAAAACGTTCAAAGAGGCGTTCTGGGCACTGACTATGCCGATTATCATTTTGGGAGGCATTTTTTCGGGACTCGTCACCGCGACCGAAGGCGCTGGCCTGGCGGTACTGGCGGCTCTCTTCATAGGGCTGTTCGTTTACCGCGATCTGGATATTGGACGATTGCGCAAGACAATGCTGGAAGGCGTCAGTCAAACCGGGGTCGTCATGTTACTGGTGGCTACGTCCGCAGCCCTGGGTCTGTTTCTGACCCAGGCCCAGGTACCCCAACAGTTGGCTAAAGAGATCACGGAATTCACGACCAATCCACTGATCGTCATGGCACTCCTGAACGTGTTGCTACTGGTTCTCGGCATGTTCCTGCACGGCGCTGCGGCTATCATTCTCGTGGTTCCTGTCGTCATGCCACTGGTCAAGGCCGTTGGCATCGATCCAATCCACTTCGGCATCATGGTCACGCTCAATCTTGCCATTGGTCAGCAGACACCGCCTGTCGCCTCAGTGCTGATCACCTCTTGCTCGATAGCCAAGTCAGGAATCTGGGAG
>JABDKN010000237.1 GCA_013002205.1 Granulosicoccus sp.
TGATCACGCTCCAGTGTCACCAATGGGTCCATCACATGGCCGGATGCCGCAACCCCATTGATGAACCACATCTTCCCTTCACGCATCATGGCCATCATGTTGTTGCCGCCACCCATCATTCCACCACCCATCATCATCTGCCCCATCATCCCGCCATTGAAGCGAATCTGATGCCGCGTAATTCCTGCCATGAGGGGTTCTGGAAGAGTATTGGCCGGCAATGCAATCGGGGAATCCAGTGCGTTTGATCGAAGCGATTCCGATTCATAGACCACGTCGATCAGCTCGTATTCCAGCCCTGAATAGAAAGTGTCAGTGATGGTGAATCGGGTGTCGGGATCACCCGTCATGTCGAGAACCAGATCAGCCCGCATCGCAGGACCGAGCACCACGGTGCGGTTGGCTGGCTCGTGTGGTGTGACAGGTTGACCATCCAGCGCAATGACCTGCGGTTGATGGCCATGAAAATTCAAGGCGAAAATACGTGCGTTGGCCGCATTGATCACGCGTAGACGAATACGTTCACCTTGCCTGACCTGAAAGCTGTCGGGGATCTCTCCATTGATCGTAACGGTGTTACCTAAACGGCCGTTGTGGCTCATGTCATGCCGATTGGCAAAGTCGTCACTGATACGCGCATCGCGCTCAAGCCGCCAGTCATCGAGTACCCAGGTAACTTCACGATCGACTGTGATGGGCTCTCGCTCCTCAATGATCAGCGGGCCACAGAGACCGCGTCCTACCTGCTCGGAGCTGCGTTGATGCGGGTGATACCAATAGGTCCCGGCATCGGGCACATCGAACTCGTAGACGAAGTGCTTGTCTGGCCCGATAGGTGTCTGTGTGAGATGTGGCACCCCGTCCATGGCATGCGGTACACGCAGTCCGTGCCAGTGTACGGTCGTCTCTTCGTCCAGCGCATTTTCCACGGCGATTCGCACGCGATCACCCTGGGTGAGGCGAATCTCGGGACCCGGTACGCTCCGGTTGTAAGCCCACACGGGGGTAGCCGGGTATTTTCCGGGAACCAGCTGCGCGCTCGCCTTGCCAGGACGTAGCGAAAAGTGTCGCATCGGCAGCGGTTCAGAGGCTGCTCGGGCCATGAAACCAGGCAGTGCCGTCAATAGGGCCGTTGCACCGGATCCGACAAGAAATTCGCGACGTGATATGAGCGCCCTCGGGCGCTGTACTCTAATGCGTTGATAGGACATATCGATCTGGTCATGGTCGAAATACGGGGGAGACCATCCACGCGCCAGTTTTTAATCAGCGATCCACGAGACAGGGAATCGGCTGATCAGCAATCAAGCGCAGGGACTATGCGATGCGCGCGAGTCGCGCGACAGCAAGGACGTCAGACGATAGGAGGGCGGAACAGCGCGGTAGCCAAGGGCGGAACAAATCCGTCGTTATCAACATCAAAGGTGAAGTTGGCACCGCTCGTTAAGTCACGATAAAAGAGACTTTCAAGCACAGCAACCTGAGGTGCAGGGCAACTCAAGGTACACGGCAGTGAGCACGCCTGAGAATCACTACAGTCCATGTCAGGACAACAGTCACTGGATTCCTGATCGTGCTCCTCGAGACCGGCCGCAAGGACCTGTGAACCGACGCTGCTGATATCCGCAGCCGGCATAGAGAACGGACTCACCGGTGATTGCAGGAACAGGGAGCTGGCAACGACCCAGAAGCCCAACAATGCCACACACAGGCGTACGACATTCGTCCGGATACCCGAAGGTGCCGGCGAGCGGTACGACTGAGGAAGGTTCATTGTCATGCGTTAAATGTGAATCGTTCCAGTGAACCGCCACGCATCATTCGATCTTTTGGTATGCGTGTCGGCATTTACATTAATTATGCGACTAGCTGAGTATCGGCAAAGTTCCCCATGACTTGATTATACGCTCTCTCCAAAGATAAAGTCAGTGAGGACTGAAAACGCAGTATTCACATATTGGTCGAGGATCAAGCTCGACGTGGCGTGTCGGATCATTGGGTTTCAGGGGCTTCCTCTCGGTGTCCTGCCTGCCTGAAGAATCATGAACCCCCATGTTTTTCATGCTCTCCGGTTCCGGTGGAGGCTTGCCCTGCGTCGATCCGTTCCAGCTGGTAACCGAGGTCAGTCACTGCGCTTTCGATTGTGTCGAGATCCGAAGAGGTGGCACTCGCATCGAACGTCAGTATTTGAGTGGCCGTGGATACCTGTGGATCTCCGACGTCTACGTGCCCGAGAGCGTTTTTGATCCGAGAGGCACAGCTCGCACAATCCATTCCGGTTACGCGATAGCGGACACGAGTCTCGTGAATCGACGTATCTTGACTTGTCACGACGATCCGTCCTCCTCACGGTCCGCGAGCGACGGATGCATCGACAGTTCGTCGATGATTCGACATTCGGCAACTCGCCCTCCGCGACAACTATCGATCATGCGCTGAAGCTCCAGCTGAAGACTCGACAAGCGCGCAAGTCGTCGACGGACCTCATCGAGATGCGTCTGTGCGATCCGGGTCACGGCAGTACA
>JABDKN010000203.1 GCA_013002205.1 Granulosicoccus sp.
CTGGTATGGCAATCGATCGAGCACCCTGGAGGCTCGCGGAACGGCATCTGGCTGGTCGTGACAGTTGCCCGGCACGATCGGGCGGATGCACGGTATGCTGAATGAGCGTTCCTGAGCTGGTGAGGGCGGAAAATTGTGTCCTGACAATCGATTCACTGTGAACCTGTGCGGATACTGGTTGCTTGGTTGGGCACCAGTTGCGGAGAAATGGCACGGCAGGCACGCTTCAATGTAAACTGAAAGAGCTTTCGCGCCTGATTCCTGATTCCTGATTCACAGAGTAGCAAACCGTATATGCGTCACTTTTTCGCTATGTTGGGGCTTCTGTTGCTTATGAGCGGAGCGGTGGCAGCTGAGCTTGCTACTCCCGATGGTGAAGTACTGCTCACAATTTCCGGTAATATCGGGTTGTCGAACAGCGAAAACGGTGCAGAGTTCGACCTGGCGATGCTTGAGCAACTCGGCGCGGAATCGATAACCACCCGCACGCCCTGGACTGACGGACCTACCCTGTTTACCGGCGTCCGCCTCAATGTATTGCTGGATGCTGTCATGGCCCGCTCGCATTCGTTCCGTGCCCTGGCAATTGACGATTACTGGTTTGACTTCAACGACATCGATATTGAAAAGTATCCGATAATCGTCTCTTATAAACAGAACGACTCGCTCATGACAGCCCGCAATCTTGGCCCCTTGTGGATAATGTTTCCATTTGACGATTATCCAGAGCTGTTGTCCGAAGTAAACAAGGCTGCCTGTGTGTGGCAGTTGAATTCACTAGTTGTCCGGTGAAAGACAAGCAATGGCTAATCCTGCTGATGGCAGCCCTGTTGCTGTGGGCTGTTTTTCTGCTCGTCATGGTAACCCGCATCAATGCAGCACGATCCGAATTGTCGGATTCAAATCCCGGGGCCTTCAACTACCTTTTGCAAAGTCATCGAAACCTTGACTCGTTTGTTCAGGCTCTGAGAGACTATCAGGAGGGTCGAAACAGCACTGCTGAAGAGGCCGCATTGAAGCGCAATTATCTTCAACGCTTCGATGTGCTCTGGAGCGGTTTTACTGTGTTCGAGCTTGATTTCCACTATCAACCGGAGCGGCAGGCACAGGCTCGCGAGCTGGTTGCCTCGACACAGGATTTTCTCACTCGCAATGAACACCTGATGAGTGCTGACCATTCCTTGTCAGAAGAGGAGGTAGCCAGTCTCATCGCTGGTACAAGGTTGCTTTTCGAGAAAGTGTTCGACACTGGCCATCAATATTTTCTCTACGTCAGCCATCTCAGCGATCTCTGGAGTGACAGACTGGACGGATTGCGTCGCTGGTTCCTGGCCTGCGTTGCCCTGCTGATGCTCACCGGGGTACTGTTGATCGGCGTACTGGTACGCTCAATACGGCGCTCGTCTGAACTTGTGGACAAGTCCTACAAGACTCAACGGGAGATGAAGTGGCTGATTGACGAGTTGCGCAGTGGAAAGCTTGAAAGCAAAGCCAAGGACAGTTTCATTGCAGCTGCGAGCCACGATCTGCGTCAACCGCTACACGCCCTGGGGCTGTTTCTGGGCGCTACGGAGAAACATGTGGACAACGAGGCTGGGCGACAGGCCCTGGCTGAAGCAAAGCAGTGCGCCGGTGAACTTAACAAGTTATTCAACAGTCTGCTGGATCTGTCACGCCTGGACGCCGGAATGGTTGAAGTGAGCAAGAGCACATTCAGTCTCGATCGGTTGGTGAAACTGATGGACCAGGAGTTCAGCGTGGTGGCCAGGCAGAGTGGAATGTCGTATGAGACATCCTGCCTGTCTCACTATGTACGGACGGATGCCCTGCTGCTCAACCGAATACTGCGTAATCTGCTGGAAAATGCATTGACACACAGCCGCGCGAGCGAAGTTCGGATCTACTGTGAAAACAAGGGTGACGTGGTTCGGCTGACAGTTGCTGACAATGGTGTAGGTATCCCTGTCGACGAGCAAACAGACATATTCTCTGAATACTATCAGCTGGAAAATCCGGAACGGGATCGCTCCAAGGGATTGGGTCTTGGACTTGCCATAGTCAAGCGCCTGTGTGACATTCTGGGCATTGAACTTACGCTGGAGTCCGAGGAAGGTGCTGGCACCAGGTTTCATCTGGATGTGCCTGCCGGACGGGCTGGGGGACGGTCTGATCAAGCGTCGCCTGAGTTGGAGCCCGGGAGGGACAGTCGGTTGGCCACAGGTGCACTGGTCGCTGTCATCGACGATGAGCCTGCTATCTGTCGAGGAATGGTATCCATGCTGGAGAGCCTGTATTTCAGGGCCGTAGCGGCAGAGTCTGCGGATCAGTTGATTGTCGAATTGCAGTCAAGAGGATTGATTCCCGATTTTCTGGTCGTGGACTACAGACTACGGGACAATCAGACTGGCGATATGGCCATCCGCCAGGTACGGACAGCTTTCGATGAAGATTTTCCAGCGATGATCATATCCGGGGATACATCTCCAGCTCGCATGAAAGAGGTTGCAGCCAGTGGGTTTGAGATGATGCACAAACCGGTTGAACCTGCAGAGTTGGTGCGCAAGATCAGTGTGACGCTACAGGCGAAAGAAGCGTGCACCTTGGACGCGATGGAGTTCAGCACGAACACGGCGTAGACAACGACGATCAAGCGGTACACTCAAACGTTGCAGCGAGGTGAGTTCAACGCTTTCCCGCACGATACTGGTCTGATCCATGCAGGTCTGACGATTTTGACCAGGAGACTTTCCATGATCATTGATACCGGAGACAAGGTCCACGTCGTGTACCGTGCATTTTACGAGAATTCCGTCCGTCGACACTTTCTCGGCGAGGTGACGGCATGTAAGGGTGCTCTATGCCGTCTGCGAGGCTTTTCTTTTGTTCGTGACTCGCAGTCGGAAATGTACACAAAGAAGCCGGAAAAACACATCACGATCATAGATCTTGCAGAGAGCGGTTACATCGTCACCCTCATAGATTCCAACGTTGACCTGGATCAAGTGTCATACCACTATCTGGACAACACGGGCATGGCAGCGGTGGATGGACAGGGCTTCGTTTTGGACATCAATGAATTCGGGCCAAAGAGCTGAGTGCTTCGCAGTAGTTCTTTACTGCGCTTGGGGTACAATTTCCGGTTGCCAACCAATACAGCACTCCTGGCGAGTCGATGGTCAAGCCACGGTAGTTTTTACGAAAGTTCAGCCGTAGGGTCTGACGCCCTGTAACAGACAAGAGGGAATCACTGCTTTTTCTTACGGGGTGGTCTTTTCGGAAGCGATACTCGATACTTGAATTCGCTGATCACGCTATTGATCAGCTCCAGCCGGTCCGTTCGAACAGGATGAATGGCGAACACACTTTTTTTGATCGGTTCGGCACCCTTGACCAGGAAGAGCTCGCCAGATTTGAGTTCGTCTGCGATCTCGCGCCCGGAAAGATACGCTGCACCGCCAAATTCCAGTATGAAATCCAGTGCAACGCTGGCGTTGGCAATACGCAGTACCGCCTCATCAGCATCAGGATACAGTCGCCTGTGCTGCAGGGCGACACTCAGACCCCAGTCGACAACGATGTAACCCTGCCCCATAGCTTCGTCGACGGAAACGTTTTCCCGCGAAGTCGCCATGACCAGCTCCAGTTCGGCGACTTCGACAATGTCCAGAATGTCTATCTGGGGAGGCTCCATGATAAAGCCCAGATCGAGCTGACCATCGAGCAGTCTGCGAACGAGTGTTTCCGGTGTGTGGTATTCCAGGATCAAGGCAAGTTCGGGGTATTCCCGGTGAACATCATGCACCCATTCCTGCATGCCTGCATCCCAGACTCGTATCGTTCCCCCTACAGCCAGTTGGGAGCCGGTCTGCCCTAGAGAAACATCGTGCCTGGCTTTTCTCCACTCTGCGATGAGTCGTTCAGCATATCGCTTGAACCTGGAGCCTTCCGGTGTCAGATCGATTTGCCGTTTTTGACGTATGAACAATGGAACGCCGAGGGTGTCCTCCAATAGTTTGATGCGTGAGCTGACGGCCGCCTGGGTGACGAATAGCTCTTCAGAGGCCTTACGGAAGTGGCGTAGACGCTCAACCTCCAGAAAGGTGCGTAACAGCTCGATATCCACAGGATTTCAATAAATAAATATAATCGAACCACAGATTGTACACCCTGAATTTTGTCGATCTGCGCCCTTGATTCGAGCAGTACATCGGGAGATCCACTCGATTCGCTGTCTTCAGTCAATACCGCGAGTCAGGCGGACAGTGATTCGGCCAGTCTGACGAAGCCCTCTTCAAGGTCGATGACTGGCTGCCAGTCCAGCGCCGCCTGCGTGGAACGCTGGTCAAACCAGTGAGCAGTGGCCAGCTGTTCTGCCAGGAATCGTGTCATCGGCGGCTCCTCCTGCCGGTCAAGAGACTCCCAGACCTGCTCGATCAGGCTGCCGGCTGTAACGGCGACGGATGTCGGTACATGGCGCAGACGGATCGACATACCGGCCGCTTTGAGTATGCGCTGCAGTATCTCGCGGACGGTTCGCGGTTGCCCGTTGGAGATGACGTACGGCTGCCCGGCTGCCCTCGAGGCATTGTCGATACCGGCTACAATGGCGGTGGCGGCATTATCCACAAACGTCGTGTCGATAAGGGCCAGACCACTGCCCACCAGGAACAGTCGCCCTGCCCGGGCCCTGTCGATGACGCGCTGGACCAGCTGCGTATCCCCGGGACCCCACACGAGGTGTGGCCGGAGTACGACGACCCTCATGGGCGTGCTGTTAGCGGCCAGAGCCATCTGCTCACCAATCGCCTTTGAGCGGGCATAGTGCCCCCTGGCATTGTGCGGATCGGCCGCTCCCGCAGGAGCACCGACCAGCGAGATACCGGCGTGTGCCACCGAGGGTGAGGAAATATGCACGAAGCGGCCGATACCGCCCTGTCTTGCCACATTGATCAGACGCTCTGTGCCGTGGACGTTGACGGCCTCAAAGGCGTCCCAGCGACCACTGACACCGACTTTGGCTGCCAGGTGAACTACCGTCTCGTGTCCCGACATGACAGAGCGCAGGGGATCGGTATCGACAGTGTGTCGATCGGCAAGGTCGCAACAGTGCTCGCTTACACCGGGCAGTCCGGAGCGATGTCGTTGAACGACGGTTACCTCATCTCCTCTTGCCAACAGCAGTGAGACGACATGGCGTCCTATCATGCTGGTTGCCCCGGTCACCAGTATTCTCACAGTGAAGCCACCCGGTCACCGGACAGTACACGCGCGGCCCAGTCAGCCACCGCCGACCGATCGATTTTTGAGTTGTGACGACGATCGACAGGGAGCTGGTTTACGATCAGGACGGCCGACAGGTCTATATCACTGGCCATCATGTGTCGTATCCGATCCGTCAATTCCAAAGGAGCGCCGCCGCAGGAGTGTAAGCCGGGGGTTGTCTGAATCACCGCAACCAGCGCCTGGGCACCTCGAGGCCCGACACCAACGAGGGTGGCCATCGTGACTTCCGGAAGCATTTCCATGCGTTTTTCACAGGCTACGGGTGCAACCGGCCCGGTGCGGGTAGTGATGACATGACTGATTCGTCCACCGATCCACAGCCGCCCGTTGGCGTCCAGTCGCCCGACATCACCGGTCCTGTGCCAGTTGGCCGGAGACGATGCCCGATAGTCGGTCAGCCAGAGTCGGTCATAGGCGTCGCAGGCGTGAGCAGCCTGAACCAGGATCTCCCCCAGTATTCCAGCCTGTGTCGTCATGCTGCCACCGGGTACTCCATGCTCGTCGATCGGATCTATGCCTAGCGTTACTCCAGCCAGGGGGTAACCGACGCAGACACCGTAGTCGTCGGAGTCATCGACAGCGGGTAGTTTTGTCCGGTCCTCATCAATTTTTTCAAGCTCAGTCAGCGAGATGTCGGCCACAGGCAGTACTTCGGTCATACCGTATGGCGTGCGCAACTCCGCTTTGGTGAACAGTTGGGACGTGTCCTTCAGAATTGAGGCATTGACCGGAGCGCCAGCGGAGAGAACGAGTCGTACGGACTCGCCAGGCGGTTTGTCAGCTGCGGACAGGGCAGGGCCGGTAGCGACTACGTTTCTGAGCGCTGCGGGTGAGGCAAACACCAGCGTGGCGTTGACACGCTCTACTGCATCCATCAGTGCCGATGCCGTCAGTGTGCCGGGCGCGGTGACATCCATGGCAGGTACCACAGAGGTGATGCCCATGGTCGGACCATACAGGGCAAAGGGTGCGAACGCGGCCACCAGGCGATCATTGGTATCGATCTCGTAGTGCGATACCAGTGCATCCCGCTGTGCCTGGATCTGGTGGTGACGATAGATGACGCCTTTGGAAGGACCGGTAGAGCCAGAAGTGAATACCACTGCCGCGATCGCATCCGCGTCGGGAAAGGCGGGAGGCGTCAGCCCCGTACCCAGTTTGATCAACGCCTGCAGATTGGTCTGGATGCCGAGCGCTCGATTGAAAAAGCCCGACCGGGAAGCGACGGCAATTCGTCTTCCGGGCCAGCCCAGGGCGGTGGCAGCGAGCAATGCCTTGTCGATGCCGATGAGATAGTCGGGACTGGCACTTTGCAAAGCTCTCTGCATACCGATTCGGCCCAGCCCGGAATCTACCAGTACAAGGGATGCCCCCAGGCGCCAGCAGCCATAGACGGCGAGGGCGAGATCGATACCTGGAGTTACCATGACCGCAACACGCTGACCAGGCCGAATACCGAAGGCCGCCATGCCCGATGCCAGTTGTTCACTACGCGCCGCCAGTTCCGCAAAGCTGATAGAACGCTGAACCGGCAGGATTTCCACCACCGCCTGGACGGTCGGCTCGACATGCGAGAAGTCGGCCAGCGCGCGACGATTGGTCATGACCGGGACGGCAGGAGACGTATCTTCAGTCGCTGCAGCTGCGAATTCACGACTGGTGAACTGCTGGAGCCAGCTCAGAACTGCATTGCCCACCTCGGCATCTTCAGTGACAAAATGTGCCGCGTGGGGAAAGCGGTGTACATCGGCATGAGGCAGTCGCCGCTCGAGGTCGTGCAGGTACAGATCATTGAACACATGATCGCGTGGACCCCAAAGCAGCAATGCCGGAATATGGCGCATGGTAGCCAGATCTGCAGCGATCCGGTCCAGTACCGCTGCGCTCTCATGCGCTGGCTCCAGCGGAATATCGGTGACGAAATCAGCAATCGCCGTGCGACGGGACTGATCTCGATAGGGGGCCTTTAACGCGTCCACCACCTGTGGCGAGAGCCGGGGTCGGGACATCTCGATAGCACCCTGGATGAACGCCTTCGTCCTGATTGTGATCAGGGACAGCAACGCTCTCGAGCGGACCAGGCGAATCAGTACCGGGGCCTTGGCACTCGGTGGTTGATGAACAGCGGTGTTGGTCAGTATTACCCCTGCCAGAGAGACAGCTTCCGATGCTCGCGGCACTGTTGATGGCGTATCGAGCGCATGGCCCGCGGTGTCCAGGTGACGAGACGCCCAACCCAGTGACACAGGCCCACCCCAGTCGTGAGCCACCGTAATGACAGGGCCTGTCAGCGCCAGAGTGGTGCTCAGTCGACATAGATCGTCGATGCGGGTGGCAAGGTTGCGTTTACACCCGGTACGTTCAGAGTAGCCCATGTCGAGCTGGTCAACTGCGATCGCACGAACCCGGTCATCTTCCGAGTGTGAGATCTGCGTCAGCAGGTCGCGCCAGATAAAGGACCAGGAAGGGTTGCCGTGCACGCACAGTAGTGTCAACTGCGGAACTACTCCGTCGGTGCGCGTGGCCCAGGTGTCGAGTAGATGCCAGGTTCGACCGTTACCGTCTATGCCCGGAACATGAACGAGCCTTGACCAGTCGGGGTCGAGCCCGATGATGCCGGCTGGCGGCAGTTGTGCGGGTGCGATCGGTCTGTGTCTCACCAGGCCAGTTCGAGAAACGCGACGTTCAGTCCAGATCCGACTCCGACACACAGAACGCGATCGCCCGGATCGAGTGTCGATGCCTCTCTGGCCAGCGTAAATGGTAGTGCTGCAGGTCCAATATTGCCGAATGTCGGAAACGTCAACGGCACGCGTTGGGCGTCGATTTCAAGTATGTCGATCATGGCAGCGGTGTGAACGCGTGAGACCTGATGGAATATGTAGCGATCCATGTCACCCCAGTTATCCTTGTCAGCCTCGTCCCAGCCGATCTTGCCCAGTTCGGTACCCGCGCGCAGCAGCGCTTTGGCATCAGTACGCATACCGTCAAGCGAGCCGACACACAATTCGTGGTGCTCCGTGGCAGACCGGAACTCGCAACTCACGAGACGGTGACTTCCGGGGTTTTCCGAGTATCGACCCATGATCATGGCTGCCGAACCGGAGCCCAGGGTGAGGCTGGCAAAATTACTGAACAGGTCGTCCATGGTCGAGTTTTCGTCCAGCAGACGATCAATGGTATTTTGCTGGATCTCCCGAGTGCCTTCACCGTCAATGATCAGGGCGTAGTCGATCTGACCTGCCTCGAGTAGTGTTCCTGCCAGGTGCATACCATTGACGAAGCCCAGGCAGGCATTGGAAATGTCGTAGTTGATGCACTGGGCGGGAAGTCCCAGGCGGTGATGCGCTGAGACGGCGCTGGAGGGTTCCAGCCGATCCCGGCAAACGCTGGTATTGGTCAGAAATCCGATGCGTTCAGGACTCACACCCGCAGCCGAAATGGCTCGTTCACCGGCCATGACCGAGGCATCGATGAAGGAGACGTCAGCTGGCCATTGGCGGCGTTCCTGGATACCGGCCAGTTTCTGCAGCAGCCCGGGTCCGGTACCCACACGTTTGTAGTAGGGGGCAAGCATCTGATCGATTTCGGCGGACGTGACGACATTGGGTGCCTCGCAGGCTTCGATCGAGACAACGGCAACGTCATCAAAATCGTGATGAAAATTCCCGACCACAGTACCTTCTCGGTTCGCGAAACGGCAGATCTTCTCATGGCTTTGACCACATTGGGCTATCGATCGTCAATTTTTTCATTTTGTGCGTATCCCCCGGTGGGAGAATGGAGCGCCTGCCGGTACCCGGAAAGTACGTTCCGGCAATCGGGCAACGGGTAGAATCTTCATGGTGACGACGGTAGCCGCATTGTGTCATCTGGACCGGGTGTTCGAAGCGTAATAGCGGTTTGAGGAATCAGATACGGGCCAACAAGAGATAATCATCAAGTGAATGAACCCGGCACATGCGGTCGACCGCACCTGGCCATCCCTGGGCCTTCAGTCATGCCTGACAGAGTGTTGCGGGCAATGCACCGTGCTGCGCCCAACATCTACGAAGGTGACCTGATTCATCTCGGCGAGTCTGTCTATCGTGACCTGAATCTGATTGCGCGTAACAGCGGCGAGGCTATCGTGTACGTGGGCAATGGGCATGCCGCCTGGGAAGCGAGCCTGTGTAATGTGCTCAGCCGAGGCGATCGAATTCTTGCGCTGGTTACCGGAAAATTCGGGCATGGCTGGGTTGCTATGGCTCGAGCACTCGGCGTCGAGGTTCAGGTACTCGACTTCGGCAACACGCAGTCTGCCGATCCTGCGCAGCTCCAGGCTGCATTGTCAGCTGATACCCGCAACCGCATCAAGGCCGTCATCACTGTGCAGACCGATACGGCCACCTCGATAAGCAACGACATTGCCCGCATCCGCCAGGCAATGAATTCGGTCGCACACCCGGCGTTGCTGATGGTCGACTGCATAGCATCCTTTGCCTGTGAGCCGTTTGACATGGAGTCCTGGGGCGTGGATGTGATGCTGACGGCCAGTCAAAAGGGACTGATGACCCCCCCGGGACTGGCGATCGTTTTCATACGTGACACCATTTGGCCACTGCATGAGGTGGCCAATCTGAATACACCCTACTGGAATTGGGAGCCGCGTGTCAGACCTGCCTACTTTGCCGCAAGATTTTGTGGAACGCCTCCAACTCATCACCTGTATGGCTTGCGTGAGGCACTGGACATGCTGCTGGAAGAGGGCATAGAGAACGTCTGGCAGCGTCACCGCGTCCAGGCGCAAGCGGTATGGGCCGCCGTGGATTCATGGGGAAACAACGGATCGATGGCGCTGAATGTGCCAGTGGTTGCCAATCGTTCACTGGCTGTCACGAGCATCAACACCGTGCCTGGTCTGGCTTTGCGACTGAGGCAATGGTGCGAGAACAATGCCGGGCTCACACTTGGCACAGGCCTGAGTCCGACGCCGAGCGATACCCCCAGAGATGACATCTTTCGTATTGGGCACATGGGGCACTTGAACGCGCATGCATTGCTGGGCTCCCTGGCCTGTATTGAAGCGGGCCTCCATTCGCTGGGATTCAGCTCAACTGTCAGCGGAACACAAGCTGCGGGACGGATCATGGCGGAGGCAGTCGCTGACTGACCGATCCAGTTGCGTCCGAGCCTAAACAGTCATCGTCGCAGGTTGATTCAAGTGTTCTGTTCGCAAGCTTACGTGCTGATAGCGATGACGCCGGAAAAAAGTGTGAGTTATATACGGCTGGCTCTGGTGTTATTACCTTGGCAGACCAGGCTCTGCGCATGCAATACTGACACGGTTGCATGAGCAGGGGAGATCAGAATGCATTGAGTTAACCGGCTCGTCTGCACACTGACGATAGTAATACTTTCGGATAGAAAAGTCCGATTACTGGTCTTCCGACTTGACTCGGGTATAGTGAACATTATATTTCTGTCAGAAAGTAAATAGCCAATGGATGATGTGCATCCAGGTGAATTACTGATAACAAGGTGGTCTCACTCGCTTGCACCATTGGAAATGCAATGCTGTAAGCAGCGCAGGCACCAGGTGCCAGTTGCTGCTCCGGGTAGCGAGGTTTGAGATGATGCATCGGCATATCGAAACAGTAAATGGCGTGGAGCTGCTCTCCCGCAGATTCGACCGTGTGCCAGTAAACCGGTACTGCACGGCTTCAGTAGAGCCCCGACTCAACGCTCCTCCTCCGGAGCAAGCGTTCAAGATACCCTGGCTGTTGCGCGACACACGGCAACAGAGGGTGCCGAAAGGCAAGCCATCGCGTGCGAAAAAGAGCAGCAAGTTCAAAGGTCGGCGCGGAATCGATACTCTGCTGCGCAATGCATACCGGGCACAACTGGATATGCTGTCGCTGGCCGCGATGAAAGCCAATATCATGATTTCACTCAATGGTATTTTAATGTCCATGCTGATTATCTCAGGAGCCCACTTCATCGGTGTCGACGGTTGGTATGCCATTCCGATTGCAGTGTTTCTGGTGTGTTGTGCTCTGGCGACCATATTTGCGGTATTGGCGGCGCGACCGGATATCAGTCGTAAAAAGTACGTGCTCGAAGACTTCAACAGCGACAAGGCTCACCTGCTGGTCTTCGAAGAATTCTCGGATATCAGCGAGAAGCACTACGTGGACGCCATGACCAATATGTTCGGCGACAACCAGCGCGTCTATCAGAGCATGATTGCCCATGTCCATGAACTTGGCAGCACCGCTGACAGAAAGTACCGCAGTCTTTACTATTCATATACCGTGTTCATCGGCGGTATCGTCCTGACAGTGTTCTCATTGATGGGCCTGCTGGCTTTGAGATGGACCGGACATCTGCCGCCATTGTGAGTCGACGTCCGATCGCTTATCCGTCGGTGATCATTGCTTCGATCCTGCAGATTGCCATGACCGGCAATTCTCTTGCACGTACGGATTCGCCAAACCTCGAGCAGTCGTCGATGTTGTTTGAGGAGACAGTTGGCGCAAGTAACCCTGATCCCGCCCGAGAAGTCATTGCCAAGGGGCGCTTTACGTCGCTTTACGAGCCTTCTGGAATTGTACCGCTGCCTGATGGGCGTTTTCTGGTCGTCGAGGACGAGTCGGCTCGTGCCTTGCGACTCATTTCAGGTAGTGACGGAAACCCGTTGACAGGTTTTGACGTGGAGTCCAGCGTCGCCATGCCTGAAAAAATGCAAGAGCGGTGGAAACTGGCAATGCTCGATGATCTCGAAGGCGCTGCCCATGACCGATCACACCGACTCTACGTCGTCAGCTCGCACGACGATCAATTGCCCTACTGGGTCAGCAGGCGCCAGAAGTTGCTGCGATTCTCGATTCGCGATGGGCGTATAGCCGATGTGTCTGTGAAACTGACTCTGCGCCGCGACCTGCTTGCCAGCTATCCACGACTGGCCGATGCCGTCAGGCCGAATCGAAAGACGAAAGAATCTGGTCTGAGTGTCGAAGCCCTGGCCTATGACCGCAGGCGCGAAGTGCTGCTGATTGGCCTGCGTTCTCCTCTGGTGAATGACAAGGCCATCATAGTGCGGCTGTTGAATCCCGATGCCTATCTGGGCGAGGGGGTTGAGCCGGAATTCGAACCTGATCTATGGACGCTGGATCTGGACAAGGGTGGTTTGCGTGCCATGGCCTATGACGATAGGAGCGATCAGTTGTTGCTGGTCAGTCGCCGCGAGCATCGTGGCAATGCCGCATTTAAACTGTGGCGTTTGCCGGCGGATCGAACTGGCAAGGTCAGGCGAATACAGGTGGGTAAGAAGGACGACTTATTCGACCGGGTAGAAGGTCTGACTCCCTTCGAACGACCAGGAGCGTCAGACTCCGGGGTGCTTTTTGTACGGGACAACGGGAAAAACAGGAGCCGTCGTGGTGCCGACTGGTTCATAATCTCACGTTCCACACTGGGTATCGATGCGGGAGCACCATAAGATGTCTGCACTAATGACGACTTGCCCGATGGCGCGCCTCCATCGGGCTTGCCTTCTTTTTTTTCTCTATGCATCGTCTGTAGACGCGCAGATCGCTGCGACCACGGTGCCCGCTGGGGCTGGCCAAGGTGGCAGGCAGGCGCCCGAGCTGGAAGTCGAACTGAAACTGGAAGTTCAGCGTGTTCGAGGTCAGGATGCCGCGGACGTCGTTGACCGCGACATAACCAGTGTGGAGACGGAGGTGGTCGTGAAGGTTCAGCAAGCGATTACTCCCGCAACAGGCTTGCGTGCCGCTCTGAGTTATCAGGTCATATCCAATTCTGAAGCACCGGAGGATGGTGAAACCCGGGAATCATTCTTTACGTTCGAGCAACTCTATCTTCAGAACATCAGTGCACAGAAGGGTAATCGCTGGCGACTGGGGCGACAGTCCCTGGATGATGACATGGGATGGTTTATCGATGAAGATCTGGACGGCATTAGATATACGTCCAGGCAGCCCTCGCGTCAGTTCGATTTGTCGTTCACCAGGCTACTGTGGATGGAGTTGGGTAATGACAGGCGTGAAGATGACATCGATAACGTGCTTGCCAGGCTGAAGTTCGATACTGGCAAGAAATCAAGCTGGACTCCTTATCTGTTGCACAGAGAAGATCGCGGCTTCGACGGCTCTTTTCCAGCGCAGAGCAGCTGGTTGGGGGTGCAGGGTATTGTTGAATCCAGCGACCGTATCGCCTACTGGTTGAACGCTGCCGTACGCCGGGGTAACGAGGAGCGCAGCTCTGTAGATCGCAAGTTGGGTGGATACGCAGTAGATGCGGGTGTCACCTGGTCCTTTTCTTCGCGCTTCGATCCTTCATTCACTGTCGGATATGCCCGCGGCAGCGGGGATGCGAACGCGTCTGATTCCAGGAACGATACCTTCAGGCAAAGCGGTCTTCACTCTAACAAGCACAGCCCCAATGGTCGTAATCGATTCCGCTACCTTGGTGAAGTGCTCGATCCCGAACTGTCAAACATCAGTATTCTGACGCTCGGCGCCGGTCTCAGGCTGAGCAAGCGCTGGGATGTGGATGTCGCCTATCACCGTTATGCGCAGGTAGAGGCGGAAGATCAATTACGTGGAGCGGACATAGAATTTGACCCTGCAGGAATTGATGAGGAATTGGGCAGTGAAGTGGATCTGGTTATCGGCTATCAACACAGTGATGATTTCGACATGAATGCCGTGTTGGGTGTATTCAGTCCGGGCGCAGCGTTTACCAACGCAGAAGATGCACCCCAGCCCCTGGATGATGCGTGGCTGGCAAGGGTGGAATTCGAATACGAGTTTTAGGGACTACTGTCCGTCTTGCGGAGGTGCTTGATACCCGGACTGAATCGGCTACTTGACATTGCGTAAGTAATTGCTTACCGTAAGCTATGACTTACCAAGATGTTTTGTCCGCATTGGCTAATCCAACACGGCGACTGCTCCTCGAGAGCTTGCGGAATCAGCCGCAGACAGTCGGTGAATTGTCGTCGGATCAGGCAGTCAGCCGGCCAGCCGTGTCGCAACATCTGAAGGTGCTGAAGCAGGCCGGGCTCGTGACCAACGAATCGAAAGGTACGCGGCGCATCTACTCCACCAGCGCAGAGGGATTGATTGCCTTGCGGCGCTATCTTGACGATTACTGGTCTGATGCGCTGGAGGCGTACGGTACGGAAATCAATCGCAGGCAAACCAAATAATCACACCACAGTCAGGAGAGTCAGATGCTCGATCCGATCGTCAAGACAATCGATGTGCCCTGTAGCCAGGAGCAGGCATTTACCGTGTTCGTCAATAATATCAACAGCTGGTGGCCGCGCGACAAGAACAGCGTTTCAGCCATGCAGGGTGAGGTTGCTCAGGAAATTCTCCTGGAACCTCGACTGGGCGGTGCCGTCATTGAAATCGGGCATGACGATACGCGTCATCGCTGGGGGACCGTCACCCACTATGACCCGTTTGGATCGATTGCGATTGACTGGCACATCAACATGCCTGCAGAGCAGGCCAGCCGGGTAGGTGTCACCTTCGAGACACTTGATGAGAATACAACCCGTGTGGAGCTGACACACTCTAATTGGGAGGTGTTTGGGGACTCTGCCGCAGACATGCGCGCCGGTTACGATGGAGGATGGGTGGGAGTTTTCGAGCAAGCCTACCGGGCTGCGTGTTCGACGGCTTGAAAGCGGGTTCGCACTCGGTAGAAATCTGAACGTCGTTGCGGCATTGGTGTCCTGCCTGCCTCGAATGGCCAGAGACTGTAAAAAAAAGAACCCTCGGATAACGACCGAGGGTTCCTCGCCTTCCCTGGCGAATGTGATGTCGACGCTGAGCAACCTTGCTCACCCGATTCATCCTTGAACCGTTAACTTCCCTGTCCGCCGATATCACGTGCAACATCCTGTATTGAGTATCGATACGACCCTTTGACAATCAAGGCCGGTCGAGTCCCTTCGTCAATTGCAATGGCCTTCCCTGACCACGACTGTAGTGTGATGCACAGCCAGTAAATGTGCTATCGGAAAGCACTGGTTCTCATGTAGGAGAATTCTGATTGCCTTGAAACTGTGAGAAGGTTGGCAAACAGTCTGACGACGGCGGGTGATATTGCACCGAATGCCGGCGGCAGAAGGATTCTTACTTTACGCAGAATAACTGTGAACCTTGCCATTTGATAAGGCGCTGGTGAGGTTCTGGTGAACCAGTCACTGCACTCTGGACTCTCCTTAAACCGTCAGGAGAATGGACATGAAAATCTCAGCTCGAACTTGTGGTGTCGGTGCCAATGGAAAAACATTGCTGGCGCTTGTGATCGGGTCCCTGTCAACAGTTGCCATGGCCTGGGATGTGCCGACAAATCTTCGTGAGGACGATGATGTTCTGATGTGGGACTCCAGTGCACCCAGCCACAATATCTATGAAGACGGGATGTACATTGCAACGGTTCACGGCGTCAACCGCTTCGAACCCATTTTCGACAACAGTGCGTACCAGGTGGTGGCGCATGACTTTGGCCAGCAGTTTACCCCCGCGTCGGCAAGCTTCCTGTTCATCGACGATCAGGATGATGATGAGACGGACGATGAGGAAAAGCTGGAATTTGAAGAGGCCGAGCTCTACTTCGAGCTGAACAATACCGATGGAGATCTGGGTATTCACTCAGTGGTGGATGGTGAGGCCTGGACTCATCTGGTTTATGAAGATCGAAATGGTCGGCCGCTCATCGATGTGCAGCTCAGCGGTGCGATGGCAAAGCAGGGATTGACTGAGTTCTTCTTTGAGAGTGCAGAGCCCACGTTTGATGAGGTGTCTCCCGCTGAATTCTTTTCCCGATTCCCAAGTGGGGTATACGACTTCGAGGGAACGACTGTCGACGGTGAGAATATTGAAGCCGAGGCAATTCTATCCGCTGTGCTACCAGCACCTGCCGTTGTCACCATCGGTGCAAATTCCCCGACTTCTCATGAAGGATGTGCCGATGATCCATCCGAGGATCCGGTGGTAATGCCGGACATGTCAGGTGGATTGCAGGTGCAATGGAAACCTGTAGTTGGCAATCATCCTGAGATAGGTGAATCGGGCGAGGTCGAAATTGAGCTCTACCAGTTCGTCTACGAAGGCGAGGAGGTCCAGCTAACGGTGGATCTTGACCCGGATACAACAGAATTTACTATCCCGGCAGAGTTTGTCAATAGTGGCGATCCCGGTAAGCTGGAAGTCATCGTTCGTGACAGTACGCATAACCAGGTAGGTACCGAAGCCTGTTTTCAAGTGCTTTGACCAGGCAGTTTCCTGCCTTTTTGTCAGTAAGACTCACATCTAACGACATGGTATTCAGGCATCCGGGTTGTTCATGCACGCCGGATGCCTGTACCCCGTCGTACTTCCGCCCCGGCGTTCAGGACAGGGACCACTGAGTCTGGCCCATCTCCGTTTTCAGTTGTAGTGGTCCGACACTGATACTGTGTAGTCGGAGTGTGAAGATTGTACGGATACCTGGAGATGATTGAACCGTGAGTTGCCCTCCATGAGCCTTTGCCACAGCTTGTGCATAGCTCAATCCAAGACCGCAGCCCTTACCTCCGCGACTGGTGTCGGCACGATAGAACCGATCGAACACGTGATCCAGCGATTCCGCCTGGATTCCGACGCCATTGTCGCATACCGAGACGTCGGTGTATTCGCCGTTGCAGTGAACCGAAATCGCTATTTCACCTTTTTCAGGCGTATATTTCAGTGAGTTGTCCAGAAGATTGGACAGCAGTCGTTGCAGGCTGTTGCCATCGGCCATGATGTAGCATCGGGGTTCAATGTTGCGCGTCAGGGATATCTGTTTAAGTTCGATGGCAGGTTCGTAGAAATCACAGGTTTCCTGGATCAATGCGCTGAGGTCGATCTCACTTGTTTGCAGCGTCAACATGCCAGCTTCGGCTTCAGCCACATCGAGGGACAGGTTGATCATCTGGATCAATCTGTCACATTCGGTGATCGTATGCACCACGTTCTCCTGCATCTCGCCAACGTCTGCGTGCTTGTGGAGCAGGGACTCGGAGAGCAGGCGAATTCTACCCAGTGGACTGCGCAGGTCGTGAGAAATATTGTCCGTCATCTCACGCATGTGATGGATCAGGGTCTGGATTCGTCCTGCCATCGCATCGAATGTATCTGCCAGTGTCTGTACCTCTTCAAGTTCATTGTCTGCATTGACACGCACGTTCAGATCGCCCTCGCTGATTCCCCGGGCAGCAATTCCGACCTTCTCGATGCCGGCAACCGTGCGGCGGGTAACCGCCCAACCGAGTACCGCCGCAACGGGTACAGCCAGCAGGAACATGATGGAAAAGGCGCTGATGAGCAATTCAGTGATGTCCAGAATTTCTTCAGTGGACTCACCCAGCACCAGTACGTAATCCGGAGACAGGGCGCCGTAGATGATGCGTGTAGGTGCCTCCTGACTGTCCAGCTTCGTGGTCAGAACGACGGGTTCGGATCCTGACCTCAAGCGTGCACGGGCCAATGGGAGATCGAGTTGCAACTCCGACCAGGCGCTCATTGTCGTGTGATGGAGCGTATTCATTGCTGCGTCCAGTAGAACCATGACGACTGTTTCGTATTCGGTGCCCGCTGTCTCCTTGTCGATTTCCCTGATGAGTTCTGCCACGCCGTCCTGATCGAGAACCAGGGCTAGCTCGCTGAGATCCTCCTGCAGATCCTGGTCGAGACGTTGCATCAGCAAGCTGCTGATCGACCAGTAGAGCAATGAGAAACAGATCAACAGCAGCACGGCAAAGCTGACAACTGAATACAGAGTCAAGCGACCACTCAATGTGCGGATCATCCTCACTTAATCGCTCTCATGCTTCAGCACGTAGCCAGACCCGCGAACCGTATGTATCAACGGATTGTCAAAGTGTTTGTCGATCTTTTCGCGCAAGCGGCTTATTCTCGCCTCAACCACATTGGTGCAGGGGTCGAATGTGTAATTCCAGACTCTTTCCATGATCATGGTTTTAGAGACGACAATACCGGCATTTCTGATCAGGTACTCGAGCAGGGCGAATTCCTTGGGTTGCAGGTCAATTCGTCTTCCCGACCGGCTTACCTGTCGAGATAGCAGATCCAGCTCGATGTCGGCAAAAGTCAGAATGGAGCTGGTGTCGGTGTGGGTATTGCGTCGCGCAAGCGCTTCGATGCGGGCGAGAAGCTCTGAGAAGGAAAATGGTTTGGTCAGGTAGTCATCACCACCGGAACGCAGGCCGGTGACACGATCATCGACACTGCGTTTGGCGCTGAGAATCAGGACTGGCGTCTGGATTCCGTGCTGACGCATCTGTTCGATGACAGACAGGCCATCGAGCGAGGGCAGCATCAGATCGATCACCGCTACATCGATACGCTCATTGAGCGCGAAATCCAGCCCATCCATTCCATCGTGGGTGGCCAGCACGGTATGACCGGCTTCTCCCAGGCCTTGTCGCAGAAAACCTGACACCATACTGTCATCTTCGATCAGAAGAATTCTCACGATAAATTCTCCACCTTGATTGTTTTGATTTCCCCCAGGGATTTGATGCAAATCAATCAGGGACTTCCACTATCATTCTGCCACTCTAGAGCATTGGCGCCGCGAAGGACATTATCAATTGATGAACTTTAGGATGATGACGTACGGATCAGCGAAAGATTGAGAAAATCGTGCATCCCGTCACCTGTTGATCCGTGCCCCGCCGGCTTCCAGTGAGCTGGTTCGGGCTCCGGATAAGAGGGCTGGCTAGCCTGAATGCATCAATATGCACTGGTGCAACTGTCTGAAAACACGATAAAGTGTGCTTCGAATCGATACCAGACAGGTCAGAGATGGGCGACGAGATCGAGAAGAGATATTTCGGTGCGGACGACTTCCGCAATTTTCGCGAGCGCCTGGAAACTGAAACTGCATTGCTGCAAGGGGTGTTTCGGGACAACGAGTTCAGTCAACGTGGAGAGGTAGCGGGATTCGAACTGGAAGCCTGGTTGATCGATGAGGCCGGTGATCCCCTGCCTGTCAATGAAGCGTTTCTGGAGCACCTGAACAATCCACTGGTCGTACCGGAACTGGCGGCATTCAATGTCGAACTGAATGGCAGTCCGTCGAGAATAACCGGTCGACTTTTTTCACGCCTGCACGACGAACTTGCCAGCAACTGGAATGCTTGCTGCAGAACTGCCAGTGAGTTGGGTTGCTCGATGTTGGCCATCGGCATACTGCCAACCGTGCAGCAGGAAATGCTGTGCGCGCAAAACATGTCGGCGCAAGTTCGTTACCGATCCCTGAATGATCGAGTGCTGGCCCTGCGGGATGGTCAACCCCTGGGCATCAAAATTGATGGTGACGAGCCGTTACAGACCACCCATGCCGACGTCATGCTCGAAGCTGCAGCCACGTCATTCCAGATTCATCTGCAATGCCGTCCTGAAAATGCGGTGCGTGATTTCAATGCCAGCATGATCATCTCTGCACCGATGGTGGCAGTCTCCGCCAACTCACCTTACTTGTTCGGGCATTCCCTGTGGGATGAAACCCGTATTCCTCTGTTCGAGCAGGCGGTGGATGTCGGTCCAAACCTGCTTTCCCGAGTCGGCTTCGGTCAGGACTATGCCCATGAGTCGCTGTTCGAAATCTTTGAGCAGAATCGCAAGGATTATCGTTTGTTGCTGCCTGCCGTACAGACCTCACCTGCGCATGAATTCAGGCACGTACGTTTTCACAATGGCACATTGTGGCGTTGGAACAGGCCGCTTATCGGGTTCGATTTCGATGGCCAGCCTCATCTGAGAATAGAACATCGAGTGGTGGCCGCCGGACCTACGCTGCGTGATTCCATTGCAAACAGTGCATTCTATTTCGGGCTGGTACGCGGTTTGACGCTCTCAGGCGCAAGTGGTGACTACGGCTTACCCTTCGAGCAGGCTCGCGCCAATTTCTACCGCTGCGCCAGAGAGGGTCTGAATGCAACGGTGAGATGGCCTGGTCGCAAAGGCGTGCAGGAGCGTTCGATCAGGGCTTTGATCGTCGATGATCTGCTGCCGCTTGCACGCAATGGCTTGCAGGCATCCAACATACCCGATGCCGAAATCGACGAGTACCTGGAAATCATTGCTGCAAGAGCCGACTCGTCCCAGAATGGTGCAACCTGGCAGCGTCGCTGGGTGGCTCGACACGGTACTGACATGCGAGCCCTGGTGAAAGCTTACCAGGCCTTGCAACAGGATGACGTGCCAGTGCATCAGTGGAGTGTTTGAACGCAGTGATCTGCTTCAGAACATGCATGCCATGGTTGAGCCCGGAGCGTAACCGGTGAAATTTCTGTGGGTGGCTGTTTTTGTATCTGTGTTCGTCTGGTCAGGGTATCAGCCCGAGGATCTGTATACCTGGCTGCTTGAGGTTTCTCCCGCGCTCATCGGGTTTGCCGTACTGGTCGTGACACGTTCATCCTTTCCCCTGACATCGATGGTGTATGGGTTGATATTGCTGCATTGTGTCGTTCTGATGATTGGCGGACACTATACGTATGCCAAGGTGCCACTGTTCGAATGGATACGGGATGTTACAGATGGTGATAGGAACAACTACGATAAAGTTGGTCATTTCGTACAGGGATTTGTCCCTGCGATGATAGCCCGCGAAATCATCATCAGAAAAAACCTGATCAACGGCAGCGCATGGATCGGGTTCTTCAGTGTGTGTTTCTGCCTTGCGTTCAGTGCATTTTATGAGCTGATAGAGTGGTGGGTCGCACTGCTTTCCGGATCTGATGCGGAAGCCTTTCTGGGTACACAGGGGTATGCCTGGGATACTCAATCAGATATGGCATTTGCCTTGATTGGTTCCATTTTGGCCATAACCATGCTCAGTCGCCTCCATGACCGACAATTGCAGGTCATCGATGAGTCTGGATACAACGACTGAACGACTGAACACCTGAGCGAATATCACTGTTAGCCGATGGTGGCGTCGCATTGCGGTTGACATTCAGATCAGTACTATAGTCAAGAGGACAGTGGATTTCTTGACGCTGGTCAATGCGTGATCCATCTCGCCATCGAGGAAGACCAGCTGCCCGTTTATCAGGTTTTCCACGGTGTCTCTTGTTCTGACCTTGATCTCACCTTCAAGGCAATGAATGACGACGGGACCTTTGACATGACAATAGTCCGAATGGTGCATTTCTGTCCCGGCTTGCAGTACCAGTTTTGCCAGTTCCAGACCGGCCGTCTTGGCGATGACCTTTGAGTGTTCTGTTGGTAGTTCGTCTCCCCAGGTTGCAAGGTCGACCAGTTCGCCAGCGACGGCGTGTTGAGTAGCCATTTAATTCTCCTGACTGAATCCGCGAAAAATGGTGCTGCAAATAATGTTGGGCGCAACGTTTTGCTATTGGTCCTCCGGGTTCGGATGCGAATACCACGGATGACAGGTACACACCTGCAGAAGAGCGTCATCGTTAATCTTATAGGATAGTTGATCACGCAGATAGCCCTTCATCCCTGTCAGTGCCGGATCTGCGTGAATATTGAACTGTCAAGGCCTCATGATAAGCTGGAGCTGTTGCGGGAAAGCGCTCTCATATGCGATTGTATGGGTTGTGAGTCTGCCAGGCACCTACGGCCAGAGAATTGGAATTCGACCACTTGTCGACCTTTGCGAGAATATCGGGAAACCGGACACCAGCCCAGCCATGAAGCCTTTCCTGATACTTCAGCTACGACCCGAAACGGTCGCTGCAGATGACGAATATGCCGCAATCATCGACAAGGGCGGGTTGAGTCCTGGAGATACTCACCGGATACGGCTTGATCTTCAATGGGATCTTGATGTACTGACGCTGGAGAATTACAGTGGTGTGATTGTCGGTGGAGGTCCCGGGTGCGTCAGTGATCCGGATTCACAGAAGTCTCCGGCAGACAAGAGGATAGAGACGGCTGTACTGGGACTGATGCCCCGGATTACGGCGCAGGATATCCCTTTTCTTGGTTGCTGCTACGGCATCGGCATCCTTGCACATCATCTGGGTGCGACGGTCAGCAAGCAGCGCTATGGTGAGCCTGTAGGGGCTGTTGATTGTGCATTGACAGACGCGGGTCGAACTGACTCTATTTTAAAGGGTGTCGAGGAGCGTTTTCGCGCATTCGTCGGGCACAAGGAAGCCGTTCAGGCCTTGCCAGCAGGGTGCGAGCACCTGGTATCGTCGGAGCCATGTCCCTATCAGATGATCCGGTATGGCGAGAACGTCTATGCCACTCAGTTTCATCCGGAAGCCGATGCCGCGACATTTGAGGTTCGTATCAATGTGTATCGAGACGCAGGCTATTTTCCTCCGGAGGATGCTGATCACCTGATCGGCTTGTGTCGTGCCGAGCAAGTGACTATGCCGGAGCTTATTCTTAAAAATTTCGTCGACACCTATCGAGCTTGACGATCGGCATGATGTAAAACCCGGTTACCAACTCACTCCAGAACCAGCGTGCCGAACAGGGAAGGGTCGTCATTGGCCCTATCGGGGCTTCCAGTGGGCAGCTTCCATGCCCATCGGGAATTTCGAGAACCACCCTGGTCATCGTCATTGACCTGCAGCTCGAATCCGAATGGCTCGTCCAGGTTGATCCCGGCTGATTTCAACTCGATGCGAATTTCATAGACATCCTGCTCATATCGTGGCCGTATCAACCCGTCGGGGCCGATTCCAGGACCCGTCGCGAAGCTGAGCGACAATGGTGCATCAGATGAGTTCGGTCCGGCCAGATCGCCGCTGGTTGCGGATTGCTTGTCTGCACCAGCCAATTGCAGTGGAATAATCCGGCTGAAATCATTGCTGTCGTAGCTTCCGGACTTGCTGTTGTCGCCATCGATGAACAACTCGATGCTGTCATCCATATTGAGGGCTTTGTCGGAGTCACGATGCCTGTCACCATCGTCGTCGACGAGAACGAGGACATAGAGGTATTGACTGTCGTGCGCGGCAGCCCAGCGGCGCCGTGGTGAGCCGGCGTCTTCGTCTGTATCCGGGCTCAGTATCAGCTTGTCGATAAGCAGCGGTGCACCGCTGTTGTCGACCTGAATGGCAGCAGCCCATTCGCCGAGCAGTTCGCCGTCGGGACCCAACTCCGAAACACCTCGACCATCAATGATGGGCACAGCATTCGTGGCTATACGGGGAACCACGAGATCGGCTATAGCAGCTTGCTCAACAGGAATCGCATCAGTGGGAGGATTGATAGCTGCATCTGTGGTCGCACTCGTCGTAGAGTCCGCCTCAGTTTGCATCACCGGCCCGGACGGTTGATCGATGACTGCATCAGCGGATGAATTCACTGTCGACTGGTTTTCAGCCTGAAACGGATCGGATTGATTCTCACGTTCAGAAAAATTGCTCTTACCATCGTTATCCTCGTCCATCGCCGTGGAATAACCAGCGGAGTCTGACCTGGTAATGGTGCCGTCTGCTGCAACCTCCATTTCCTGGGTCAGGGTGGCAAGCTCAAGTTCCCGGCCATTCAGCCACTCCATCCAGGATATGGTCGCGGTAAATGCACTGCCGGGAGTCACATTGACTATGCCACTCCACGAATTTCCCTCCGCTTTGTCCAGATGGACGATCGCGCCGGTGGAGAGTCGGATTTGCGGGCGCAGATTCTCCTGAACGATAACCTCGGAATCCAGCAGCATCTGTGGTAGCGCAATGGATACGGAGGGATTGGCATCGAGCGTAATGACATTGTCATCATTCGAACAGGCGACCAGGAGTGTGCAGGCCAGTGTGCACACGATCGCCGCATACCGAGGCGAAATGCTGTCAATCATCGTGTGCTGTCTCATTCCAGGTTGAACGTAAGGGGAACAACCTGAGATTCCGTGCCCTCGTCGTCTACAAGTGTTGCGATGGCGCCAACGGCCAGCAGCCCAAGCGTAATCTGCACCCAGCGGCGTTCGATCAGGGATGGCCTGTCGGCAGCTTTTTCGACGGTATTGGCCGCCTTGCTGTCCGGTCCGGAGATCGGGGTCGCTGGAGCGGCAAGTGTCCGCTGGTAAGGATCGAATGCAAACCCGCTGACCGTACGATTGCCACTCTGGTCGATTGCCTGCACGTAGTAGTCGATGGTGCGCAGATCTGCCATGTCCGTCGGGATGGAAACGCTGTAGTAGCCTGTGTTACCCAATGCTTCCATAGGCGCCGGCGTGAAGGGCAGTTGCCCCTGTCGACGGTAATAGAGCGTGACGCTCTGCAACATCCTGTCTTCTGCCACCAGCGCCGTGAACACCTGAGTGCGATCAGCGACTCCTTCAGAGAGTTCTTCCAGCTCGATCACCGGAGCAACGATGTCGATGTCCTGCGCCATGGTGAGCCCAACGGGCAGCACCAGAAGCAGTACACCGAGCAAGGCAAGGCGAGAAAAAACGGGATGATGAAAACCCAACATGTCTGACTCCGGACTCAATAGCCGCATAGTATACGTAAGCCCGTCGCGTCTGCCGTGAAGCAGGCTCGGAATACTCCCTACGGTTAGGTAATGCTCGAGTGAAAAACCTGAAGTGCTTCATGTTCTGGTGGTTAGACCGGACTAACCTGAGGACCTGCTATTCATTATTCTATTCGCGGCACATCTGTCGTGCCGGAATGGGGGCTGCCACGGCTGCATCGCCTGGGTGTCATCAACGCTGTTCAGTCGCCTTGCGTGATTTGAACAGCAACTGAAGTTACTCTTACAATACGGGTTGAGCTGTTTTCTGACTGACCGGGACAGGCGATGAACCAGGATGATGATGGATTCGTAACGCTGTGGCCTACGCTCCTGCTGAAACGTCATTTGCCGTCTGCCGAAGCGGCTAACGTAGCCCTGGTCGACTGCATACTCAAACTGGAGCAATCACAGTCACAATTGACTGCGAATTATCAATCCCAGAACCTCTTTGAACAATCACATCCGGCAATCCTCTGGCTGCATCAGTGTATTAACAAGACGATTGCAGACTATCTGTCGCGTTCCGGTGTGGCGGTTGGCGTGAACTGGCACCTGCAAGGCTGGGCAAATATCAACCGCACAGGTGACTATCACACGCTGCACAATCATCCGCACAGCTATCTTAGTGGAACCTACTACGTAAGTACGCCGGAACAGGCATTGTCTGACCATCATCGCAGCGATCTGAATCCGGGAGAGATTTCATTTTTTGATCCGCGTCCCCAGGCAAACATGACCGCCATTGCGGGCGATCCGCAAATTGATCCTGAATACCGTGTACAGCCCGAGGCTGGACTGATCCTTCTTTGGCCCTCGTTCCTGCATCATGCCGTGCACCCAAACTTTGCCCTGGAGCCGCGAATATCGGTGTCTTTCAATGTAGTACTGAAACGAAGCGATGCGCTGACACCAAGGCAGTAGTTCATGAAGTACTTTCTGCACGGGTTGCGATGACTGTCAAGCCATCGACATCGTCCCTATTCGAGTGTTGTGCAACTGGACTTGTTCTACATATGGCCCTTGCCGGGTATTTTTCCACCAGACCCATTCCACGGCTTCCCCCGAAGCAGGTTCGGAAGGCAATCCAATCAGTAAGCGTGCACTGGCACCGGCCCAGCCGACGGCCATATCCATGGGAATACCGTACCAGCTGATGACATTGCGTACGCACTCGTCAAGGGTAGTGGCAGACCCGGCCAGGCTTGTCGTACCCGGCAGGTAGACGATGGGCTGCTGCTGCCGCTCGATCTTCATCTTGCCCAGTGTGTACGTGCCAGGCTTGCCACCGGACCCTGCAGTGCCATCGGTGACCAGGACCGTGCGCTCCGGGGTTTTGGCCCGCAGATAGATGCCCAGTACATGCCGTCGCAGATGCACGCCATCAGCGATGAAACTTGCGGTGAGGGAATCATTCGCAAGTTGCGAAAGAATCACGTTGTCACCCTTGGCCAGCGGAGACGCGACACCGTTTCCAAGGTGTGTCGATACACTGGCCCCGGCATCTACCGCCCGTGCAATGGTCTCGTGATCTGCAGCGCTGTGGCCTATGGCAACGGTCACTCCACGACGTATCAGCAGAGGGATGAGATCGAGTACGCCGGGCCGTTCAGGGGCGACGGTGACCAGGCGGATTTGTCCGTTCGCACATGCCTGGAGACGCTCGAAGTAGTCTATGTCCCCAGGGCGCATGAACTCTGCCGGGTGACAGCCGCAGTAGCCGGGTTCCGGACTCATGAAAGGACCCTCCAGGTGATAGCCGGCGATCATCGCGTTTGCCACGGGAAAGCCGTTACGGGCAGATTCCAGAGTGGCAAAGCAACGGGATTGCCAGGCAAAATCAGCCGTAATGACGGTGGGCAGGCAGCGCGTGACGCCCGTGGCCAGCATGGCCAGCATCGACGCCTCGATGTGTTCGGGCAGTGCCTCGGGGTCGTTGTAGTCAACACCTGCAAATCCGTTGATCTGCAAGTCGAATAATCCCTGGGTCACGAAGTGGTCGGGCAGTGTGTCAGGCTGGTGATCCATTCTCTTCGCAGCACCAGGCAGGGGTGTTGCCGGGTGAGTATTCCTGATGCCGTCCTGATGCAGTAACTCGATGCAGTCGGGGTTGATCAACATTTTGTTCTCCATAAAAAAACTCACATCCCAGGACTTGTTGAGTGTTGCACTGAGATTTTGTATTGCTTGTGATCAAGCGATTCGAAGTTGGGCTCTCCATCATCGGTGATTATCCCATGACTGGCTTTACCGGAAGGCTGAAAAGATGTCATCTACCTTCACCAGGCACTCATTGCTGCACTGCAGCGGGGCAGGGTGCAAGGTAATCCGGATCCGCAAAGCGATCTTCACAGCGACACTTTTCCTGCTACTGCCAAAGCCTGGCTGTTTCTTGCGGATGTCGGAAAAGAGGACGGGCCGTTCTGTCATGTCGCCGGTTCACACAAGTTCACCCCTGAATGCTATGCCAGGGAAAAGGCGATTGCCGCCTCCCTGGAATCGGTGTAGAACACGTATTCCAGACGCGGTTCTCTATGACTGCCACAGGAGAAGCTGTCTTCGCTGGGCTATCCTCAGCCTGCCAGGATGATCGTGTAGGCGAATACCCTGATTGTTGCCGATGCACACGAATCTCATGCCCGCTGTGCAAGTCCACGTGATACCACTCGTCTTGAAATATATGGATCGCTACGATGCGGGTCCTTCAATCCGTTTGTAGCCTTACCATATGGTGGATAGCATGTCGCTGCGATTCCATTTGTCCGCTGACGAGGCAATCGACTGGTCGTAGCTGGGCTGGGCCTGACGCAGGCGCTTGGAATAGAGGCTGGTCCCTGGACTGCGATTGGCTCTGGCAAAGTCGATGAATGGACGCACCGGGAGCAATAGCACGCTTCGCAACAGACAAGTGTTGCGAAGTGTACGTGAACGGCCTGATGACCAGCGACGGTCCTGGCGGGTCCTCAGGCGGGTGAAGGCCAGACAAAGTCTGGTCGCAGACCATCATAGACCGGGCGTCCATCATCCGGGCGAGGTACGCCTGTGGACGGATCGTAGAACGCATGGTATGTCGCCGGCAGGTTTTCCGGGCTATAGCCCATCAGGTTTGGCACGATGGCGCGAATCCTGTTGAGTTTGTCATCCAGGAAGATGGGCGTGCCGCATGACTTGCAGGTACACAATTCCAGGGGGCCATCCGGGTTGTTTGCATTGAATGGCTGGCGGTTCAATTGCTCTGGATGATCAACCACGACATCGTCGTGTTTGAAGAACACCACGTGAGTCGTATCCTGGCCAGTGACACTTTTACAAACGGAGCAGTGACATGTGTGGTTGTCGACGGGGTCGTTGTCAGAATAAGTATGGACGTGGTCGCATCCACCGGTGTATTTGTGTGACATATTCCCTCCCATTTTCGTTGTAGGTAGGGAGTAGTGTACGCCTAATCCTGCGGCATTACGCCTAGTTGGCAACTGGTAAATAGTCGTATACCGCTGACTTTCTGAGCTATGTCCCTCGTGCCGAAATGCCAGCAGAATACTCTTTAGTTTTCGCAGGATAGTATGCTGCGCAACACTACATCCAGACCCAGAGGATCATCGGCACCGCCACGACCATGATAAC
>JABDKN010000272.1 GCA_013002205.1 Granulosicoccus sp.
GCTCTATACCGAATCGCATCCGGGCTTCACCGGGCGGGTCACCGTACCCTTACTCTGGGACGACTCGAACAGCTTGATCGTCAGCAACGATTCAGCGCTCATCATGCGGGCACTGGATCGCATCGACCAGAGACGCTTCTCGTTAGTACCAGGACATCTTGTCGACAGGATCGATTCGCTGAATGCGTACATCCATACCGGCCTTGCCAATGCCGTCTATCGCGCCGGGCTGGCACAAGCACAATCAGCCCACGATGAAGCCATCGCGGATGTGTTTGCTACGCTTGCGGCCTTGGAGAAAAGACTGTCGCGATCACGCTACCTGTTGGGTGACGCGATGTGTGAGGCGGATCTCCGTCTGTTCGCGACACTGGTACGTTTCGATGCGGTTTACGTGACGCACTTTCGATGCACCCGCCACCGCCTGACCGATTACCCCAACCTGTGGGCGTACGCACGCGATATCTATGCATGGCCCGGGGTCTACGCAACCGTTTCATTCGATGCAATACTGGATGGCTATTATCGAAACGATGGGTGGCATAACCCGCACGGGATCATCCCCGAGAGACCAGCGGCGGACTGGACCATACCCTCGGGCCGCAGCCGTGTGGGTCCAGCCTGTCTCTGGACTGCCGATGGCCAGCTTCTCTCAGCCCCGATCGAGGACGACCAATGAACGCCACGATCGCACCTGTCCTGGGGCTGCTGCTGGTGAGCTTTGTCACACCGGGACCGAACAATTTTGTCGTGATGAGTGCGGCAATGCGTGGCGGAACCCGCCAGGCAGTTCCCATCATGGCTGGCATCATCGGCGGCACGATTACGCTCTATGTGCTGGCCTGCACCGGGCTGGCGCAATTGCCGGGGCAGCATCGCGTAGCGGCTAACCTTCTACTGCTTGCAGGCGTCAGCTACCTCTGCTTTCTGGGTGTACGCATGATGGTCGCGAACGCTGTGATCGCGCAGGATGTGCAGGCAGCCAGCGATCCATCCGTGATCGGCATGGCATTGTTTCAATGCCTGAACCCGAAATCCTTGTTGCTGGCAGGCACTGTCGCCATGACGACCACCGACAGCATCGAGATGCGTTCGCTGGTTGCCGTGCTGATGGCCACGGTTGCAGCAATTTGCCTGAGCATGTGGGCGATAGCCGGATCATCCCTGTCTTGCTGGCTCATGACACCGGTTCGGCGCCGCGTATTCGACATCGGGATGGGCATCCTCCTGGTCGGGTCAGCGACCAGTCTTTTAGTCTCTGGCTGGAAATAATCCACCGCGCGAATGATAATCTTCCAGGCTCACCAGCGTGTGCCTCGTTACCAATACCTGTGACTATGGATCGTCTGCCACTGACAGCACTGCGCGCATTCAGCGCGATCTACTCGGCCGGTGGCGTAAGAGCTGCGGAGCGTGAATTGTATGTCAGCCATTCAGCGATCAGTCGGCATCTGCGGGAACTCGAATCGCTGCTTGGCGTACCGCTCGTAGAACGCGGTAGCGCAAAGGGCGGACAACTTGCCTTCACCAGGGAAGGTCATGTGCTTGGCCAGGGTGCGTCGGAATGCTTTGGGAAACTGGCAAGTGTCGTCACCGCCGTACGCGAAGGTCAGCGGGACAGTGCCGTCACTGTCGCCACCACGCCGTCGATTGCAGCACGCTGGCTGCTGCCCAGGTTGCCGCAACTGAGCCGGCAATACCCGTGGCTCGAGGTGTCGGTGATTGCCGATCAGCGCCCTCGTGCACCCTCGGACGACGGTGCCGATCTTGCCATCCGGATGACGGATCGACCTGCGCCACTCGATGACAACGAGCCGCTGATGGATGATGTGCTCTACCCGGTGCTGTCGCCTGATGCATGGGCTGGTGCGAATCACTCCACTGATCTCGACTGGCTCGCGCGCAGGGTAGGTTTACTGCATGATCGGGATCAGTATGCGTCCTGGCTCAGGTGGTGTGAAGCTACCGGTTCGAACACATCCAGTTTCCGCATGGGCGCACGATTCACCTCATCGGATCTGGTACTGGATGCTGCGGAGCGAGGTCTTGGACTTGCGCTGGCACGTGGTCGCCTGGCGGATGAGGCGGTAAATGCGGGCCGCCTGGTCCGGCCGTTGGGGTCACAATCGGTGCCGCTGCCGGACGCCTACTGGCTGGTGGGCAGAGCCGATGGTGAAGTGCGTGAAGCCGTTAAGGTGTTCGCCGAGTGGCTTCGAGCGACCGTACGAGATTCAATCTAGCTACGGATATCAACTTGCGGATCGGGGGTGCTGACTGATTGCCCGATGACATCGGTCACTAGCTTTCGCAGCATGCTTTCGTAGCGGCGCCTGGACAGGGTCCCGTCGTACTGCAATGGCAGTGCGTGTCGAAGACCCAGGCGGCTCAGGGCTGCGTAGGTATCGTGGACACTGCGTTCGCCCCTGGCAAAACGCTGCAGCAGGGATCCATCATGTAGCGGGGTGTCCGGCAGGCTTTGCTGGCCCTGCCTGCAGCGCTGGTTGTCGTCGTGGATGTCAACGGCACGCTCTGCTACGCGGGCCACCGTTGCATCGAAGGGTTTGATCACGGCTACTGCCTGCCTGCCGGTGCGCGGATTGCGTCGGTATCCTGTGTGGAAACGTCTATAGCCATTGCTCTGCCAGAACGCCAGGCTGCCGGCATCACTGGCAAAGCTTGCGCCAATGGCGCTCACACCAGGGCGCATCGCCAGCTCAATCTCGACATGCTGAAGCAGCCGTGTCCCCAGACCCTGCCGCCGGCAGTCGCTGGCCACGGCAATGCGGATGATCCGCGCGTAACGCCTGTCAAGAACCTGCGGATCGTTGGCGCACTGGGCCAGTAGTTGCGGCAATAGCTGGTTCGGCAGGCGGCGCTGCTTGCTGACGATGGCCTCGTGCACAGGCACCGGCAGACTGCCTTCACCGATAGCGAGCAGGGCTGCCTTGATGCGCCTGTCATGTTCCAGTACCCACACTTGCAGATCGGGTGCGTCGAGCAGGTGCTGCAGATCTGTGGCGCTGGTCTGGTAGTGCGTGTCCCGCAGCAGGCCGAACACCGCGCGAAGCAGCGCTTCATCATCGGCCAGCTCAGTGCGCGTCAGTTGCCTGGCCCGGCAGTTAGCCACAGCGGCATCAACCGCTTCGACAGTCATTGTTTCAGCTGCAGCCGTCCTGGCCGGTTCGGCGTTCGTTGCTTCTGCTGCCTTGGGTAAACAGTCGTCCGGCAGACCGATGTCCTGCCCGACACGAGCCAGTAGCAGGGTATCGACCAGCGATTCCAGTGGGTCCTCCGGTGCCCAGCGCCAGGGCAGGACAGGTGTCAGTGCAAGGCACTGGACCTGTGTTCGCTTCAGGGCCTGTTGAAAACGGATTTCAAAGGCGCGACCGGCGTTCTCATAGCCTTCCACGGTCGTGCAGTAGATGACCTGATCATGATGTGTACTGAATCCGATCAGTGTATCGATCGGCAGACTGCCGGCCTCGTCGACCAGCAGGACACCGGTTCCGGATCTGCAGGCTTCATCGGCTGCGCGAAATCTGATGATGTGCCTGCTGTGGCGATTCACGGAAGTAACTGAGGTGCGTCGGCTTGCCGTGACGGTCACCGGGATCTGCCGGTCTATCAGCCATTCGGCAATGCGGCCCAGCAGCGCAGATTTTCCGCGCCCACGCCTGCCCGTGATGGTGATGCTCCCACGTGGGTGTTTCAGCAGATAATCACGAGCCAGCTCCAGTAATGCAGTCTGTTCAGATTCGGCGCAATGCAACGCAGGGGCCATGGCGGATTCTGGTGATCGCAGCACCGCGTGTGAATTCGCCCGGGCAGGGGATGCAGCGGAGGCAAGCAGGTGCACCTTATCCGGAAACAGAAGCTGCAGCTCGAGCAGCAGGCGGCAGAATCGCCGATTGAACATGCTCGACATGCCGTCCGCCGCTGACTCGCTTACTCGAAATGGCACCCCGAGTACCATCACACCACCTGCCTTGACGGTACCGGCCAGCGCTGCCAGCAGCCCACCATCGAGCCGTTCACTGGTTTCATGAACCAGAGTCTCGAATTCCTGGCCGAGTAATCCGGTGATGCGATCTGCCCTGTCGGATCGGTCACTGGCGGCAATGAACGGTAGTTGCCTGTCAGCCGCAAATGCCCGGCACCAGCCCTCTGCAGGGCTTTCCAGCACCACCAGGACACGATGACGATCACGCTGTGCACAGCGGCGCAATGGTTCAATGAGCCGGTCCAGGGGCAGATGATTGCTGACTATCGG
>JABDKN010000071.1 GCA_013002205.1 Granulosicoccus sp.
CCTCCAGACAGACATCCATCAGCCCGATACCCGCCATTATGTCGTAGAGCGTACTACTGTGACCCGCTACCAGTGCCACACTGCCGGCAGGCAGGCTCAGCAATGCATCAATCACCGGTGGTACTGATGCCGAGACACCCTCCGGGTTCAATTCGGCTACCGCACTGCCGTCACCGTTCTCGATCGGGTACTCCTGGATACCGTCACCCGGATTCTTGTCCACGTCTCCCGCGAGGCCGGCATCGGCCACTATCAACTCAATGGTCTGGCGGGTGCGGGTCTTGTGACTGGAAAATGCATGGGTCAGCCGATCGGTGATGCCGACCTCACGAAACAGACTCATCAGCAATTCCGCCCGTAATTCACCCTTGGTATTAAGTACCTCGGCACAATTGGTCTCGCCACAGACCTCGATGAATGAGCCATCTTCCTGCTCCTCGAGCTGAGTCATCTTTTCGGCGTGGCGAGTGAAGTAGATTTCAACGTCATCCGGATTGTCAGCGCTGGCTGCATCGAGCCTGGCCAGCACATCCTGATCCGTTTCGGGCACTGTGGGAGGTAGCTCAGGACCAACCGCTACGGCAGACTTGGCCGGATAATTTCCATTGGCATACCAGGCAACCTGGTATTGCTCTGTGCCGGTGTAGGATACCGTTGCCGAGAAAGTCAACGATCCGAATGTGGTCTGGTATTCATTGTCCAGAAACAGGTTGTATCCGTCCGCACCCGTTACCTCGCACCAGCTCAGTTGCGCTGTGCCATCGTCATCGACCATCAGTTGCACGCGCGGTGCGGATCCGTCGGTAGCTGCATCACAGATGCCCAGATCAGCTGATCCACTGGCGGTGGTCACATCAGCCTGGGTCGACGCAGGCGAACACATGCCCTCGGCATTGCAGGCAGTGACGAAAAACTGATAATCAGTGGCCGCATCGAGACCGGACACGTCCACCGTGTTGTCCGTAATTCCTGTCTGGATGCGCTGGCTGTCCTGGTAGAGCTCATAGTAATCCGTACCCTCGACGGCACTCCAGCTTACTCTTACTGCACTGCTGCCAAGAGCACTCGCGGAGATGCTCTCCACTGACATGGCCTGCACCTGCGTCGCCACCGCAAACAGCCCCGCCATCACCACTGATCGATAGTTTTTCACTAAAAGTATTCCCTGTTCAAAAACCGATCCCCATTATATCTCTTGAAAGCCCGGGTCGGACCACCGTAAGTTACAGAAAATAAAGGTATTTCAGCCGCACAACGGCAGAAATCGGTAACTAATCAGTACAAAACAGTGTGGAAACCTGCGTCCTGCTGCGGACTATGCCGTCTAAACCCCTCAATCAGAAAGCTTTATTCACAGCACCGCCGTCGATCAGCAGATTCTGGCCAGTGATGTAACCGGCGTGAACGCTGCACAGGAACGCACAGGCGGCGCCGAATTCCTCCGGCTGACCAAATCGCCTGGCCGGAATTCCCTGCGCCCGTGCAGTGGCCAGTTCTTCGGCCGATTTACCGGTACGTTTGGCGGTAAACTCGATTCCACCGCGCAGGCGGTCGGTATCGAACGCACCCGGCATGATCTGATTGATGGTGACACCGGTGGCTGCCACAGACCGGGAGACACCCGCCAGGAACGATGTCAGACCGGCGCGGGCTCCGCTTGACAGGTCAAGACCCGGAATGGGCGACACAACCGAGGAAGAGGTGATGTTGACGATACGCCCCCAGCCCCGCTCGCCCATACCGTCCACACAGGCCCGAATGAGCTCCAGCGGAGTGATCATGTTCATTTCCAGGCCAGCCAGCAGGGCCTCGCGATCGACCTCACGAAAATCGCGGAACGGTGGACCACCATTATTGTTGACCAGAATGTCGGGCTCCGGACAGGCATCGAACAGAGCCTGTTGACCCTCACGCGTCGATACATCCGCAACAACGACCGATACCGAGACGCCGGACTGTTCCAGCTCCGCCTGCGTTCTCGCCAGTTGCGCCTCGTCACGTCCATTGATGACCAGGTTCACACCGGCATCTGCCAGTGCTGCCGCGCAGGCCTTCCCCAGTCCCCTCGACGATGCACACACAATAGCCTTGCGGCCGCTGATACCCAGATCCATGTCGTGATTTTCCGCTTGCTTGTCGTCAGATAGCCAGAGCATACCCCAGTAGGGGGCTCCGACAGTAGTACACCATTACCCGCTGACGGCCCACGCACGGACCAAATCCACTGCGTTCGCGCCAGAGAGCTATGGAGCTATGGAGCCTATGGTGGTGATGTCAGCCCCAGGCAGCTGGCCAGCGCAGATGGCCATGTGTAGTCTGGCCGGCAAAGTGCCAGCCGGCCTGCCCTGCAGGCGGGATTCACATATCAAACACACAGCAGGGCACCACAGGCCACCCTGCCGTGTCTACCAGCTCCGGGGAGCAAGAACCGATGGAAAAACTCAGTTATGAACGACAGGCGTATCCAGCAGTTTTTCCAGTGCTTCCAGTTCTTCCTGCTCCTGCAATCGAGCCAGAAGCTCCGCGTCCATTTGCTCAGCTGCCGCCATGACGGGGGCTTTTTCCTGTTCGGCAACTGCGTGGCTGCCGTAGTTACATCCTTCACCCGCATGAGCCGCGCCGGCCATCAGCGCCAGGGTTGCTGCCACTGCAACGATCAGTCGTTTCATGAAAATGTCCTGTGTTCGGTTGATACCGCGTGGATCTTCCACACCCGCCATTTATCTCACATTTCGACAGCCGAGAGCAAGTAGCACTGTGCAAGGCATATCACCTGATAGGCAACTCAGTTTGCTGCCGAAGCAGCTCTTCGCGGGCGTTCGCCAGATTCTCAATGACATCCACCAGCCAGGGTCCGTCGCAGATCGTCTGATTGCTGGGCACCGTTACGATGAGCGGATTCAGTCCGGCCTTGCGCAAAGCCGGGTGTCGAGTCAGGTTCTGTGCTCTGGAATACGTGCCCTCGCCGTAGGGCGATTCGATCAACACCTGGGGCGCAAGGCGAATCATGTCCTCCAACTGCAGTACACCGTATGTCTCGATCCCCATATCCGAGGCCACATTGTGCCAGCCCGCCCGAACCATGGCTTCTCCACGCAGTGAATTGGCTCCCACAGTGTAGCCATTGGCGTCGTAGACCGCCGCTCTTGGATAGTCGATATTGGCCTCATCCAGCAGGGCATTCTGCAACGCGACTCGGGCATCGATCTTCGCCAGTCGGGTACGCAGTGAGGTAATCAGGTCCGCAGCACGACGCTGCTGCTGCAGAATATCACCCATATGCCGTATGTTGCCGAGCATTGCCTCGACCGAATCGGCCATGTCCAGTGTCTCTACCCGAATCCCCAGCTCATCGAGCATGGAGAGGGTATGACGGGAGGAAAACCGGCTGGTTATGACAACATCCGGCGCTCGGTGGATGATGTCTTCGGCACGTACATCGGCCTGTGGAAACTGGTAGGCCTTTTCCAGGAAATACGAGCCTGCCTCATCCCGACTCAATGCTGACAGAGCACGCACCTGCCCAGGATCTGCCAGCAGCATGACAAGCTGATCTGCACACAGATTGATGGACAGGACTGCAGGCAGCGGGGTGGACGCGACTGCTGCATGAACACAGGCAGGCACGGCCAGACAACCGGCCATGCAACACAGCCTGATGGACACGCGTCGGGAAACTGCAGCTATTGGCGCGTGATACGGCCTTGCAGCACAGGTTTATACGGTGCATGTGCGGCCAGGTATTCCGACACGACATCCTCCACGTTGGGACCGAAATCGTAGGCATTTTTCGCATTGTTGGCGAATACTGAATAGCCGTCACCACCACTACGCACATAGTTGTTGGACACCACACCGTACAGGGCGTCTGGATCGATAGGCTGCATCTGCCCGTCGACCTCCACCTTCACCTCAAGGATACGACCCTCGTTGGCAGGTTTTGACGCGTCCCAGGTGAAAGTGAGCCCCGCCACCTGCGGAAACCGTCCCTTCACCTCTTCCACCTGACTAACGCCGTTTTCCAGGGCAGCGATGACATCAGCGCCAGTAATCTGGAACGTTGACAACGTGTTTTGAAAGGGTAATACAGTCAGGACTTCTCCCATGGTGACTTCGCCTTCGTCGATCGATGCACGCAGGCCACCGGAATTCATGATGGCGATGCTGATACCCTGATTCTTTACACGATCCAGCAATGCATCGGCAACCAGATTGCCCATCTCACATTCCTGAACCCGGCAGATCTCACGATTGCCCTCGATCATGGCCGCAGTTTCGGCAACCACCCTGTTGCGGATTCCCTCCAGAGGCTCGGCAAGTTCCGTCACACGCGCAACGATCTGTTCATCTTCCTTGATACTGCCGTCGATGGATATCGGCTCGCCGTTCGCAGTGAGCAACTCCCCATCATCGTTGAAGGTCACGGACAGTTCACCGACATACTTGCCATAGGCATAGGCCTGGACAATGGCGGTGTTGCCGACCATGGTCGGGTACGGCCCCGCCGCGTTTTCAGCGCTGTTCGACAGGTAGGTATTGGTATGACCACCTACGATCACATCGACCCCCGTGGTACCGGCGGCAACCTGCTTGTCCACTTCATAGCCGGAATGCGACAACACGACGATTCGCTTGATGCCCTGCGCGGTAAGTTCATCAACTTCACCCTGTACGGCAGCCACCGGATCCGAGAACGTGATGTTCTTGCCCGGGCTGGCCAGTTCGTCGGTGTCTTCCGGCGTCAGGCCGATAATGCCGTACTTCTGCCCCGCCTTCTCTACTACCGTCGACTTCATGATCTTGTTGGCCAGTGCAGGTTCCTGACTGACATCGGCATTCGACATGACCACCGGAAAATCGACGCTGTCGATGAACTCACGCAGCACGACCGGCCCGTCATCAAACTCATGGTTGCCCACGGTCATACCGTCATACTGCAAGGTGTTCATTATCTCTGCGGCGACCTTGCCTTTGTAATGGGTATAGAACAGCGAGCCCTGGAACTGGTCTCCACCGTCAAAGAGCAGAGCATCCGGATTGCGCTTGCGTGCATCGGCAACGGCGGTGACCAGCCGCGCATAGCCACCAAAACACTCGCCCGCCTGATTATCCTCAGCCGAACACGGACTGTCATACTTGCTGATGGGTTCGACACGCGAATGAAAATCATTTGTGTGAAGTATGGTGACGGTGTCTTGAGCATGCGACGGTAAAGCGATGGACAGCGTGATGATCGACAACACACACGTCAATGTCTGTCGACCAGGGCGCGGCAGTGCGTTCCGGATGGGCTTAGCGGATAGTGTCATCGGTAGTAACTCCAGCAACAGTGAAAGGTCAATGGGTCGTGGGCGGACTCTCAGGAGCAGCCTGCAGCTATCACAGAGCCTACCAGAGCCTACTCTACTCATAAATCGGCAAAAAGGTATTGAAGGCCTTTTCCGCAAATACACCGGGGTCGTTGAAGCGCTGATGGCGGTTCAAAGAACTGATCGAGGCCATTTCTGCGTTGCTCAGTTGGAAGTCGAACAGGTCGGCATTCTCGCGCAGACGTTCAGGCCTCGATGTCTTGGGGATGATGGCGTTGCCACGCTGGACACCCCAGCGCAGGACGACCTGGGCCGGGGTCCGACCAAGGCGAGCGGCAATCTCCTGCACGATAGCCTGTTCAAGCACAGAATCACCTGGCTCCGCCATTCCCAGTTCGAGGTAGGACAAGGCTGCGAGCGGCGAAAATGCCGTTACCGACACGTCCTGTTCGGCACAGAAACGCATCAACTTATCCTGTGTCAGATAGGGGTGTGATTCGACCTGCAGGACTGCCGGCGCAATGCGCGCATAGTTCAGCAGATCACGCATCAGGCTGACCCCGTAATTGCACACACCGATGTAGCGCGACAGACCACTGTCCACCAGCGCTTCCATTGCCCGCCAGGTATCCTGCAAGGGCACGGCCGCCGTCCTGATCATCGGCATCCTGTCATCCGGATCGTATAGCCACTCCGGTGGGTAGCGCGTCTGGAACGGCACGAATTCCATCGCGATCGGGAAATGCACCAGATACAGATCCAGATAATCGAGCCCCAGATCCTCCAGCGTCTGATCCATCGCCATGACGACGTGATCAGGGTGATGGTACGTGTTCCACAACTTGGAGGTGACCCACAGATCCTCCCTCGTGCACAGTCCTTCATCGATGGCTCTACGTATGCCTTCGCCCACCTCTTTCTCGTTGCCGTAGTCGCAGGCACTGTCCAGGTGACGATAACCGAGACGGATCGCCTCGACCACGACATCGACCACTTGTTGCTTTTCGATCTTCCACAGACCCAGGCCAATGCATGGCATCTGTCCATCTGCACCAATCGTCAACGTGGGTATGTTCATCATCTGTCGTCACCTTTGTCTACTGATAACCGCCGTCTGCGACGGTGAAAAACGGACTGATGCCAATCTGTGACTTCACAGTTCGACAGCTCGACCGGTACGAATGGATTCCTGCGCGGCCACTCCCATTTGCACCGCAATCGCACCGTCTCTGGCCGTGACTTCCACCAACGAGTCACCTGCCACAGCTCTGGCAAACCTGAGGTGCTGGTAGTAAGTCGAGCCGTGATGATCGCCGGCGGCGGCCAGCGACGGGTCCAGCACGATCGAGTCTACCTGCGGTGTGCTCTGGTCGCGAGGACTGAACACCACCCGGGCATGCCGCTCTCCGGCATCTGGCCAGAAACGGTCCGGTCCGGGGATGCTCGCATCCAGCTTGCCTTTATCGCCGATAGCCGTCAATTGTTCCTGTGGCTCAGCCCCCTCGGCAAACATGCACAACTCAAGCATACCCCGTACACCATTGTCGAACTCGATGATCACCTGGGCATTGTCGATGATGTCCGGCGTACGCCCCGCATAGGATTCATCCAGGTGATTGACATCCATGGCTCCGCTGGCAAAAATCCTCACCGGTTCAGCGGCGCTCATCAGGCGCAAGAGATCGAAATGATGACAACATTTCTCGACCAGCGTCCCGCCAGTCTTCTCGCTGAAACGGTTCCAGTCGCCGACCTTGCGCAGAAACGGGTAACGATGCTCGCGAATGCTCAGCATGCGAATCGTACCGATATCCCCGTTTGCCAGACGTTCCAGGAACCTGGCGGTGGCTGGCATATAGCGATATTCCATGGCAACCCACAAAGGTGCGGAGAATTGATCCAGTCTGTGCAGCAGATCCTCGCAGTCGGTCAACGTCGTGCAAAACGGTTTTTCCACGAGGATCGCCTTGCCCAGCGGAAGTAGCCTGGTGACGATCGAATGATGTGTAAAATTGGGAGAGGCGATGACGTAAGCGCTGATCGAACTGTCCGCCAGCTCATCGAGTCCGGCAACAGCCTGCACCTCCTCAAAGCGAAGGGAGCGCGCCAGTTCAAGCGCAGAATTGCGCATGCCGGTGTCCGGATCAACAAGCGCAGCGACGGTCAGTGGCCACCCCTGGATATCCCTTGCCAGGGCAATATTCCTGAGGTGTTCCTGGCCCATCATCCCGGTTCCGATAATGGCGTAACGCAGAGCTTTCATGGCCGGAGTCTAGCCTGTCTGCATGCGCGGCTGGTAGACTTGAATTCATGATCAGAGACGCAAAATTCAGCATAGGCCAGGTGGTGAGGCATCGTGTCTATCCGTTTCGCGGGGTAATCTTCGATGTGGATCCAGTGTTCGATAACTCGGATGAGTGGTACGAGGCCATTCCTGCGGCAGTACGTCCGCACAAGGACCAACCCTTCTATCATCTATACGCCGAGAACGAGGAGTCCGTGTACGAGGCGTATGTCTCTGAACAGAATCTGCTGGCCGATGACAGCGACACACCGCTGAGGCATCCGCGAATCGCCGTCGATTTCGAACGAAGCTCCGCGGGCACTTATCGCCCCCGGCATATTGCAACTCACTGAGCCGCCGGATTAGCGCTTCGCGGCGGAGTTGCTCGAGCCCTGCGTGGCATCACACCCCATGCTGTGCAGTACTGCCAACGCAGCACGAAACACAGGCTCATGGGTCTGCCCGAGAATGGCCACCCGGTCGAAGCGTTCGGGATCTTCATTGACCGCAGCACGCAGCGCCGCACCAAAGGCCATGCGTAACTCGGTTCCGATATTGAACTTGCAGACACTGGTTGTCCTGGCCAGTTGCAGTCGTTGATCCGGTGGAACGCCAGAGCCGCCATGAATCACCAATGGCACAGTCGTCAGCGCCTGGATGGCCCGGATTCGAGTCTCGTCGAGCCGTGCCTGCGCGGCCTGCTGCAGATGGACATTGCCTACCGATATGGCCATGGCATCTATACCAGTCTGACTGGCAAACTGCGCCGCTTCTTCCGGAACCGTACCTCTGGACTCTTCGCCATCACTGTAGCCGACGAAGCCGATCTCACCTTCGCAGGAGACCCCGGCTGCATGTGCCATGACCGCTATTTCGCCAGTCTCGTCGATATTCTGTGCAAGTGGCTTGCGCGAGCCGTCATACATGACCGAGGAAAACCCGCATTCAATGGCCAGTCGGCACTCCTCGGCGCTATAGCCATGATCCAGATGGACGACCACAGGTACCGAGGCCTGCTCCGCCAGCCAGGTCAGCATCCTGCCCACCACCGGCAGCGGAGTATGAGCCCGACAGCCGGGGCCTGCCTGCAGGATCACCGCAACGTTTCCGGCTTCGGCGGCAGCCACGAAGGCGCGCATGTCTTCCCAGCCGAGCGTGACCAGTCCCGCCACCGCGTACCCGTTACGCAGGGCGGGTTGAAGTACATCTGACAGGTTGACCAGCGGCATTACCTGAACTTCGCGATCATGTCCTTTATGCCGGGTATGGTTTCTATCTGGTAGGCATGCGTCGGCTGGAAGTACTGCACCAGCGATCGCTGCGAGAGTCCGCCGAGTATGGTGAAGTAATACATCTCATACCCGGGCAGCGCGGCACAGGGATGATAGCCCTTGTCCAGGCAAATAGTCGACCCGTCCATGATGTGGTAGGCATCGCCAGGTTCATTGTCCACACGCTGCAGCATTTGCACGCCAGAACCGTGTTTGGGCCGGAAGCGGAAGTTGTAGGTCTCGTCATGCCGCGACTCCTCCGGCAGTCTGTCGGTATCGTGTTTGTGCGAGGGAAAGCCTGACCATCCACCTGCACCGACAGTGAACAGTTCGCTGACCAGCAGACGTCCAACCCGGTCATGGTGCTTCTGTCCAAGGATATGCTTGATCTTGCGGTGCGTCTTGGTGTCATCGGAGCCGTATTGCACCAGGTCCAGGTCATCGCTTCTGACCTCGAACGGTTCCAGCACCTGATCGTATCGCGCACCGGCAACGAACACTTCAGCCGCCTCGGATACGCAGGACATCGTTACCGTTGCCCCAACCGGCACATAGACTCCCTCGGGCTCACCATCCCAGACATCCACACCCCGATTGCCCAGGGATGAAAAGGACACACCCTCCACCTCCACGTCGACGCTGCCGGTGGCCGGCACGATACAGGTCTCGTACCCAGGCACCTGGTACTGGAAAGCATCGCCTTTCGTCAACTTGACGATGTTGAAGTAATTGAGCGGAACGAGCTTGTCGTCAACGTCGACGACAGGCTTGTTGCGGTTATCGTATGGCGCAATGTGCATGTGTTGAATCCTCTACTTGAGTGTTGGACCGGGATGGGATGCCAGAAATGCGTCCAGTTGCGCCGGGTCCGGCATGGCAGGTGCGCATCCGACCCGAGCCACCACGATGGAGGCACAGGCTGAGCCGCGCAGCACTGCTTGCCTGAGCGGATAGCCAGCGGCCAGCGAGGCAATGAATCCACCCATGAAACTATCACCGGCACCAGTGGGCTTGAGTGCCTGCACAGGGTAGATACCGCTGCGAAACTCTTCGTCCGGCGTTACGGTAATGGAACCCGCCTCTCCCATCTTGTAGACAACGATGGCGGCGCCATCATGTGCCAGTTCACGGGCTTTGGCCAGACCGGCGTCATGGTCTCCAGCCATGAAACCGAATTCCACATCATTGCCGATGATGATATCGCACAGCGCACCAGCGCGACTGTAGACCTCGGCGGCTTCGGCTGCCGATGCCCAGCTGTAGGGCCGATAGTCGACGTCGAAGATCAATGGGATACCGGCTTGCCTGGCGAGTTCGAAAGCGCGGAAGGCTGCACTGCGTGAAGGCTCAACTGCCAGCACAGTGCCGGTCGTGATCAGCGCCCCGAAACTTGAGTAGTCGATACCTTCCACATCGTCCAGCCCCATCTGGAAGTCGGCAGCACCGTTTCGATAGATGACTGTCTGATGCTCCTCGACACGGCTTTCCGACACTGCCAGTGAGTTGCGGTACTCCCCTCCCACGGACCGGACATGCTGGCGATCTACACCGTAGTGATCGAGCTGGTTCAGACAGAAGCGCCCGACCGCATCATCGGAGACACAGGTTACCAGCGAGGCCTGCCCGCCGTGCCGGGAAATGGCGACGCAGATATTGGCCGACGATCCACCCAGGCTGGCAGCGAACATCGCCGCCTCTTCGGTACGCGTACCCGCCGGTTCCGGGTATAGATCCATGCCGGCCCGTCCCAGTACCACAAAGCGGTTGCGTGATAAAGATTGCACGCCGATCATACGCCGCGACGTTGTCTGACTCGTGTCGATTCCCAGTCCTCATGCGCCTGGACGACCCGCTCGCTCTGGCTTATCTGCGGTGTACCGACTTCCCACCAGGCATGCCCCTGCGAGGTCCATCCCTCGTAGGCGTCTACTTTCATGACGATCACCGAGGTCTTGTCGGCAGCCTGGGCACGCTTGAACGCTTCTGCCAGCTCGGCGGCATTGGCAACGGTTTCCGCATTGGCACCCAGCGCTCTTGCATGCGCTTCGAAGTCCACGTCGAATGGCGCCTTGACAGTGGGACAGTCAGCAATCAGGTTGTTGAAACTTTCATTGCCGGTGTTGTTCTGCAGCTTGTTGATCACGGCAAAGCCGCCGTTGTCGAGCACTAGAATGATCAGTTTCATCCCAGTCAGCACGCTGGAATAGATATCCGAATTCATCAACAGGTAGGAGCCGTCTCCGGTGAATACGATGGTGTCTCTGTCCGGCTGATTTTCGGACTGGGCAATACGGGCGCCCCAACCACCGGCTATTTCATAACCCATGCAGGAGAAACCGAATTCGACATCGACGGTGCCAACGTGCAAGGTCCGCCAGTTGGCCGTGACTTCGGCGGGCAAGCCACCCGCTGCTGCCACAACCCGATCCTGCGGGTCACACAATTCGTTGACCACGCCGATGGCCTGCGCATAGGAATTGGGCCGGTTGCCGTGGGCAACATTGACGGCTACGTAGGTATCCCATTGCTTGCGCAGCTCTGTGGCGATTCCGCTCCAGTGCGGCGAGACGCGATAGCCGGCCAGGTGTTCGCTCAGCTGTTCGAGCGCCAGCCGGGCATCGGCTACCACGGGCAAGGATCGGTGTTTGCCCGCATCATGACGCGCCGCGTTGATGGCGATGAAATCCGCATCGTGTGCAAACGCCGTCCAGGAGCCCGTCGTGAAATCCTGTAACCGAGTGCCCACCGCCAGAACGACATCTGCCTGCTCAGCCAGCGCGTTGGCAGAATCGGAGCCGGTCACCCCGATCGGACCGGCATTCAGTGGATGTGTAGCCAGCAGGTTGGCGCGACCCGCGATGGTCTCGACCACCGGAATCTGGTGCTCCTCGGCAAATCGTGTCAATGCATCGACCGCACCTGAATACTGGACACCACCGCCGGCAATGATCAGCGGCCTGGCAGCGGATCTTAGACGCGCGGCGGCATCCTCCAGTTCGCGCTCATCCGGGGCACAACGTCGAACACGGTGAACCCGGCGTTCAAAGAACGCGGCCGGATAATCACACGCCCAGCCCTGCACATCCTGTGGCAGCCCGATGAAGGCCGGTCCGCAGTCGGCCGGGTCGAGCATGGTCGCCAGCGCATTGGGCAGACTCTGGATGATCTGCGCCGGGTGCACGATACGATCCCAGTAACGTGTCACCGGCTTGAAGGCATCATTCACACCCAGGGTAGGATCGTAGAAATTTTCCATCTGTTGAAGCACCGGATCAGGCAGGCGGGTGACGAACGTATCCCCGCACAACAACAGCACAGGAAGACGATTTGCATGGGCCAGCGCTGCCGAGGTGAGCAGGTTCGAGGTGCCTGGACCTGCCGATGCGGTGCAGAACATCATCCGTTGTCGCAAGTGGTACTTCGCGTACGCAGCAGCAGCGAAACCCATGCTCTGCTCGTTCTGTCCACGGTACAGGGGCAGCGCATCGCGATGCTGGTACAGGGCTTCGCCCAGACAGGTGACGTTACCGTGTCCGAAGATGCCGAAACCGCCCCCGAAGAGTCTCAATTCCTGTCCGTCGATGACAATGTATTGAGCGGCCATCCAGCGAACGATCGCCTGGGCCATGGTTAGTCGGATCGGTTCGCCAGTGGTGCTGTCAGTCATACTCGTTCCTCTGGTCAGGATCAGTGTCTTGTCCACGATCGTGGATCACAGTTATTGACGATGTACCGGATCACAGAATACAATAAATGCAACCGGTTGCAAACCATGGAAACCCGTTGTACCGATGAGTATGAGAATTGGTAATGCGCCCTGCTCCTGGGGTGTCGAGTTCGCTCAAGACGACCGGAATCCGGCCTGGCAGACAGTGCTGCAGCAATGCAGTCGAGCCGGTTACAGTGGTATCGAGTTGGGGCCGGTAGGCTTCATGCCGGAAGATCCCGGCGAGCTGGCTGACGCACTGGCGGCAAATGGACTGGAACTGATCGCTGGCGTAGTGTTTCGTCCATTCCACGACCCGGCACAATGGGATGATGTACTGGATGGAACCGTGCGCACCTGTAAGGCATTGCAGGCGCATGGCGCCAAACACTGCGTGCTCATCGATTCAATTTCCGCACGTCGTGCGCCCACTGCCGGTCGTGGCCAGGAAGCCGTGAAGATGGAGCCCGACGAATGGAACGCCTATCGGGAGCGTATCGTCAAGGCCGCCACACTGGCGCATGAAGAATACGGGCTCATCCCCGAGATACATCCGCATGCTGGAGGATTCATGGACTTCGAACCAGAAGTCGAACGGCTGCTCGATGAAACCGACCCGGAGATCCTGAAGATCTGTATCGATACCGGACACTGCACGTATGCCGGATTCGATCCGGTTGCCTTCATGCAACGCCACATGGATCGCATTACTTACGTGCACTTCAAAAGCACGGATCCTGTCGTCAAGGCTCGTGCCATTGCCAACCGTACTGGTTTCTACGACGCCTGCGGCCAGGGCATCTTCTGCAACCTGTCCGATGGCGAGGTGGACTTCGTTGCCGTGCGCAAACTGCTCCTGGATTCCGGATACGATGGATGGTGCACCATCGAACAGGACTGCGATCCGACGCTAAACCCCGATCCGGAAGGCGATGCGAGACTGAATCGTGAGTACCTGCAATCGATCGGATTCGACTGAGCTGCTCTCACTTTTCCACAAGTGGCAGAAACAAGAGGCAAGTAGATGAGTAAATTGAGCTGGGGCATGATCGGCGGCGGCGAAGGCAGTCAGATCGGTCCCGCACACAGGCTGGGGGCAGGTCTTGATGGACTGTTCGAGTTCACTGCCGCTGCGCTGGATCATCGCGCTGAAGAGGGGCGTCGCTATGCTCGCCAGTTGGGCCTGGCTGAGGATCGCAGCTACGGCAGCTGGCAGGAGATGCTCGAGCGCGAATCAGCCCGTCAGGATCCTGTGGATCTGGTCACCGTGGCCACGCCCAATGCCACTCATTTTGAAATCACCCGCGCATTCCTGCAGGCCGGATTTCATGTACTGTGCGAAAAACCGATGACGATGAGCGTCGAGGAAGGCGAGGAAATCGTCACAGTGGCAGCGCAGGCCAAGCGTATCTGCGCAGTCAATTACGGATATACCGGCTATTCACTGGTGCGTCATATGCGCGCAATGGTCGCCCGTGGGGATCTAGGCAGGATTCGCCTGGTCAAAACCGAGTTTGCCCATGGACATCATGCCGATGCAGCGGATGCCGACAATCCTCGGGTGCGCTGGCGCTACGATCCGGCTCAGGCAGGTGTCTCCGCCCAATTCGCCGATTGCGGCATACACGCCCTGCACATGGCCAGTTTCGTAACCGGACAGGAAGTGACCCGACTCTCGGCTGATACCGTCGCGTGCATCGCATCCCGGGAGCTGGAGGATGATGCCATGGTCAACTTTCGCATGAGTGACGGCGCGGTGGGACGTCTCTGGACCTCATCCATCGCCATTGGCCGCCAGCATGGCCTGAGCATTCAGGTGTTCGGTGAAAAAGGCGGATTGCGCTGGGCGCAGGAACAACCCAATCAACTTTACTGGATGCCACTGAATCAGCGTCTGCAGATCATCGAGCGTGGTGAAGCAAATCTGTCACCCGAAGCCGATCGCTCGTCCCGCGTTACCATCGGGCACGCGGAAGGCATGCCACTGGCGTTTGCCAATATCTACAAGGACCTGGCCGAAGCAATTCACGCGCACCAGCAAAACCGCCCCATCGACCCGGCTGCCGATCTCTACCCGCGTGCCGCCGACGGCCTGCGTTCAATGGCGGCCGTCGTGGCCGTGGCAAACTCGGGCGCAGCCAATGGCGAGTGGCTGGATGCGCGTCCACCGATGTTCCGCGACAACTGATTCACATCGTGTGCGCTCGCCGCCTCGGCGGGCACTATTTTCGATCCCTGAGTGTTCGCCGCTCGATAACGGAACACGGAAACAGCCGTGCCTCGGGATAGCGGTCAGGTTCGTCCATCATAGCCTCGATGAGTTCGATGGAGGAGCTGATGATCTGCCGGACCGGTTGCCTGATCGTGGTCAGGGCGATACTTTCCCAGCCTGCCATCTCCATGTCATTGAGCCCGATGATGCCGATATCCCCGGGTACCTCGAGCCCCGCATCATGAATGGCGCTGAGCGCACCGATGGACAGCACGTCGTCACCGCAGAAATACGCCTCGGCCGGCTCTCCACGCAGCAGCTCCAGCATTTGCCTGCGTCCAGCCTGGAAGGTATAGGCATCGGCAAACGAGCAGGTGCATTCAACCTGGTCATGCAGGCCCAGCTCCGCAACAAAACCCGCCTGGCGATCCTGTGTCGAGGTAGCCGTTTCCGGCCCACCCATGAATGCAAGCCGGGTATAACCCCGAGCGAGTAATTCCCTGGCTGCAATGCGACCGCATTCGATGTTATCGATCCCGATCACATGCACCTGCGGTGAACTGGAATGTTTACCGAACGAGTGAACTACAGGCAATCCGGCATCTTTAAACGCCTGGGAAAAGCCTGGCGACAAGGTGGACGACGCCACGATGACGCCATCGACCGAGTACTGCCGGAGCATGCGGACCGAATTGGCTGGATCAGTCTCGTCGGTCAGATTGACCAGCAAGGGACGCAGCTTGCGTTCCTGCAAGCCCCGCGTGAGCAGGTCGAATACTTCAAGGAAAATCGGGTTGTGAAAGTTATTGGAGACCAGGCCGATCAGTCGGGTACGGCCGGTGGTCAGACTCGACGCCAGCGCATTGGGTGTGTAGCCGAGCTCGGCCGCTGCCTTTTGCACCCTGCGCCGCATGCCGGGTGATACCGAGGCACCATCAGTGAAGGCACGGGAGACAGCCGAACGCGAAACACCCGCCCGTAACGCCACATCCTTGAGCGTGACCATGCTCATCGATTCAGGTGTCCGGCGTATCGTCCGGCCAGTCGGCCAAAAAAAGTTGCCAGAGCGCATAAACGCCCATACTGCCGAAGACCACACCCCAGAATGGTGCTCCCGAGACGAACTCGAACAGCGCCCAGCACAGACACACCGCGACGACGGTCACACGTCTCCAGACCGGCAGGAAGAATTTTGTCTGTAGATCGAAGAATTGCATGATCCGTGTGCGCGTTGGAGATGGTGCGCGGCAAGCGCATACCTTCCTTCACAAGTGCTGTGATGACGCAGGTAGAATATACCGGTTGCCAGCCGGCTTGCAACCGGTTGCAGTGCCAGCTGGGAGCGTTTCAGCCCCAGGCATGCTCTGTGGACTGGTGTCAGCCGGGCTGAGAAGAAGCTGACACAGGATTGAAAACGGGTTGATCACAGGGTGAGTCAGGGTGAGGCGGACATGAAATCACAGGCAACCGGAGAACCGGGTTACAGCGATGCGTCAGCTGGTCACAGGACAACGTCTGCTCCAGCGATCGGGGATTTTATGCACCGATTAAGGTTAGACTTGCCGATAGCCGATGGTCCCGCGTGGACACGACGTACACTGGCCAACCCTGATAGCCTCGCATGATTGATGAAGACCTGTACCAGCAAGCCGCCGATGAACTCAATTCGGACAAGCGCCGACCGCATATCTGGGCCCGCGCCTGCGCGCTGGCCAGTGACGATCATGACGAGGCTCGCTATCTGTACACGAATCTGCGTGTAGAGGAGCTTATCGCCGAACGTAAGCGCCAGAGTGAGTCCCCCGTCAGTGCGCCGGCTGTCATCGAACACGATACGACGCTGGCGCTGGAACCCATCAAATTCACCGATGAGGTCAGCACCGATGAGGTCAGCGATGAAGGTGCTGGCACTCAGGGCGACTTGGCCATGCAGGACGACATTCCCTCCTCGGTATCGGCACCCTCTGGCGTTGACCTTAATGAAGGTCGAAACGACATTCTGCAATTGGATGACGATGCACCGTCCTCCGGGGCGGATGACGAACTCGCGGGCGCATCCAGCGAGCGATTGAATTTCCAGGAGCGCTTCGACCAGATCAACAGCAACACGGACGATTCATCCCTGGATGATCTTCGCGTGGATGAAGCGGATTCACAGGAGGACGATGAATACCTGGATGCCACCATCGACCTGACCGCCGAGCTCGACGGCACGGCTGTCTTCGAGATCAGCCAGCCTGATGAGCCTGACCTCGACGAACTTGACATGCAGGCCGAGCACGATGCGTATTCAGAAGCAGACGATTTCGACACACTCGAAAAGCCTGCAGGGATCGGCGGGGAAGATGAAACCGGCACGGCGGCCGACAATGAGGCAGCAGCAGTCGATGAAATCGACTCCCTGCTCGACGGAGTCTATGCCGGTGGTGCACCCGTCGAACAGCCGCTGAGGGAGGATGACACTCTGGAGGCAGCACAGACTGCAGACTACAGTGATATAACCGGCAACCACGATGAGCCATCGGACAATCTTGACTGGCTCGACGATGACCTCGCAGCCGCGTCCGAATCGACGGATCTGCAACACTCATCGACTGCCAGGTCGTTGGAGCTGCCTGCCTCGCACGCCGATGCCGAGACCGACCGTCTGGCAAAGGAACTGGAACGACAGGCCGACGATTTGCCAGGCCAGCGCAGCGATGTCGTCGCAAGCAGCGATTCGCAGGAAAGCGATTACCGGGAAAGCGATTCCGATGCCGTCACAGAAAAAGCGGCAGAAACGGAACACCGTGATGAACTGCCGATTGCGGCCATGTCCGCGGGCGCAGCCCTTGACGCTCAAGCGCACCGACCGAACTTGCCGATTGACAAGTCGGATTCACTGACCGGGACCCGCTATGCGGTGTATCGTCGTGGCAACAGTGCACAGGCTGTGAAGAGCGGTGTTTCCTGGAGCGCCCTGTTCCTTACACTACCCTACCTCGTCTATCGCCATCTGTTCGGCACCGCCATCATCTACGGCATCACGTGGTTGATCATCATGAGTGGATTGCTGGTGTCAGGACTTGCCTGGCTGGACGCCGGCGCAGCAGCCACACCGATCGTAAAGTTCAGCACGGCTGGTTTTGCCCTGCTGGCACTGATCGGATTGCTCTATCTGCCTTTCCGCAATGGCAATCTGTGGCGTGAGGAGAAACTTGAACAACGCGGGTATGAACTGGTTGCCTGGGTACGCGCTGCATCTCCCGGAAAAGCCTTGTCAGAGGCAAGACGTGCGGCAGCTCTCGACTAGGTTGGGTATGGCTCGCATTTTATGCAAGCACAAGTGGAAGAGCACCTCAATAATCTATCACCAGATTACATTTCCCGGCGTCTTCGTCGTTACCCCTAATCAAGTCATCGCGCAAGAATGACGGGTCCTGATACAGTTGAGATCACGACTGGCTGACATCACCGTGTCGGCATTTTAGGGGTGCCGGGCAAGGGAACGCCCGGCGACCAGTTACCCTCTCGAGCCTGCGAACTCCCAGGCTCAGCTGAAGAGATCTTCCCACCGATCACGAAGTAAGTTCTTCTGCACCTTGCCCATGGTATTGCGCGGTAGCTGATCGATGAATTCCACGTGTTTTGGTTGCTTGAAACGCGCCAGCTTGCCCACCAGCTGTTCCACAAGTCCGGCAGCATCCAGTGCCTCGCCGCTGGCATCCATTCCGGCAGCAGTCGACCTGACGACCACCGCAACCACGGCTTCTCCGAAATCAGGATGTGGCACGCCGATGACGGCAGATTCGGCCACGCCCGGCAGATCATCGATGACCAGTTCAATTTCCTTGGGATAAATGTTGTAACCGCCCGAAATGATCAGGTCCTTTGCGCGTCCGACTATCGTTACATACCCTGCCTCATCGATGGTCGCCAGATCACCGGTGATGAAAAAACCATCCGCCAGCAGTTCCTCCTTCGTCTTTTCCGGCATCTGCCAGTAGCCGATGAACACGTTCGGACCGCGTACCTGAAGTATGCCCACCTCATTCGTACCGAGTGGTTCATGAGATTCCGGATCGCACACCCTCACTTCCACACCCGGGAGCGCCGGCCCGACCGTGCCGGCGATGCGTTCGCCCACATAGGGGTTGGAGGTATTCATGTTGGTCTCCGTCATGCCATATCGTTCGAGTATCCTGTGACCGGTTCTGGCTTCGAATTCACGGTGTGTCTCTGCCAGCAACGGCGCACTGCCGGATATGAACAGTCGCAGCTGACTGACGAGCTGGCGGTTGAATCGAGGCTCAGCCAGCAGGCGAGTATAGAAAGTCGGCACACCCATCATCGTGGTGGCTGCAGGCAGAGCTGCCAGTACGGCCTCGATGTTGAATCCGGGCAGAAATATCATGCGCCCGCCGCATAGCAGTATCACGTTGCTGGCGACGAACAGGCCATGTGTATGAAAGATCGGCAAGGCGTGCAGCAATACATCCTGTGCATCGAATTGCCAGTAGTCCACGAGCGTCTGCGCATTCGATAACAGGTTGTTCTGCGTGAGCATCGCACCCTTGGAGCGACCAGTGGTTCCCGAGGTGTACAGGATGGCGGCCAGATCGCCAGGCTCCCGTGCCAGTGCACCGGTCAGCGGCGTTGCGCTGCTAGCGCGTGCCATCAGGCTGCCCTCACCGCCGGTACCCAGGGTCAACACCGATTGTGTTGTCGCCAGTCGCTCACCCATCGCCACTGCCTCAGGATCCACGATCAGCACGCGCGGTGTGGCATCGTCAATGAAATACCGCAATTCCGTTTCCGTGTAGGCCGTATTCAAAGGCAGAAAAACTGCACCTGTTCGAACGCAGGCGACATACAGGGCCAATGCCTCGATACTCTTGTGTACCTGCACGGCCACCCGCTCACCAGGTGTGACGCCCAGGTCCAGCAGCACCGACGCAATGCGCGCGCTGACATCGAAAAACGCGTCGTCGGAGACTGGGCCGTCAGCATCTACGAACAATTCACCATTGCCGGCTGCACGACCGCGAATCATCGCATCAAAAAGTGGGTTGCTCATTGCGTTTGCTCGCCAATCTCCTGCCTGCTCTGGTTGTTCATAGTGATACTTCAGGCTCGCTTGCGCACACGACGTGTTTTATCCAGCAGTGCACTCACCTCGGACGAGACGATGACCGTTTGATCATTGGCATAGGCTTCATGATTATCCTCGACCCTGTCCAGGTCGTAAAGATAGCTGACCATGACACCGGCAGATTGCGCCAGGCCCTTCTTGTACACATCGGCGGCAGGCAACACATGATCCAGACTGGCACCATTGCCCAGATGAAAACGGGCAACGGGATCCAGAGGCCAGTTGTCCTCACGTTTCCTGTCTCGAAGAAAATAGGCAACCAGAAACTGCAGTTGCTCAGCTTCATCGGCGTGCAACTCGATCGTGTCCTGCGTCGACACACGGCGCGCCGTTTCCAATGCCTGGACGATTCGCGAATGCATGCCATCCGATTCGCCTATGCCCTCGGCAGACTGATCGTCCACGCTGTTCACCCAGCGCATGAATCCGGGAACCGGTGACAGGGTGCGGAATGTTTCCAGTCCGGGCAATTCTCTCGATAATTCCCTGGCAACCTGCTTGATCAGGAAATTGCCGAATGAGACCCCCGCCAGTCCTGACTGGCAATTGGATATGGAGTAGAACACTGCCACTGTCGCATTGGCCGCTGGCAGGATGTCGCGATGTGTGGACAACACATCGCGGATGCTTGCGGGACTTGAACGGGTCAGGGCAACTTCGACGAATATCAGCGGTTCATCGAGCATGGCCGGATGGAAGAATGCGAAGCAGCGGCGATCATCCGGTTCCAGTCGACTGCGCAACGCCGTCCAGCTGTTGATCGCGTGAACAGCCTCATAGGCAATGATTTTTTCAAGGATATTGGCCGGGCTGTGCCAGTCGATCTCCCGCAGCACCAGAAAACCCTGATTGAACCAGGAACGGAACAGGTGCTGGAAATCGACGTCGATGCGACGCAGGGCTGGATGTTCCCGACAGGCCTCGAGCAGCAGGGCACGCATCTGTACCAGCTCATTGGTAGCGCCCGGCACCTGGTTCAGTCGGCGGAACAATTCCTGGCGACGCGGTTCGACGCATTCCATCAGCACAGACAGGTTGTCGGCGTTCTTTTCCCTGGCATAGAGTTGCGCCGCCCCGACTGCGTGCTCCGCATCGATATCGAAACGATCGGCCAGCATGAGAAAGAAGGCGATCTGTTCTTCGCTGCCAGCTGCAGCAAACCGGTTCAGCACACCGCGAGCCAGCCTGTTACCGGACATTTCGCCACTTTGTGACAGCAAGGCATCGCACAGCTCGGCCAGCGAGCCGTCACCGGCACCCTCCGGCTGCTGCTCCTGGCGAATGAAGACCGAGCTCAACAATTCTGACAGGTATCTGATTCGACTCACTCTGTTTCGCTTCCGTTGATGCTGGGAACCACTGCACCGATCATACCGCCTGCCCCATGACCATGGCAGGCAGCCACGTGGCAAGTCCCGGAAACACGCACAGGATCACAATGGCAATGACCATGCAGGCCACGTAGGGCAAGGAGCCCAGCAGGATGGTCTTCAAGGGAATGTCGGGCGCGATGCCGTTGATCACGTACAGATTCAGACCCACTGGCGGTGATATCAGGCCAATCTCCATGTTGATGGTCAGTATCACTGCGAACCAGTACGGATCGAATCCTGCCGAGGTAATGATAGGCAGAAGAATCGGGGCAGCCATCAGAATGACCGCCACGGGCGGCAGAAAAAAACCCGCAATGAGCAGAAACAGGTTGACCATACCCATCAATACCCAGCGGTTTACGTCCAGCGTGCCGATATAGGTGGCAATGGATTGCGTGATGCTGAGACTGGATAACATGTATGAAAACACACCGGCCGCGGCAATGATGAACAGGATCATGACGCTTTCGCGGGTGGAGTCGCGCAGCACCACCCACAGCGATGTTGGACTCCAGAGACGATAGATGATCACGGCGATGAGAAGACACAGCAAGGCACCCACTGCTGCGGTCTCGGAAGGCGTGGCGATTCCGCCGTACATTGCATACAGCACACCGATGATGATAAGAATGAACGGCAACACCCTGGGCAGGATCTCCAGGCGCTCCCTCCAGGTATAGAGTTTTGCCTCGAGGGCACCCTTGCCACCTTGCTGGCGCCACGTGCTGTAGATGGACCAGGCCATGAACAGTATCACCAGCAGCGCACCGGGAAGAACACCGGCCAGGAACAAACGACCGATGGAGGTCTCGGTGGCAATGCCGTAGACGATCATCGTCACCGAGGGAGGGATCAATATGCCAAGCGTGCCCCCGGCGGCAATCGAGCCCGCTGCCACACTGTCCGGATAGCCCCGCTTGCGCATCTCGGGTATACCCATCTTGCCAATCGCTGCACAGGTGGCAGGTGAGGATCCCGACATGGCCGCAAACAGCGAACAGGCACCCAGATTGGAAATCACCAGACCGCCTGGCACACGGGTCAGCCAGCGATCCAGCGCTTCATACAGGTCTGCACCTGCCCGGGTCGAGGAAATGGCGGCACCCATGATGATGAACATCGGAATGGACAACAGCGCGAAGCTGTCCAACTTGCCAAAAAAGATCTCCGGCATCAGTTCCAGGGAGCGCATACCGTCGAAAAGCAGCAGAAAGACCGCAGAGACGATCAACAGACCGGTGGCCACCGCCACGCCGGAAAACAGCACAAGTATGGTAACGATGGCCACGATTGCACCGAGCAGCAAGGGATCCATCAGTGGCCGGCCTCGGGGAACGGATCATCGACGTCCGTGATCGTGGCGACCAGGTCTGCGCCGAGCTGCAACAGGAAGATACCGAATCCGAGTGGCATGGTCAGGTAGGGAATCCACAAGGGTGGCCCCCAGACCGTATCGGACGTCCAGCCCCTGACCCAGGCGACGTGCCAGAGCTCGGCGGAGTAGAAGAGCATCACGCCGATCACCCCCATGGCGACCATCAGCGTCAGACAGGCCAGCGCTTTGCGCATGAACGCAGGTAGCAGCCGTGGCAGCAGGTCCACGTTGACATGGCCGCGCAGCAGTTGCACGTACGGCAGACCGATCAGGGTGGCGCCGATCATCAGGTAAATGACCGATTCAGTCTGCCACACGGTCGACGCATTGTTGATCTTACGCACCCAGATCATCTGGCAGGTCAACAGCACGGCAGCAAGGATCATGCTCGCGGACAGCGCACCACAGAGTCCGGACAGCCCCGCCACGGCCCGCATCCACAATGGGCGAGCCGGCGAGCGGGAGCGTTCAGGCATCATTCAACTGCGAGTGCCATGTCCAGCAATGCCTGACCCTCAGGCAGATCAGCAATGAAGGCGGCATAGGACGACTCCCGCGCCACTGCACGCCAGGCGTCAAACTGCTCTGGTGACATCTCGGCGATATCCACACCCGCATCGCGGAATACCTGCACCGAGGCTGCGTCTTCCTTCTTCGCCTCGTCCAGGTAGAATGCCTGCGCCTCGGCTGACGCATCCATCAGCGCAGCCTGCTGTGACTCACTGAGTCCTTCAAAGGTGCTTTTGTTCATCAGCAGTGGCTGATACATGAACCACAGGGCTACATCACCTGCCGGCGTATAACATTTGACCTGTTCGTACAGGCGATAGGATACGAAGGATGAGGATGAGGTGTTGGCTGCGTCGAGCACCCCGGTCTGCATGGCGTTGTAAATTTCGCTGGATGCCATCGATGCAATCGACGCGCCGGCCGATGCCAGCATCTGTTCGAATGCCTTGCCCGCCGCGCGTGTCTGCAGCCCTGCCACATCCTCCGGTGCGGTAATGCATTTCTCCTTACCGGCAAATCCCCCTGCCAGATACCCGTGAACCAGCACCATGACGTCATCCTCGGCCATGATCTCTTCTATTCGGTCCATGAACGGTGATTCATTGAGTCTGGCGGCGTGATCGTGATTCTTGACGAGGCCAGGCATCAGCGTCAGGTTGTAGGCAGGTTGCTGGCCGCCGGCATAGGAAAGCGGCAGTACCGTCATATCCAGCTGCCCGCGCGACAACGGCTTATATTGTTCGCGAGGTGGAAACAACGATTTTGACGGGAAGATGGTGATCTCCAGATCGACGTCAGCGGCAGCGACGCCATCGGCCACCATCTGTGCGACCTTGTGGCGTATATCCTGAGTCGACCACTGGTGCGACAGTCGCAGTTCGGCAGCGTTGGCGGCCTGCCCGGCCAGCATGGTAGATACCAGCAGAGTGGCGACAGTAATTCCTCGACGTTTCATATGCTCATCCGGTGTGTGATGTGATAAGGCTGTCTTTGTATCCAACAGCTCACTGATTGTATACAATGACTGGCCTGTGCAATGCAAGTCCCGTGAACGATGAATCGCATCAGAGAGCAAATTGAGCAAGCCATCCTGATGGGTGAATTTCCCAGCGGCGCGCGCCTGGATGAAACGCAACTGGCCAGTCGCTTTGCCGTGTCACGAACGCCCGTGCGTGAAGCACTCAAGCAACTGGTTGCTTCCGGACTGCTGGAACACAGACCCAACCGTGGCGTATTCGTGCGCACGCCCTCTGTACAGGAACTGCTGGAAATGTTCGAAGTCATGGCCGAACTGGAAGCCTTTTGCGGCTCTCTGGCTGCACGCCGGGTTAATGATGAGGACATGCTGTCGCTGCGTGAACTCACTGCAGCGTGTGAACGGGCAATGCAATCCGGTGACTGTGATCGCTATTACCGCGCCAACGAACAGCTGCACAACGAGGTGTACCGGCTGTCGGGCAATCACTACCTGGCACGTCAGGCCGCGGCCCTGCACAAGCGCCTGCAACCCTACCGCCGCCTGCAGCTCCGCGTACCCTACCGTATGCGTCAGTCGATGAACGAACATCGCATCATCGTCGACGCCATCTGTCGCGGCGATGCCGACGCCGCGTCCAGTGCGATTCGCGCACATATTGCGATTCAAGGTGAAAAATTCAATGACCTGGTCGCAGACCTGCAGCTTTGCGCGGCGGTGTGAGAGGTCTATGAGCGCACATCACGGCTTGCCAGACGACGTTCCAGCCAGCGTACTGCTGCCGAGACGATCAGTATCAATACCAGGTACTCCAGTATCAACACTGTATAGGTTTCCAGCGGTCGGTACTCAGCCGTGACCAGTTCATTGGCACGTCGAGTCAGTTCTTCCATGCCGATGACGGACACCAGCGACGACATCTTGAGCATGTAGACGAGCTGATTACCCAAGGGTGGAAGCACTCGCCTGAGTGCTTGCGGCAACACCACGTAACGCATCCGATCGATGTACCCCAAGCCGAGAGAGTCTGAGGCCTCGAGCTGGCCACGATCGATCGACTGGATACCTGCGCGAAAGATTTCCGCCTCGAATGCACTGTCGGACAACGCCAGCGCCAGCACCCCTGCCCAGAAGACATTGATGGCAATTCCCATCATGATCGGCAGGCCGTAGTAGACCCAGAGGATGAGGACCAGTAGCGGAACCGCCCTGATGATTTCGACGTAGACTTTATTGAAGCCGCGAGCGATGGGGTTGCGGGACAGGGCAGGCAAGGCGACCAGCAAGCCGATCACCACCGAAATGACAATCGCTGTCATCGACAGCAGTATCGTGTACTTCAAGCCACCGAGCATGAATTTGAGGTTGGCCTGACCAGCCGGTGTCAGCGGCGATACCACATACCATTGCAATTGACCGGCACAGCCAGTGAGCAGCAGCGACAGTGCCAGCAGGCCCGGCCACAGCCGAAGCCGAAGCCGAAGCCGAAGCCACAGCCGAAGCGGAACGCGGGCGCGGTCCCTGGCGCGGACGCCGTCGCGGACGCCGTCGCGGGCATAGTCGCGGCCGCGGTCGCGATGGCCGGACACTTTCAGCATGGCAGTCATCAATGTTGCAGGATCTGTTGCAGGAAGGTGCGGCCGCGCTCGGTTCGGGGACTGGAAAAGAACTCCGCTGGCGATGACTGCTCCACGACACGACCGCCGTCCATGAACACCATGGTGTCGGCAACCTGCCGGGCGAATCCCATCTCATGAGTAACCACCATCATGGTCATACCGGTATCCGCCAGCTCGACCATGACATCCAGTACCTCGGAAATCATTTCAGGATCCAGTGCGGATGTGGGTTCGTCAAACAGCATGATCTTCGGCTCCATGCACAGACTGCGGGCAATCGCCACACGCTGTTGTTGCCCACCGGAGAGTTGACCGGGAAATTTGTCCGCCTGTTCCGGAATTCTCACGCGTTCCAGATAGCGGCGAGCCAACCCGGTTGCTTCTTCGCGCGACAGCTTGCGTGCCCGCATCGGTCCCAGTGTGAGGTTATCCAGCACGGACAGATGCGGAAACAGATTAAACTGCTGAAAGACCATACCGACATCCGTGCGGGCTGAGCGCAATGCCTTTCTGTTCCCGCCCAGCTCGACTCCGTTGACGAATACCTGGCCGGCATCGTGTCGCTCAAGCTGATTGACGCAGCGAATCAAGGTGGATTTACCCGAACCTGAAGGACCGCAGATGACCATGCGCTCACCCACTGCCACGCTCAGGGAGACGTCGCTCAGTGCCTGGAAATCACCGAAGAACTTGGCCAGATTGAGAATTCTGATGATGGGTTCGGACATGGATGGAGTGTAGCTCAGTCCTGAGACTCGCAAAAACCAACCGCCGATAGTGTGACAGTGGGTATACTCCGAGCTATCACACGCGCGAGTCGACGTCATGTTGCAGACCATCCACAACACGCTCTATCGCAGGGTAAACATTCCGTTCATCGCGGCGTTGTCTGCCCTGGCATTGTCGACGATGCCGGTGGTGCCTGCTGCGGCAGCGGATTCGATGCTCACCGATATCCTGGCAAACGGCAAGCTCAAGGTGGGCACTACCGGCGACTGGGATCCGATGACACTCAAGGACCCTGCCACCAACAGTTACAAAGGCTATGACATCGATGTGGTGACCCAGCTGGCGCAAGATCTGGAAGTGGAGCTTGAACTGGTTCCAACTGACTGGAAAACACTGGTCAATGGTGTCACCGCTGGCAAGTATCACATGACCGGCAGTGCTTCAGTCAGTGCAAGTCGAGCCAAGGCAGCCGGTTATACCGAAAGCTACTTCTCCCTGAATACGGTACCGCTGACGCTCCAGAAGAATGCGGAACGCTTTCGCGACTGGGCAGATCTGGACAAGCCGGAGGTTACGGTCGCCGCCACCCTGGGAACCACACAGGAACAACAGGTAAAGAGCTTCTTTCCCAGCGCACAGCATAAGATCATCGAGGCGCCTGCCCGGGATTTCCAGGAAGTGCTTGCCGGGCGCGCCGATGCGCATATAACCTCGAATGTGGAAGCATACAAACTGGTGGAGAAGTACCCCACTTTGATGGTGGTGCCTGTCAGCCAGGCCCGGGCGCGCACCCCGATTGCCATGCTGGTTCCGCAGGACGATCAGATCTGGATCAATTACCTGAACACCTGGATCAAACTGCAGAAAGAGCGCGGATTCTTCGATGAACTTGCCATCAAGTGGCAACTCGCGAACTAAACACTCAGGTAAACGAGCACAAGCATATGTTTGAAGCACTACAGGAACCCAGGCCCGATGCCATCCTCGGTCTGATGGCGGCGTTCAGGGCTGACACCCGCACCGACAAACTCGACCTGGGCGTCGGCATCTACAAGGATTCGGCAGGCGAGACCCCGGTCATGCGGGCCGTCAAATCGGCTGAACGGAAATTGCTTGAGTCGCAGCAAACCAAGGCCTATGTGGCACCGATCGGCAGCCCCGCTTTCTGCGCTGCGATGATTACCCAGGTGTTTGGCAAGGAGGCTGACCTGACACGCCTGCGTGCCGCACAATCGGTGGGCGGCAGTGGTGCATTGCGGGTACTGGCTGACCTGATGAAACAGGGACGACCGGAGGCCGATATGTGGGTGTCCGATCCGACATGGCCAAACCACGTACCGCTGCTCAGTGCGGCAGGCTACACACTGCACAGCTATCCGTACTACGATGCAGCCAGCGGCCAGGTCGATGTCGAGGCGATGCTGGCAGCGCTGGGCAAGGCTAAACGCGGCGACATCGTGGTCTTGCACGGCTGCTGCCACAATCCCACGGGTGCCGACCTGACGATCCAGGACTGGTCGCGCGTCATCACCGTGCTGCAGGACAACGATCTGTTCCCGCTGGTCGACCTGGCTTACCAGGGATTCGGTGACGGACTGGAGGAGGATGCAGCGGCCGTGCGGCTGATGGCCAGCAAGCTGCCCGAGATGGTCGTTGCCGCCAGTTGCTCGAAAAATCTGGGACTGTATCGCGAGCGCGTCGGTGCTGCGATGTTGCTGGCCAGGAACGAGTCGGAAGCCACCCGGGCCCTGGGCCGACTGGGCGGTGTCATTCGTGCCAACTATTCCATGCCACCAGACCATGGCGCGAATGCAACCGAGATCGTCTTGAGTGATGCTGCGCTGAATGCGCAGTGGCGGGAGGAACTGGAAGCCATGCGGTGTCGCATGGTCACTTTGCGCCAGGCCTTCAGTGAGGCCATGCGCAAGCGCTCCAATTCCGATCGATTCGACTACATCACCCGACAGAAAGGCATGTTCAGTCGTCTGCCGCTGTCGACGGCTCAGCTGGACGCGCTGCGCGACGATTACGGTATCTACATCGTCGGTGATGGACGTATCAATGTCGCCGGACTGCCCGAGCAGGGCATGGAAAAACTGGCGGATGCCATCTGCTGCGTACTGGCAGACCACTAGCCTGGATCACCAGGCAGTTGCAACGGCATCTGCTCCGAGGGTGGACGTGTTTGTGATATCACAGCACAATGAGTTGTCCTATTGATCAACAACGCCGATAATGCCCCGGTACGATCGGCGTAAGGCCGCTCGACATCGCGACTGTGACCTCGAGGATACCGTCCCGTAGTTGGTTGACCATCGCGATTCTACGAACCCATTGGAGAGAGAATGGAATAAGACTCATACGACAAGACTGGCTGCAGCCGTATTACTGAGCCTGGGCCTGAGCAGTGGCCTGCAGGCGGCCGAATGTATAGCACCAGCCAATCCTGGCGGTGGTTGGGACTTCACCTGCCGCTCCATCGGCAAGATCATGTACGACATCAAGGCGGTGGATTCCCCGATCCAGGTGACCAATATGGCCGGGGCCGGTGGCGGACTTGCCTACACGCACGTTGTCACCGAACGCGCCAACGATGAAGAGTTGATCGTGGCGGCCTCCTCTGCCACGGCCACACGACTTGCACAGAATGCCTACGGGGGCATGACTGCAGATCAGGTCCGCTTCCTGGGTGCCATTGGCGCCGATCCAGGCGTCATCGTCGTGGCCAAGGACTCACCGTTCCAGTCGCTCACCGACCTGATCGATGCGGTCAAGGCCGATCCTGGCCAGGTGGCGTTTGCCGGCGGGTCGGCAGTCGGTGGATTCGATCACCTGAAAGTACTCATGGCACTGGGTCGAGCGGGCTTCGACGACATCACCAAGGTCAAATATATTGGCGTGGATGGCGGTGCTGATGCGATCACGCAGACGATCGGCGGTTTCGCTCAGGCAATGACTGGCGATATATCAGAGATAGTCGGCTTCCTGAAATCCGGTGACGTCCGGGTACTGGCGTCCTTTACCGAAGAGCGGCTCCCGGGCGAATTCAATGACATCCCCACCGCCAGGGAGCAGGGTATCGATGTGGTGGCGGTCAACTGGCGTGGCCTGTATGTGCCCAAGGATATTTCCGATGAAGCCTATAACAAGTGGTCAGATGCACTGGCCCAGGTTGCAGCTTCCGATGAATGGGCCGAGCAGATGCAGGCCAATGGTCTGGCACCGTTCACCAAGGTAGGGACTGAGTTCCAGGGGTATGTCGATGGCGTAATCGAGGAAATCAGGACGCTCTCGAAGGAAATCGGCGTCATTCAGTAAGCGCCTGTATTCCCGCCCGGGGGAATGCGTCTGCAGTGGCCCGGAGCTGTGCGGTGGTATCGGGCCCCTGCATCCAGAGTGATCCGTTTAACGTGAGTGCACGACTATGAGTGATCGACTGTTCGGTCTGATTGTCCTGATCGGATCGGTAGCCTATTTCATGGCAGCCGCCAGTATTCCTACCGGTTTTCTGGTCGACCCGGTCGGTCCCAAACTGTTTCCACGCCTGGTCAGTGGCCTGGCTGCGTTATGCGCATTGTTGATTCTCATCAGGCCCGATGCTGAGCCTGACTGGCCTGGTACCGGCACCTGGCTCAGATTGCTGCTGGCACTGGCAGTATTGGTGGCCTACGCCTACACGCTCAAACCACTGGGCTTCCTCATCCCCACCGCCGTGGCATCCGGGGTTCTGAGCTTCCAGATCCGATCGCGTCTGCTGCCTGCCGTACTGACCGGGCTGGGCCTGTCCGTCGGGCTGTTCATACTGTTCAGGTTCGTACTCGGACTCAGTCTGTTTGCCATACCGCGTACCTGGATGAGCTGAGCGCAACGTCATGGAAACTTTTTCACTGCTGGCTCAGGGCTTTGCCGTTGCCCTGACCCCGACCACGTTGGCACTGGCCGTCGCCGGCTGCATCATTGGCACCATGGTGGGCGCTCTTCCCGGTCTGGGTCCTTCCAATGGCGTGGCCATTCTCATACCGCTGGCTTTTTCACTGGGCCTGGACGCCACAGAGGCACTGATCCTGATGACCAGTGTGTACTACGGGGCCATGTATCGTGGTCGTATCTCCTCGATCCTGTTGAATATACCCGGGGATGAACCGGCGCTGATGACCACACTCGATGGTTATCCGATGGCCAGGGACGGACGCGCCAGCGATGCCCTGGTACTCTCGGGTGTGGCCTCGTTCGTCGGTGCCCTGCTTGCCACTTTCGGCCTGATGCTGCTGGCCCCCGTACTGGCCAGGGTCGCTTACCTGTTCGGTCCGGCCGAGTATTTTGCCCTGTATCTACTGGCCTTCTCCACACTGGGAGGCATAGCGTCCGACAACCAGCGTAAAGCAGCTCTGGCGGCCTGTATGGGACTGGCGATCGCCATGATCGGCCTGGACAATTCCACCGGTATGAGTCGTTTTACCGGTGGCAACCTGCACCTGATGGACGGCGTCGATTTCCTGGTGGCCATCGTGGGCCTGTTTGCCGTCTCTGAGGTCTTCATCTTCATCGAAAGCCATGGCCGCTCCTCCGCGATCGGCGTAAAGCTGGAATCGATCACCATCCCGTTCAAGGACATCGTGAATACCTTCGGTACCATGTTGCGTTCCACGGTGATCGGATTCGTTGCCGGGATACTGCCGGGCGCCGGTGCGTCGCTCGGCAGTTTTCTGGCCTACATGAGCGAGAAAGCATGGGTTCGGGACAACAGCCAATTCGGCAAGGGTGATCCGCGGGGTGTGGCAGCTCCGGAGGCGGGCAACAAGGCCGCAGCAGGCGGTGCACTGGTACCGATGCTCACTCTCGGCGTTCCAGGTTCCAGAACGACAGCAGTTCTGCTGGCTTTGCTGATGACATTGAACATCACGCCAGGACCCCTGCAATTCACCGAGCGCCCGGAAGTGGTCTGGGGGCTGATGGCCGCACTGCTGATTGCCAATATTGTACTGCTGATCCTCAACGTACCGATGGTGCGTATTTTCGTCAAAGTTCTCAGTGTTCCACCCTGGATTTTACTGCCAGGTGCCTGCATGGTTTCGTTCGTCGGCATCTATTCCCTCTCAGGCAGCTATTTCGACCTGGTTCTGATGATTGTTTTCGGGCTACTGGGCTACTTCCTGCGCAAACTGCACGTGCCTACCGTGCCGATCATTCTGGGTATACTGCTGGGGAATCACATGGAAGACAGCTTGCGCCGGGCCATGGTCATCTCCGGTGGAGACTGGAAGTACCTGTTTCAGTCTGGCATATCCATTGGTTTCTGGATCGCCGCAATTATCGGATTTGTCGCACCGGTGTTTCTGCGTAGATTTCTCAAAACCCCGACACCGCATACAACGTGAATAAGATTATCCGGGTACTGGTTCCCTCAGGGGTCCTTGGACTGGGCTTCGACCCGAAGGCACTGGCAGACGCCGTAGCTCTGAAGCCGGATGTCATTTGTATCGACGGCGGATCCACGGACAGTGGTCCAAACTCACTGGGTACCAGCACCTCGAAATACTCCCGCGCCGTATGCCTGCGGGAATGGCGTCAGCTCATGCGCGCACGAGCGCAACTGGATGTCCCCCTGATCATCGGCTCTGCCGGTACCTGTGGCACGGATGACATGGTGGACTGGATGTTCGACATCACCCGGGAAATCGCAGCCGGTGAAGAACGCCAGGGCAACAGGCCCCTCAAGGTTGCCAGGCTCTATACCGAGCAGGACAACACGATTGTCGCCTGCGCCTTTGCACAGCAGAGAATCAAGCCACTGGAACCGCAGCTCCCCCTGGATGCAGACACAATAGACAGCTGTGAGCACATCGTGGCATTGGCCGGTGCCGAGCAGATTCAGGCGGCATTGGCCACGGGTGCCGATATCATCATCGCCGGGCGCACGACCGATACTGCGGTGGTGAGCGCCTTGCCGCTCATGCGCCGCTGTCACGCAGGTGCGGCATGGCATGCTGCCAAGATCGCCGAATGCGGCGCCTTGTGTTCAACACACCCGACCAGTGGTGTCATCATCGTCGATATCGACCAGTCAGGCTTCACGATATACCCCACTGCGGCCGGTGCACGGTGCACACCTCAGTCGGTGTCTGCGCACATGCTCTACGAAAATACTGACCCGTTCATCCTGTATGAACCCGGTGGACACCTGGACGTCCGCCACACACACTATGAAGCCCAGGGGGATGCGCAGGTGAGGGTTACCGGTTCTCAGTGGGTGCCGACAAGCCCGTATACCCTGAAACTGGAGGGTGCGCGACTGGTCGGATATCAGACTATTCTTCTGGCACTGCTGCGGCATCCTCATTACGTCACGCATGCAAAAGCCTGGGTAAATCGACTGACCGGTTTTCTCAAACGGGAAATCAGCGTAAGTCTCGAGCTGCCTGAAGACCGTTATGAGATCGAATTTCGTCTCATTGGTGTAGACGCTACACTGGGTAAACTGGAAACCCGGTCTGCGGAAGGTGTGGAGACGGGCGTACTGGTTATCGTCACCGCCAGTTCTCAGGCAGAGGCCGACGAGATTGGCAAGCTCATCAATCCCTTCCTGCTGCACTATCCATTGACCGATGAGGAACCCCTGCCCACATTCGCCTTCCCGTATTCGCCAGCGCAGACATCACGAGGCCCACTCTTCGGGTTCTGTCTCAACCATGTACTTCAACTGGACGACCCGATGAGCGCCGTCAGACTCGAAGTGACGACTCTATGAAGGTCATCGACGTGGTGAGCAGTGTCCGGTCTAAGAACGCGGGTCCGTTCTGGGTCACGATCGACATATTCTGCGGATCTGTACCTGCGTTCAACAGGATCGTCGCAGGACTGACGACCCGTCAGGTGGGCGACGCGTTGGGTCAACCCGAGGCCGCCGTCAAACGGTTCGATATCGCTTCACTGCACGTCGTAAAGTTCAGCGTTCATCGTCCTGTCGTCCAGGGGCACCCTGCGGACCGCGACCTGCACGGCGCGCAATGGGCCGTGCTGATCGAAGAACTGGTGTTACCTGACCAGCAGTAGCATCAAGCCTGAGAACTGCGTCTCATTGATTAGTACGCCAAACCGCCGATAACACAGGCATGTCCGGAGTACCCCCTGCAATCCAAGTGAGACGATACGTCAGCGCCCTGCACCCGATTTGGGTGTGGGCGCTGTGCGTATCGCTGTGGTGGGCTCCGCACACAGTCCAGGGTGCCATCTACGCCTGTCCGACCGACGAAGGGTCCACTGTTTTCCAGGACAGGCCCTGCCCGCTGAAACCCCGGAAAGTGGCCAAGGCCAAACTCATCCAGCGTTTACCATTTGGTATTCACGCCTCCTGGTTCGAGGTGCCTGGCCAGGCAGAGGGGCGCGCTTTCTGTGATCGCCGCGGTTGTGAGTGCGGGGCCGTGGAGCGCCGGCATGAGGGCTCC
>JABDKN010000303.1 GCA_013002205.1 Granulosicoccus sp.
TATGGTCAGAGCGTTCGCAGAGGCAGGATTCAACAAATTCCATCTGGATGCCAGCATGCGTTGTGCGGACGACCCGGAAGCTCTTGATGAAGAAGAAATCGCACGACGCGCAGCGCGACTGGCGCAAACCATCGAGGAAGTCTGCCGCAACCGGCAGGGTTCGGCCCCCGTCTACATCATCGGTACGGAAGTTCCTCCACCGGGTGGTGCCAATCATGCGCTCGATGATGTTCTACCAACCGATCCGGAAGCGGCCTTGAACACGATAGCTACGCACCGCCGAGTATTTCATGAGGCGGGACTGAATGAGGCCTTTGCCAGGGTCGTCGCACTGGTGGTTCAGCCTGGTGTGGAATTCGGCGATGTCAATGTGCATCAATACAAACCCGAAAACGCCAAAGGCCTCGCCAAGGTACTTGAATCAGAACCATCCCTGTGTTTTGAAGCTCATTCGACCGACTACCAGTCGGCAGACTCGCTGGAACGATTGGCCCGTGATGGCTACCGCATTCAGAAGGTCGGACCATGGTTGAGCTTTGCCATGCGGGAGGCACTGTATTCGCTGGACAGCATTGCTTCGGAACTCGATCCCGAGTATCCGCCACGATCACTGATGTCCGCCATGGAATCTCTGATGCTGGAACAGCCGGAGAACTGGCAGGATCATTACAGCGGCACCGACAGGGAACAGTACCTGTCTCGGCATTACAGCTACAGTGACAGGATCCGTTATTACTGGACGTCTTCAAAGGCTGACGAGGCGGTGACACGCCTGCTCAAGACGCTGTCCGGCCATGTCATTCCGGAGACTTTGATAAGCCAGTACTTGCCTGCCTGCTGGCAACGGTCGATGGGCAACTCACTCAGTGCTGAAGCATTGATACTGGATACCATCGAACTGGCGTTGATGAACTATCCCACGCCGAATCCCCTTACAACCGCCTGAAGGCACGAAGCGGAGTAAATTTAAATGAAAGCAATTGTCTATAACTCACTGGGCAGCCTCGGTTTGTCCGATCTTGAAATGCCAGCTCTGGCGTCAGGTATGGTGCGGGTGAAAACCGCCGCGTGTGGTCTGTGCCACACCGATATCGATGTGCTGCACGGACGCTATGGCAATTCCAGTTTTCCGGTGGTGCCGGGACACGAGTATTCGGGCATCGTCGAAGAGGTGGGAGAGGCGGTGACAAGCGTGTCCGCAGGCGATCGCGTGGTCGTTGATCCGAATATCTCCTGCGGGCATTGCCGTGCCTGCCGACGCGGGTTGAGAAATCTGTGCGAGACGCTGCAAGCTTACGGTGTAACGACCAACGGTGGATTTGCCGAGCACAGCGTAGTCAGTGAAGCCAATATTGTTCCGATCGGCGATATGCCGTTCAATCTGGCCGCCTTGGCGGAGCCGCTGGGATGTGTTCTCAACGGTATTGGGGAAATTGAGACCAAAGGTGCCGCCAACGCGGTGGTGGTCGGTGCAGGGCCAATCGGTCTGTTGATGGCGCTGGCATTGAAAGACGCTGGCATTCCGGACGTCTCGGTTGTAGACATCGACGAGGGGCGACTTGACTTCGTCCGTACCCTGGGTTTGAATGCGATTCTCTCGGCACCCGACACCCTCGCGAGCATGGAGCGATCGGTTGATGTGGTCGTCGATGCAACCGGCGTTCCGGCTGTGGTGGAAGGGCTTTTCAACCTCGTGGCGAACGGTGGTAACGTTCTGTTTTTCGGTGTCTGTCCACCGGACAGCCGCATCAGCATTTCCCCTTTCGATATCTTTCGCCGACAGATTCGTGTTGCCGGAGCCCACTCACTGAACCACAATATTCCGGAAGCACTGGCCGTATTGCGCCGTTCTGGCGAGGCAATGAGCAAGATCATCTCGCACGAACTGCCTCTTTCAGACATTGCCTCTTACCTGGATGGGCCGCACGGTGGTGGTTCGATGAAGGTTCAGTACAAGGCGTTCTGATAGCGTTCAATGGATTCAGAACAAGGCTGATTGATCCTATCAGTGCCATAAGCTTGATGTTCTGAGTAAAGGTCGGCTTGAATCTGCTCTGCCGCCGGCATGGACGTTATCCGTAGGCGGCATGTTGATCAGTCATTGTCGCTGCCTACCGCACCCGCATTGGCGCGTGAGGCGGTCGATGATGGAACCGTGGTTCGCATGGCAAGCTCGTTAAGAAACGTCAATGCATCCGAAGCCACAGGCGCTATGTGTACAGGCATCTCAGTCGCCGGATCAAATCGGCTTTCATACATCGACAATCCAGGTTCGGCTGCTCTGTCATCCACCACGATGACCAGAGAACCACGGTCAACCGCCAGTAGAGTTGACACCTCTCCACTTAACGTGCCACCAGCTCCAATGCAGACGACATCGTGTTCACACCGAACAACGATCGGCTTGCCGATCGTTTCCACCGCCATTGCGATAAATGGCAGTATCAGCCCAGACAATTGACCTCACCAACTCGCAGGCCATGGTCGTCAAAGAGCGCACGGTCAACACTTATATAATCACTCAATGTTGCACCCAGTGCGATGGGGCACAGTGACTGTCCGGCTGTCCTTGCGCGCCATTCACCCGGCTGCACAACGGGACAGATATCCTGCCAGGCATCCCCCTGTGCTTTACGCAAGTGTCTGGCCAGTGCTCCGGCGCCATCGAGCCCACGTGACGCCAGCCAGCCGGTGGCATAGCCGGCCTCTTCGGCAAGCCCCCAACTCATTCCGGCACCGCGTGCAGCCTTGGTACACAGAGACTCGATTTCGTTTCGCGACAGCCGCAGCGTCCTGCCCGGTTCAACAGACAGTGGCGGGCCACTACGCGTCGGATCATTCAATGTGTCATTCATGCGCGCACTTCCGAATTAAGTTCATCGGGATACGGGGCTCCCTGGAATAGGCTGATGCGTACCCATCGGTCCGAGCGCGGGTCGAAATGACTCGCACCGAAGAACGCCAGCTTGCAACGCATCAGATCGATTGGCAGCATGTCCTTTCCGATGAGGTTGTCGCGGACTTCTGCGTATGGAAAGCGCTCTCCAATTTGTGCCCTTCGTGCCATTAAGCGGTGCTCTGGATGTTGCAGCAGGAAACTGGCAACAGTGTCATCATCTGCCCAGGCGTAAAGCGCATCATGCAGTGCTTTGGCCAGCCGGGCCACGCACAACGGTTGCTCGCGCTCAGCGCCGGCTTCGTCAGCTCGATTGCCCAGCCGCGGTTCGAGCTTTTCCTCCGATACATACCAGAAGCGAGCGTTGTTATCCGGATCGTCGAAGTCGATGGCCAACGCCCAGTTGTAGACCTTTTCCAACAGCGAACGCAATTTGGCAACGCTCATCGCGCCATCGAGTCGAAATCCAATCTCTTCATTTGCGCTCAGGCAGCCAGACAGTCCATCGACCATCTCCCCATAAGGCTCCAGGAGAATGGAC
>JABDKN010000304.1 GCA_013002205.1 Granulosicoccus sp.
ACATCATGCGCTATACGAACAGTCTTGGTTTCGCCGAAGGTGACCGGATGAGTCTGGTACAGAATCCAAGTTTCAGCGGAACGATGTCGACCATATTCGGCGCATTGTTGAACGGGGCCACACTGGTACCCCGCTGCCTGTATCCGGCACGTACTGATTCAACGGATTCCTCACTCGGTGAATGGCTGGAACGAGAAAGTGTCACCGTCTTTCATGCCGTGCCGTCTATTTTTCGCACCTTGCCAATGCGCGACAACCGCTACCCTAGCATGCGCCTGATACGCCTTGAGGGTGATCGTTCCACCGCTGCGGATCTGGAGCACTTCAATCGGACTTTCAATGAACGTTGTGTACTGGTCAATGGACTTGGCGCTACGGAGTGTGGCCTTGTTCGGCAATACTTTCTGCACAGCCAGTCTCCAGGTCCAGCCAGTGCCGTGCTTCCAGTGGGTTACGCCGTTGAGGACGTCGTCATCGAGCTTCTCGATGACCACGGGCAACCGGTGGAGCCCGGGAAACCAGGTGAGATCATCATTAAAAGCGAATGGCTGGCATGCGGTTACTGGCGTGACCAGGCATTGACCGATCAGCGCTTCACCATTGACCAATCAGGCCAAAGGCAATACCGCACAGGCGACCTGGGACAGCTCACACCGGATGGCTGCCTGACCGTGCACGGCAGAATGGATGCACTTGTCAGAATCAGGGGACAATTCGTCGACACAGCGTGCGTGGAAACAGTAATGACGAATATTGCTGGTGTACAGCATTCCCTCGCGCGCGCAGTGCCGAATGGGCAGGGCGAAGAGCGCCTGATTGCCTGGATTGTGCCCGATGAAGGTGCATCGCTTACCGCGTCGGCAATACGTCAACTCGTGCGCGAAGAGTTGCCAGCGGTATCAGTGCCTTCAGCGGTGCTGTTCATCGATAAATTACCGCTGACGGTCGACGGTAAGCTCGATGTGCGCAAGTTACCTGCACCGGGGACACAGCGACCGCCACTTGGCACCCTCTACGCGCCACCTGAAACTCCACTGCAACGACAGATCTCCGATATCTGGGGCAGAATACTTGGTATCGATTACATCGGTTTGGATGATAGCTTTATCGACCTCGGCGGCGATTCACTGCACGCCATGCGAATCGCAGATCAACTCTCCTCTACCCTCCACACAGCTTTGAGCGTCGTTGATCTCTTCGAACAACCATCCGTGCGTTTACTGGCTGCCAGTCTGGAGAAAGCCGGTAAAACACAGGGGGATCGGCGGCGCCGATCACCTGGGACTGAAGCTCCTCAAATTGAGGAAACAACAGCCAGCAACGTCCGCGCTACTCCCGGTAACGGCGATTGGCCGGAACATGCAATTGCCGTGATCGGTATGGCCGGCAGGTTTCCCGGCGCGTCAACAGTCACGCAGTTGTGGAACAATCTGGCCCGCGCAAAAGAAAGTATCACACGATTCGATGAAACTGCGGCCGACAGGGGTCAGGAAGATCGTTGGGTCGACGCCTATGGAGTGCTGGACGATATTGATCAGTTCGATGCTGATTTTTTCGGACTGACACCGCGTGAAGCACGTGATCTTGACCCACAGCAGCGCATATGGCTCGAGTGCGTCCTGCATGCACTGGAAGATGCCGGCTGGAGGGTAAACGAAAACTCCGTGCGTTCGGTACAGAGCCAGCTGAAAGAACAGAGCATAGGAGTGTTTGCCGGTGCACGTGACAGCACGTATCTGTGGGAAATTCTAGGTACCAGCACACCGGGCAAGCCGACTGAACTGTCCAGCGATGCCCTTGCGCTTCTGAAGCTTGGAAACGATCGTGACACCCTGGCGTTACGCACTTCCTATCTATTCGGGCTGTCCGGTCCCAGCATCAACATTCAGAGCACTTGCTCAACCTCATTGGTGGCCGTTGCACAGGCTTGCCAGTCACTCACGTCCGGACTCTGCGATGTCGCAATCGCAGGCGGAGCCTGCATCACTTTCCCGCAATTGCGCACACCCGGAGTCTCAGCAAGAGGCATTCGCTCACGTGATGGCTATTGCCGTGCATTCGATGCAGATGCCACTGGTACGGTGTTCGGAGACGGTGTGGGTGTCGTAGTTCTCAAGCGTATCGGTGATGCACTTGCCGACGGCAATCGTATCGATGCGCTGATTCGTGGTTGGTCAATCAACAACGATGGTGCACACAAGGCAAGTTTTGCCGCACCGAATGGCCATGCCCAGACCCAGGTGGTCAAGCAGGCTCATCGGCACGCGGAAATTCACCCGCGCTCGATCGGATACGTCGAAGCACACGGCACGGCAACGCCAGTCGGTGACCCTATCGAGTTCGCCGCCCTGCAGCGTGTATTCAACGAGCTTGGCGATTCACCGGCAACCTGCGGCATAGGGTCGATCAAGGGCAACATTGGCCATCTGGATGCGGCAGCAGGTGTGGCGGGGCTGATCAAGACCGTTCTGGCTCTCAGGCACGGAGAGATACCAGCTAGCCTGCACTTCAGCAAACCAAATCCGACAATCCTGTACGAGGACTCGCACCTGCGCGTCATCGACAGCCTGCAGCCCTGGCCTGATGTTGATGGACCTCGCATGGCCGGCGTATCATCGTTTGGTGTCGGCGGTACCAACTGTCACCTGGTACTGCAACACGTCGAAGTTGCATCACCTCCTTCTACAGAACTTTCCGGGGCAGACACGCGGACATGCCGAAACCGGTCAGCCAATGTCGGCTATGTATTCACTGGTCAGGGATGCCTCTACCCGGGAATGGCAAACAAGCTCTTCACCACGGAGCCTGCGTTTCGACAGGCGCTGAAGCTCTGTGACACACTGTTGCAAGACCAGCTCGAAGTACCGCTGTCAACGGTCATGTTCGATACGCAGGATGAGCAGAATTTGCTCGACCGGGCCGACTTTGCTCATGCCGCCCTGTTCGCGGTGCAATACGCGCTCTGCCGACTGCTGGA
>JABDKN010000306.1 GCA_013002205.1 Granulosicoccus sp.
CTCCAGGGTTGGTGCCTTGATGGGGTTGGCATCTGCGCTCACAGCAATCCGCTGACCCGTACCCGACAGGAAGAATGTCATGGCATTACCACCACACCACTCGGGAATGTCCGTTATCTCCTGCACGATGCGCGACAGATCCGGTGTGGGGTAGGCGGTGCCGATCGTCGCCCACGACTCTACCGCCCAGGATTCCCTTGCGGTCGTCTTGCTCCGCCCGCCCAGGTCGTTGTTCACTGCCTGTAATGCAAGGGGACTTGGCGAGTCTTCGCCGGTGATTTCCAGGGTGGTGGCCTCATCATTGGCCTCGGCGGAGTGAAAGATGATCCTGGCGCTCTTTATCTGCGCACCGGGGGGCACATGCACCTGCGAAAATCGAATGGCCGTGGTCTGCGTAGCTACCTCGCCCGAACCCGTCGTGCTGCCCGGCTCCCAGGTAATCAGGAGCTGCGGCTTTTCGGTGGACGTGGAGGTCAGAATCCTGCGCAGGTTGGTCGCAGTATTGACGTGATCTTCCGGTGCTGTGAGGCGCAGTGACAGGGAGTCACCGCTAGTCCAGTCTGCAAGACCTGTGACTGCGCTGACCAGTGAGGAAATATTCGGCGACACCACGTCCGTGCTTTCAGTAGCGGGGACATTGTCCCAGTTCACGAAGGTCGTCGTATAGTCTCTAGTGTCCAGCGTACTCACTGTGTAGTCGTCTGGCAAATCGCTCAATTCAGCCCGGAGGTTGATCGAGACGGTGTCACTCGTCGTGCTGGTGGAATCTGTTGTGGGGTCAAGTGGACCGGACGTGGACGTCGGGTCCACGCCGCTGCCGCTGCCGGAGCCGTCGACGTATTGCCAGTCCGTTGCGGCAGCGGGTATGTCCGTGGTGGCTGCAGTACTCAGTGTCAGATACGCAGTCTTGATGACCGCGCCGACCGGTATCGCAATATTGTCGAAGCGCAGGGCCAGCTGTCGAGGTTCATTGGTGTTTCCCGCATAAAAGAGCTCGGACAGAGCATTGCCCGTATTCCGACTCACACCTGCTGTGTTCTGATCCGTCACTTCATCTACATGGCTGCTGGCAACCACGGTAGTGGTCGTCAGGTCCGGGTTGGGTGCCTCGGTGAAGGTGTAGCTGAGGACTGGAACCTGATCGATACCTGCAGCGCTTCCATAGACTTCCCGGCTGTCGGTAGCAGCCGGGCTGTAGGAGTCGAATGGATCGATGAGAAAGGACATGCTGTTGCCGTCAGCCCAACCCGGCAGACTGACCAGTTCGGTCAGCAAAGAACCCAGATCAGGGGTATCGATGGTCGTGCCGCTCGTCGGATCGGCAGAGGCGCCAGAGGAATTATCGGGTGGAACGGGATCCCAGGGAATCAGCGTGCTGGTACTGCGCAATGGATCCCGTCGTTCGGCCAATGACAAGGTGCCGTTGGTTCCATCAGGATAGGCTTCCGGACTGGGCGTGGCTTCAGCACGGACATAGGCTGATACATTGCCAGGCTGGTTCGCCAGGCTGGTCTGGGTGAAGGTGATACGGGCCTGGGTGACCGTGGCGCCTGCGGGAATATTGATGTTGTCGAAACGATAGGCAAAGTGACCCTCACCGTTGCCAGCGACACCGTCATAGAACCATCGATTGCTTGCCTGGTTGTTATAGTTGATCAGGGCGCTGCCATCAGCGGGCGCATACTCTGATACATCGGCCACGGCCAATGCCGTGCGAGTCGTTTCCGTGCCCCCGGTCGTGTCAGTGGTCTCTGTGCCGATCACATTGGCCATGACCAGCGTCTGGGCGTCGAGCGTGACATCCTTGCTGGTGTCGTGCTCAGCGCCATCGTTGATGCCACCGTCCGGACGTGCCACGATGAGTTCATCAGGGCAGATTCCGTTACACAGATCCTCACTGTCGGATTCCAGATAGCCAATGGGATAACGGATGACACCGCCATGGTTCCATCCCTGGAAGGCCATGAGGCCAACGTTGTAGCTGCTGGACTGATCCAGCAACAGACTCATTGCAGTCTTGAGCCTGTCCATGCGCGTCAGATTGCCAAAGCCGTCATCTTTCCTGTTCATCGAGCCGGAATTGTCCAGTACGAAGAGGATGTTGGGATTGCTGTTGAAGGCATCACTTGATCGGCCGAAGAAAATCTCCGTGTCGTCAGCAACGGCAGGTAGAACACCTGCGAAGGACAGCAGAAGGCCGAGCGCCAGGCCGTTTGTCTGTTTCATGTTCAGTCCTTTCATCAGCAATCTCCGGACGCATCAGCTGCGCCAATCAGCAGTACACCCTGAACTATGGTGGTTGAGGTATGAACATCGGGCAATGACGAGGAACCGGTGACCACGAATCGTCGGGCGCCGATGCTGCCGCCCAGCGAGTACCCAAGGGCAGGGGCACGGCCGCCATATTCGAGGACGGACGCGGTCACCTGTTCTGCAGACTGTCCCAGGGCGTTCTGGGAAAAAGTCTCATCCGTATCGTTGCATATGATCGATTCGAGCTTGCCGTCGATCGCCAGTACCGCGTCCGAGGCGGATTCCGCAGCCTGAAAGGTAATTTCCTTGTGCACGGCGTTGCTGGCCAGCTGGCCTTCGAGGGAGGCGCCTCGCATGGCGGACACACCCAGAATCGATAACATGAAAATCATGATCATCGCGACCATCAGGACAGAGCCTTTTTCACATGGCAGTGTACGATTCATCGTCGATTCCTGATGCTGACGGTAGAGCTGAACGCCATGCGTAGCCTGCGATCGGCGACGTAGTGGGTGACGGTGCTGGAACCTGTGGTACCCGGATTGATAGCTGTGCCAGCGATGGTATAAACGCGACTGTCCGTATCACTGGCCACCTGTTCAAAGGACTGCATCAGCAATCCGACCTGGACACTTTCGATACGTCCGTCCGTGGTGCCGCTGTCTTCGGGGCTGACATATTCAAGGTTGCCATTAACCATGGAATCACGAAATCCGAGCCGCACTTTCAGGTGGGATACGCCTTCCACCATCTCTACCGGTGGACGGTCATAAGGCCAGGACTGTCTGTACAGTGCATAAACGGGCTCGCCAGCGGAATTCGTTCGCTGGGTATTGCCGACATAAAAGATATTGGCTTCGAACCGCATGACCTGGGCACGCTCGTTGGGCGTCTGGCCGTAGGGCGCTGAAAGGCGGTTGTCTCCACTGTTACCGATGGCCGAATGCTGCAGTACGCCACTGGCGGCCTGTGTCACCTTGAAGATATCCGCCACCTGGCAGTTGGAAATCAGAGCCAGATCACCTGTGGTCACGATGGGTGGCAATGAACCGGCGATGACCACATCATCGGCAACCGTGGTCATCGGTGATATGGCCCGGGTCTCCGGGCTGCCAAATTGCACGGACAGTGCATGGGTCCCGGGTAACGGGGCACCAACCCCGGTGGGCGGTGTGAAGTTTCTCGGTGCCTCGGGCAGCCAGGTACCGTCGGCCTTGACCAGCGAGCTGGTGATATTGCTCAGGGCGTAATCGGTGGTGGGTGCACCCGTGGCCCTGATGGTTGCCTTGACTTTGCTGTCCACACAGCCCTGGAAGCCTGCCATGCGTACATCGGTGACAATCGAATTCAGGGCGAAACGTCCGTGTTCCTGGACCAGCGCCATGGTGGAATTCAACTGCGCGCTGCGTTTGGTTCCGGCAAAGACCGTGATCATGCCGCCTATCAGCATCAATCCCACGGCCATGGCAATCAACATTTCTATCAGTGAAAAACCTTGCTGAACGCTTACCGCCTTTGGTGTGTTACCTGGCAGGGTCCGGTGCGTACCGGGAGCTGAGCGCATCTTTACCTGGTGAGTCATCAAGGGAACACCTTGACTTCGATGGATTGCTTTGTCTCACTGCTCTGGATCAACTCACTCCATTGCACGGCAACGCTGTAGGAGCCCTCGGCTGCGTCGTAGGTGATCGTGCCCTTGGCCGGAATGCTGGCCGAACTGGGGAGCAGGGGTATGAAGCCGGTGGCGCTGGCAGGTGCGTGCAGGTTCTGGCTCCATGCATGCAGGTCGGCCGTCGCAATTTCGGCAGGGGAGCAGGCTGTCTCGTTGGTGATACAAGCGGGGTTTGAGGTGCCAGTCGCCGTGCTCTTGTTCTTGTAGGCATCGCCGCGCATACCTTCCCGATTGGCCCGCATGCGTTCGGTCATGTCCAGCACCATGAACTTCGCCTGCGACAGTGCATAGGCGCCCTGGCTGTAACGCATGCCTTCTACCTGCATACGCGCCGTGGCGAGAAACCCGACCGATAACAGAACCACTGCCAGCAGTACTTCCAGTAAACCGATACCGCCTTGAGCTTTCTTGACAACTAACATCAGCTGCTGGTCTCCTCACATGAGATCTGCTGGCCGAACGCGTCGTGCAGTTTGCCGCTGCCGTCATGGCGAGCCTGGCGCACATCGCCGCTCATGGACACATTGATGGCCTTGGCTGCAGGGGTGCCACGACTGTCACAGAATGTGAAGGTGCCCGAGCCACGCCAGTTGCTCAGGCCCCGGGGGCCGAAACGCACGAAGTTGCGCTGAATCGCATCGGCGGCACCGCTGGTAATGGCCATATTGCTCACCTGGAACCCCTCCGGCAGCGCATCGGCCAGTTTCAGCACCGTTTCGCTCGCCTCGATCGTTCCGGCAGTGTCCGCATTGTCGATGAACACGATCCACCCCTTGTTCCAGTCGGTGCCACAGGTACTGGCGGTACTGCGTGCGCAAACGCTTACCCGTGAGGCGCGCTTGATGGCTTCGGAACGGGCAAAGTTGAGTGCACCGGTCAGCTCGATCACCCGATTGTCCTGTTGTGACTGCAGGACCATTGCTCGAAAATCAGGCGCAGCGATACTCAACAGGATGGCTGCCACTGCGAGCGTGATCAGCAATTCCATCATCGTAAAACCCCGCTCTGGCACCCTCTCGGGACCGTGCCTCATCGATTGGTCCATATCTAAACTTGCATTCGCACTGATAGCGGCACCCTTGCGGCTTTTTTCAGCGAAGTTGGTTTACAAGTGCGAGTTGTTGTTCGATAGTCTCTGGAATTCGATAAGGGCTTCACAGAACGTGGGATTGCAGCTGGGTCTTGATACGGGGGGTACCTACACCGATGCCGTACTGGTGGACGATGACAAGCAGGTACTGGCCAGCGCAAAATCGCTGACGACCCACGGCAATCTCATAGAGGGATTACGCGGTGCGGTCGCGGGTGTGGTATCGCCCGGCAACGCCCGCCAGATTGACCTTGTATCACTGTCAACGACGCTGGCAACCAATGCCCTGGTGGAGGGGCGGGGTCGGCCGATTGCCCTGGTACTGATCGGCTTCAGTGCTGAACAGATACAGCGCGCGAACCTCTCTCAGGCCCTGGCGGGTGATCCCCATGTATTTCTTGCCGGAGGACATAAGGCCGATGCCCAGGCAGCTGCACCACTGGCTCTCTCTGCGCTCAGGGAATTCATCGACAGAGTGGACCCGCAAGTTGATGCCTATGCGGTGTCAGCCATGTTTGCTGTGCGAAATCCTGCGCACGAGATAGAAGCACAGGCCTTGATCAGTGAATTGACGGGCAAGCCCGTTACCTGTGGTCATCACCTGAGTTCGGGACTCGATGCACCCCGGCGTGCCCTGACCGCCGTGCTCAATGCACGGCTAATCCCCCTGATCGGTGCATTGCTGCACGCAGCGCGAGAGCTTTTGCTTGAGTACCGGATAGAGGCGCCGCTGATGGTCGTCAAGGGAGACGGCTCACTGATAAGCGATGAAATGGCGCAGAGTCACCCGGTCGAAACCATTCTCAGTGGACCTGCGGCCAGTGTGGTTGGCGCCCGGTTCCTGTGCAATGAAGCGGATCTGCTGGTAGCGGACATGGGTGGTACGACGACTGATATTGCGTTGATTCGTGGTGGCCAGCCTCGCCTGAATCCGGATGGTGCGACGGTGGGTGGCTGGCGCACCATGGTCAGAGCGGTCGATGTACGTACCTATGGTCTTGGTGGGGATAGCGCCATCACGTTCGATCGTGCCAGCCGTCGCTTCACAGTGGGAAAGCAGCGGGTCGTGCCGTTGAGTCTGCTCACGCTGCAGTATCCGGATTTACTGGCGGATCTCGATGCGCAGCTTTCGTTACCGTACAGTACGACGCACTGTGCCCAGTTCGTCATGGTGCACGCCTGCTCACCCTCACGCTTTGAGCTGTCAACCCAGCAACGGGAGCTCTTCGAGCGAATTCGCGAGCATCCTGTCGCCGTGCAGTCGCTGTTCAGCGACCAGACTCTCGAACGCGCCCTGACCAGACTCGAACAGCGTGGACTGGTGCTGCGTGCAGGTTTCACCCCCAGCGATGCATCTCACCTGCTTGGTCTGCAGCAAGACTGGCAGGTAGAGGGCGCAGTGCTGGGGGCTCGCCTGCTGCTGCGTTACTCGGCAGACAACCTTGGCATCACCTACAGCGATGAACAGGCATTTGCATCGGCCATGTCCCGGCTGGTAGCCGTCGAGACGGCCATGGTGCTGATGGATGCACTGGCAGACAGCCAGGGAAACACGTTGACGGAATCGCAGCGTAGTCTGCTTAAAGCTGGCATGGACATCGGGCCGGATCAGTTATTGAGCCTGCAAGCGCGCCTGCACCTGCCCATCATCGCCCTGGGTGCTCCGGCAAAAAGTTATTATCCGGCTGCCTGCGAACTGTTGGCAAGCAGGCTCATCTCCAGCGAACTTGCCCACGTGGCCAACGCACTGGGTGCCGTGGTGGGCACCATTCGCCAGGAGCAGCGTATAGCGATAACCCCTGATGGCGGCAAACGCGTCTCGGTTCTATTCCCTTCCGGACCTGAAAGTTTCGATTGCCTGGAGGAGGGCGTTGCGGCCGCTGGTCGGGTTTGTGAACATCTGGCAAGGGAAAAGGCCCGCGAAGCCGGCGGGGTGGAGGTGACGGTGACGCTGGACAGGCATGACACGATTGTGAACAAAGGTGACCAGAGCGTGTTTTTCGAAAGCCGTATAACCGCAACGGCGGTGGGCCGTCCCTCACGAACTGGCTGAAAAACAGCGTTAAAGGTCATAGCTGCGTGCCGGCGCCCGTGCGCCCGTGCGCCAGTGACCGCGAATTCATTCATTACCGGAGCGGGACTTGTTCCTGGCCAGAGCTTGTCGACGGGGGTGTCAGGTCTATATTCGCCGCAGACATGGCCGATAGCCGTGTCCGTTGAAAAACCTTTTATCGACTTCACAGTCAACCGGAGACAATCATGACAGCAACTTCTGCTGAAAAACTTGCAAGCTATCCCGCTCTTGCGGAAATGGGCATCGTGCGATTCCACGAGATCGCTCATTACAG
>JABDKN010000308.1 GCA_013002205.1 Granulosicoccus sp.
CCCGGTGTACTGTTTGCAATAAATGACAGCGGTGCTCCAGCCATGCTGTTTGCGTTCGACGACAGCGGTGCACACCTGCGGCAATGGCACCTGGAGGCGGACAACCGGGACTGGGAAGACATGGCGACCGCCAACATCCAGGGCAAGGAATTCCTGGTGGTGGGGGACACCGGGGACAATCTGGGCGTGCATCGCCACAGTACCTTGTACTTCGTCCAGGAACCTGACATCGACTCGCCCGCGAACCGGGTACTGACACCCTCATTCACCATCAGATTTCGCTATGCGGACGGGCCGCGCAATGTAGAGGCCTTCGCTATCACCGGACACACGGTCTATCTTGTCAGCAAGGAGCCAGTCACCGCTCGTGGTCCGACCGCCAGCCGACTCTACGAACTGGAGCTGACACCCACGGCAATGGCCTCGGCAAGCGATGAGATTCTGGTCGCAACCTTCGCCGGTGAACTCCCGATGGCATCACCGAACCTGGAATCACGACTGGCGGCCTCCTTCGCCGGCGTGGATCTGAATCACCCCACTGCACTGGATTTCGACCCGATCGGCAACACGGCCTATCTGCTGACCTACCGGCACGTACTGCGTGTCAATCGATCCGGCCAGCAGTCCTGGCGCGATGCCTTCACCGCTGGCGGCACTCGAATTCATGCCCACCAGCTGCAGCAGGCCGAAGCCCTGGCCGTGGTGTCGGGCCAGTGGATCTGTATCACCTCCGAAATTGCCCCTGCACCCCTGTGGGCACTGCCCATCGTTCCACCCTCATGAAAGAGGCCATCATAGCGCCCGCATCACCGGATCACATCGACGCGATCGTTTCGCTGCTACCCCGGCTGGCAGACTTCACCGTACCCGGACACCGCGACCCGGCAGATCTGTGGCAAGGAGATGCAGCCATGTTACGTGCCTGGGCCAATGGTCATCGAGATGACCTGACGGTCGTCGCGGCATCCGGCTCCTCAGGCGAACTGCTGGGCGTGGCAGCAGCCAGTGAACGTGAAGAGCTGCTGACACATGCAGCCAGTGCTCACCTGGAGGTACTGGCCGTAGCCAGCGCGGCGGAAGGACAGGGACTGGGCAGGCAACTGCTGGCCAGCATCGAACAGGCTATGCGGGACAAGGGCGCCAGGGGCATGAGCCTGCACGTGTTCGGCAACAATACACGCGCACGCGCCCTGTATTCACAGGCCGGTTTCGATGAAGAGATCATCCGCTGCTTCAAACCATTCTACTGACGTATCCCATGTTCATGGCGCATTGACGAGGCCATTCGCGTACCTGGTTCGCCGCACTTACCCAGCGCGGCGAACCAGGCTGCTTACGCATCTGGTCAGACACTCACTCATCCAGCGACCCATGCACTTCGGTTTCCAGTTTCCCGGCTTGCGGTCGGCGTTGCCGTCGCGTCTTGATGGGCACCATGCCTCGCATCGCTTCAAGTTTGCCGTAACACAGCAGCTTGTCATGAGGCTCCAGTATTCGGTCCGCACGCGGATTAGGTACGACCTTGCTGCCGCGATACAAGGTCAGGACATTGATGTCCTTTTCGGATAAGCGGGTATCGGCAATGCTGATGCCGACGAAGTTGGACCCTTCGGGAATGTAGATTTCACTGACGCCGTAGCCACGACTGATGGTCAGGCGCTGGCGAATGTCGATTTCCGGGAAATCCACCTGTGCCGATATGTAGTCGATAACGGTGCCCGCCACATCCAGTCCAGTGCAGGTTTCTATGCCTTCCAGACCGGGCGAGGAATTGACCTCCATGATCTGCGGTCCTGTCTTGCCCTCGAGCATGTCCACACCGGCAACCCGCAGACCCAGTATCTGGGCGGCGCGCACCGCAGTTTCCCGATATTCCTCCGACAGATCCACCCCTTCAGCCACGCCACCCCTGTGTACATTGCTGCGAAACTCCTGCCCCTGGGCAACTCGCCGCATGGCCGCAACCACGCGGTCACCCACGACGAACGCACGAATATCCTTGCCCTTGCTCTCAGCGACAAACTTCTGGATCAGTACGTTCTGCTTCTGACTCTGGAGCAACTCGATGATCGATTCTGCCGCCTTGATGGTATCGGCCAGCAATACGCCGATGCCCTGCGTACCCTCGATGAGCTTGATGACCACCGGTGCACCACCTACCCGATGAATAGCCGGCAGCACATCTTTCTTGTCGCGGACGAAGGTTGTCCTCGGGATACCCACATGGTGCCGGCTCAGTATCTGCAGACTGCGCAGCTTATCGCGCGAGTTGGTGATACCGGCCGCCGTGTTTGCACAGAAGATGTCCATCTCCTGGCACTGCCTGACCACCGCAGTACCGTAATACGTGATCGATGCGCCTATACGCGGCAACACTGCGTCATAGTTGCTCAACACCTTCTGTCGATAGTAAAGATCCGGATTTCCCTGCTGCAGGTCGATAGCGAACTTCAACGTATTCAGTACACGCACTGAATGTCCACGTTGGGTAGCAGCCTCGACGAAGCGACGGGTACTGTACGAGTTGGGACCACAGGACAAAATGCCTAATTTCATAGCGGGATTCCGATGAACGTTCCGGATTCGGAACGTTAGCCTGCGAATCGTGACCTACTTCCGCACGGATTTCCACACCTTTGCGAAAAATTATTCAGTGTGGCAGGCCAGTTCTCAGCGTTTGAGATAAGGTCGCAGAAGTTCCAGCCAGGCACGTCGGATCCGCTGGTATTCGTACTCGCAGTTTTCCGCACGCGCCTCAGACAAGCCAGTGTCATCATTGACCAGATGGCCGTGTACTTCAGGATCACTGCCGTACACATGACACAGTGTCGTGTAGTAGCGCTGGATATCCAGACTGTGTTCGCTCCAGAAATCCGCTTCCTCGTAGTCGTCGGTATGCTCACTTTCGCGACCGAACATGTCGGCGGCATTGAGAACGACGTCGGCTCCGTTCTCCACGTATTCCAGCAGTAACACACTGGCCAATGCATCGGCAGCGTCTTCTTCCCGGGCCAGCAGTGGCAGATCGTACTGTGAAAACAGTACGTGCCCCACTTCGTGCACCAGTGTGTGCAGGTAAATATCGGCTATCGGTGCAGTCTCGTCATCGCTGAAGTAGGAGGCGATGACATCGGCGAAGCTGCCCGGCATCCAGATTTCCTGTGTATCAGGATCGAACAACGGTCCTTCCTCCACTTCACTGAGTACCGTGACGGTCCTGGAAAAACGCAACAGGCTGTTGATGAAGTCGATCTGGTCGGGCAGGTAGGCATCGCGGCTGTTGACCGCCCTGAGTACCATCCGGGCGGATACGGTGTCACTGGCGACATCTCCGGCACTAGTGTGCGCGGGGCAGAGAGCGCTTGTCAGCAGCAGCCCCAGGGCCGCGGCCAGCGCAGTTGATCGACTCACTGCCACGCGTAGCGTCAGTGACACAGCATCTGCTGAGCAGGTCCTCATTGCCTTTGCTGATCTGCAAATTCGACAGCCTTGAACACCGGGTCATCCCAGGAACCTGTCAGGCTGTATTCGCGCAGGCCTATCCGGTCGAGATCGATGCCGACGGCCTTGAGAAACCCTGCCGCTACCAGAACGCCGATACCGGCACTCGCGCCCCCGGAAATCACTCCGATGATCGGCAATGCAGCGCTGACCCGCGGTAACACGGTGATGTGCTGGTCAAACTGACGTGTGTTCAGGTCGGAACTTCCCGTGATGTCCACGACGCCGATGGGACCGGTGAGCTGTACGAGCGATACATTGGAAACGCCGTTCTCGATGCTGATGTCACCGGTGATGCGCTTGAACGCCAGTCCATCGGCCGTCATGTCCTTGAAATCCAGCTCCAGTCGGCGGGGCAAGGCCTGCAGTGCGAACAGCCCGACCATCCGACCGGCACCCGGCTCCAGCGGTATGATGCTGCCACGCTCCATCAGCACCTTGACATGGCCATCCAGCTCGGACAAGCCGGGCAGATAGAGCGGACCTGGCCATGAGAGTTGCGCCTCGATGCCGCCCTCGCCCTCGGAGATGACATTGTCCACGCCGATACTCTGCAGGCCCTGCCCGAAATCATCCGTCTGCAACACCAGGTTCAGGCTCGTCATGTGCTGGCCGGCCAGTGCCGGGTTGACACCTTGCGGATCTTTCAGACGCCAGTAACCCTGCCCGACCAGTTGCATGCTCTGGTAGGCGAATCCCAGCGTCGTCAGGGTCAGTCCACCGACATCCGGCTGGGCCTTCATCACCACATCACGCAGAACGTACTTGCCGTACACCACCTTGCCGAAACGCGCATCGATCGCCGGCAACAGCCGCGGATCCAGTTCGTTGTCTTCACCCATTACCCTATCCGCAGGCGGTCGCGACGCCAGGGCAGTCACCAGTGAACTGTCGATGTTCTCGACACGCACTTTCATCGCCGTCTTTCTGGACCAGTACTCGCGCGGGTAGCGCACACTGCCACTGACCGAACGATTCTGCAGCACAGCGTTCAGGTAGGTCCTGTCGCTGTTCATGCGCACACGGACAGGTCCGAGTGTGCGGGTGCCAATCTGCAGAGAATCGAATTCAAGCTCGGCAGACACAGGCAGAACTGGCTCCGGTGCACTGCCGTCACCGGGTATCGACTGTATGAAATCGGCGATGCTCTCGACCCAGCCATCCAGTGCAATGGTATCGCCGCCACCCTGTATCCGGATACCGGCCTCCTCACTGTCGATCAATGGCTGCGGTAGTGAACCGGCACCGACATGCACATGCAGAGACTGCAGTTTATCCCTGCCCATTCGGGCAACGGCATGTAACTGGTCGGCGTAGCGAATCTGCCATTGCTGCCCTGTACGGCCCGGAATGAATGCCGTGTCCAGTTCGATGCTGCGAGCACTGGCCGTGCCTTTATCGTAGGGTTTGGGCAACAACAGCGCGGTACCGACCAGATCACTGCGCATCTGCATGCCCAGTCCTTCCTGCACCATGCGCCTGGTCGAATGTGGCGCGTTCAGTTCCAATGTCCAGCTGGAGGTTCCGCGCACGAACTGGTCCAGAGGACTGCCGTAATGCGCCAGCACTTCACTGGCTGACAAGGCACCGGATATGGAGATGCCGGTGACGGCCGCCTGGCCCTGCCCCTCGGTCCGGGCATTGATGACAACCGGTTGATCCAGTGCATGTGCTCGCAGATCATTGATCCGTATTCCGTGTTGATCGAATCCGATGGCACCGCTCACCCGACTCAGCGCCATGTTGGCACGTCCGAAGGCAAGCTCGTTGTCTTTCAGGAACAGCGAACCATCGACTGAGAAGGGTCGGGTCGGCGTGTTCTGTGCCGCCGGTGAATTTTTCTGCCGCGAACGGAACAACTGCACTGCCAGCGACAGATCCATGTCGGCATTGCCACTGCCGGTGACATCATTGAGCACGGGTTCGAGAAATGGACTGAGCGGACCCTGGTTGCCGAAATCGACGATATTCTGTAAGCGGCCACGGCCAGTGCTGTCGAGCTGCAGCACCGGCGCCAGCAGGTTGTCGATGCGAAATTGCGTATGCGGGATATCAAATTCACCAAGCCTGGCATTATTTGCATGGCCGGTCAGCATCAGGGCATTGAGCTCCAGTGTCCCATCGATATCCTCGAAGGCAGGCCAGTTCGGCAGATAGGCCAGCGTGCCCTGATCGATGTCCACGCTGGCGCGAAACACACCGTCGCCGTCATGGAAGGGGAAATCGGCCAGGCGTCCGAAAAACAGGGCAGACCCATCGCTCGCCGACCCGCTCTCGACGGCCCGGTCCATCCAGCGTGAGAAACCCGGGAGCATCCTGCGTGGTAACCATGGCTTCAGGGCGTTCAAATCGACCACCGAATACCGGGTCTGGGCATCCAGGTGAGGCGATTGCCCCGGCACCAGCGTGGCCTTGAGCCGTGTCGAGGTCTCGATGCCCTGGTCCTGCAGAGCGAGGTCTGCACCGATCTGCACCCGCCGGAGGTCACTTGCATCCAGCATGATGGCGGCTTTAAGCGTATCCAGTTGCAACGAATGCGCGGTGTAGGCCGGCCATTGCAACGGCATCGAATCAGCAGACAGACTGATCTGTCCCTGAAGTTCCTGAATATCCACCCGCCCATCGATGGGTCCCAGACTCGGCAGACTGCCCACCGGCTTCATCCGCAGGCCATCCAGATCGGCACTGGCGGTCAGGGTCGGACCATCGGCCTGGCTGCCTGCACGGACATACCAGTCACGCAGCCAGCCGCCCATCTGCGACTGCTGCAGAAAATCCGCAAGCCACGGCGTCCGCTGCGACAGGATCGTTGCAGGCAGCGCGGTGACCGAACCCAGGTTCAGCTGCGTGCCGCGCGCCTCGAGCATCCAGTTTCGCGGTGTGCGCAGTGCACCTTTGTCCCAGGTGAGCGACAGTGTGTCGATACGTGATTCTCCCACCGCCCCGGCCAGCGTCACCTCATCGATGTTCACCGTGGTGGAATCAGCCGATGCGGCCAGAGCAAACATCGCACTCATCCCCTGCAACAACGACTTGCCGCTACGGCTGTCCACGATGGCGCCGGTACTCAACGGTCCGTGGACCGACACCAGTTGACCCTGTTCCCAGCGCCCCCACAGCTCCATCGACAGGCTGGTGTCGATCGACGCGGCAGCATTGCGATCGATGTCCACCAGATCGATGGCACCGAGTAGCTCGGCAAGCGTTCTGACCTCCAGTCGCTCGGCCCGCAGGTACAGATCACCGTCGGAGTCGGCCAGCGAGTCCGCCTGTCCACTGAGGTCTATGCCTGCTTCCAGCGATCCGCCGAGTTCATCCGGCAGCTTCAGCTCGACTCTCAACTGATGAACTTCACCGGTATTTTCAGCACGTATGTTCAAATCCTCGACGACCAGGGTACGACCGGACTGCACATCGATCAGGCTGACCTGGGTATCCAGTAATCCCACCCTGCGCGCATTGAGCAACCACGCAAGAATGTCCACGCCCTTGCGCTTGCCGGCGGTCACGGCCGCCGGCTGGTTCAGTTCGTCACCAGCAGCGCCGTCAGTGTCGTCACCCACACTGGTGCGCACCGATTCCATACCATGCACGCGCAGCTGGCCTGCCGCATCCGCCTCGATTGCCAGACTGGCTCCGACCAGTGTCAGTTCATTGATGATCGGTATACCGCGTAACACCGACCTGGCCAGGTTCACGTCGATGAGCAGTTCGTCCAGGCTGACCCTGCGCTCGTGCGATTCCAGTACGGCAACATCCTGCGCCCGCAGTATGGGGCCCGTACCCTGCCAGCTCAGAGACAGCTTGCCGATGTCGACAGGACTTTCCAGGTAGTCACTGACCCTGGCCTCCAGGACACCCTTGTAGTTCGCCACGAGAGGCAGGGTGAGGCGCGCACCGGCAGTGAACAGTGCCAGCAGAATCACCGTCACCCCTGCCAGAGTCATGAGCAGGCGCGCAGAGCGATGGGCCGCGTTGATGATCATGGCTGCATCACTGATCTACTGCAGGACGACATCGTAGTGTTCACGGGTGTAATACTGTTCTGCCTGCAGACGGATGGGTACACCGACGAAATCCTGGAGTTCAGCCATATCGTCAGAGCGTTCTTCGGCAAACCATTCGACTATCTCGCTGGAGGCCAGTACGGTGACCGAGTTGATGTCGAATTGCCTGACCTGGCGAATTATCTCCCGGGCGACCTCGAACCCCACCGTCTCCAGTGTTTTCTGCATACCTCGTCCGTCACAGACGATACATTCCGTGCACAGCACCTGCTCCAGCGATTCCCGTGTGCGCTTGCGTGTCATTTCCACCAGCCCCAGCGCAGACACCTCGTTGACCTGTGTACGTGCGTGATCCCGTTCAAGTGCCTTTTCCAGCGCTCTCAATACCTGTCGACGATGCTCCAGCACCGTCATGTCGATGAAGTCGATGATGATGATGCCACCCAGATTGCGTAATCGCAGTTGACGTGCAATTGCCTGTGCTGCTTCAAGATTAGTCTTGAAGATGGTTTCTTCAAGGTTGCGATTACCGACGAAACCACCCGTATTGACATCGACCGTCGTCATGGATTCAGTCTGGTCGATGACCAGGTGACCACCGGATTTGAGCAGGACCCGCTTGTTCAGCGCCTTGTCGATCTCATCTTCGACGCCGTGCAAGTCGAATATCGGCCTTTCACCCGGATAATGCTCCAGGCAACGCGCCAGTTCAGGCACGTATTCGTTACAGAAAGTCACACATTGCGCGTAGGTTTCGCGCGAATCGATCCGGATGCGCTCGATATTGCCGCGATTCAGATCACGCATCATGCGCTGCACCAACGGCAGGTCGCGGAAAATCACCGCGCCTGGGGCACTGCTCCTGCGACGTTGCTGCACACCCTTCCAGGCCTTGTCGAGGTATTCCATGTCCGCACGCAAGGCGTCGCTCTCCAGCCCTTCGGCAGCCGTGCGTACGATATAACCACACGCATCCGACCCACGCAGCTCCTCGATGGCTCGGCGCAGGCGTTCACGCTCGCCTTCGTTGTCGATACGTGCCGACACCCCGATGTTATCCTCGAACGGCATCATGACCAGGTAGCGGCTGGGTATGGTCAGCTTGCTGCTGACGCGTGCACCTTTGGTACCCAGCGGATCCCTGGTCACCATCACAGCGAGGGTCTGCCCCTCCTCGAGCAGCCGGGTGATGGAGGGGCTGCCCGGCTCAGGGTCGTCATCGCTGTGTGGCGGTGTCTGCACATCCGAGACATGCAGAAAGGCTGCCTTCTCCAGTCCGATGTCCACGAACGCGGCTTCCATTCCTGGCAATACCCGCTTCACGGTTCCCTGGATGATGGTGCCCAACAGGCCGATCTTGCGCGCCCGCTCGATCCAGATTTCGGTGAGCATGCCGTTCTCCACCGTGGCAACGCGCGTCTCCTGAGGGGTTACATTGATCAGCAGTTCTTCAGTCATGTGACGTGTCGGTTGAGATGACATGAACGGCAATGCTCAGGTGCGTCATGCGGGCGGATCCGCCGACGAAAGCGCACGCGCCAACAGGGCGTGGGTCTCGTATAACGGTAATCCCACTACATTACTGTAGCTGCCGGACAAATGCGCAACAAATTGGGCAGCTGCGCCCTGGATGGCGTAGCCACCGGCCTTGCCTGCCGGCTCTCCGCCGTCCCAGTACGCTTCGGCCTGTGTGGCTGCGATTTGGCCAAACCGTACCCGCGTCCTGACACAGAGTTGTTGCACATCAGGTTCGATACACGACGCGGCAGCATCACCGGTGATGACACAGACACCGCTGAATACCGAATGTTCACGACCTGACAGGCGCTGCAACATGGCCAGACCATGGCGCCTGTCCAGTGGTTTGCCAAGCAGGTCGCCATCGAGCTCGATCACGGTGTCAGCACCCACGATGATGAGCGGTGCAGGATCAGGACCGGCAGGCAACTGCTGCGTTCGGCATTGCGACTCGACCTGGCTGCGCCAGACGACCATCGCTTTGCTGCGCGCCAGGCGCCTCACCAGTGCGTCGGCAGGCTCGCTCGACCTGGCCTGTTCGTCGATTTCAGCAGCGATACATTCCGGCTCGTAGCCGATCTGCTGCAGCAGTTGGCGGCGGCGGGGCGATGCCGAGGCGAGAATCAACCG
>JABDKN010000313.1 GCA_013002205.1 Granulosicoccus sp.
AGTACAGCGCAAACTCGTGGGGCACTCTATCGACTGAATTCCGCATCGAAAGCCTGCTTCCCTGCTCTGGTGAATATCAGGACCCGACTGTTCTGCTCTCGCTTCACCCAGCGCATGGACTCGAAGCGTGCAAGTATCGCCCTGCCAAGACTGCCGGCCAGGTGTGAGCGACGTTCACTCCAGTCCAGACAGCTGCGGCACAGTGGCGTACGCGAGGCCTTGAGGGCCTCGAGCTCGATACCGAAGTTCATCATATATCGTTCACCAGCACCACTCAGCGCCAGATTACCGCTGCTGGTCACGAGCAAGCGCCTGGCAAGCAGGCTGTCATAGAGCCGAATTCCCCTGGAGCCTGCCAGATGGTTATAACAGATTCGTGCTTCACGCATAGCAGCATCACGCGGCCCGGTCAGCGTGCGCAGCGGTACCTCGTTGCCGGCCAGCCCCATCAGTGTCTCCAGCAACGCGGCAATATCCTCACTGGCCAATGCAAAGTACTTGTGCCGCCCTTGTCTTTCCAGCTTCAGCAACCCGCCTGCCAGCATTTTCGACAGGTGTGTCGTTGCGGTCTGTGCGGTAACGCCGGACTCATTCGCCAGTTCAGAGGCGGTCAGCGCCTTGCCATGCATCAACGCCGAGAGCATCTGCGCACGCGTATTGTCCCCCAGCAACGTGCCGATTCTCGCAATATTGGGTGTGCCCTGCATAGTTCGATGATAGTCGAAGCATAATCCCTTTGTAAACCTGCATGCTCCCCGCTACAGACACCGCAGTCAACCATCCAATCGGAGCCCCATATGCTGACCTGCATCATTCGCTACCAGATAGATCCAACTAAAAAGACCTGTTTCGAACAATATGCCCGTAACTGGGGCCAGGCTATCCCACGCTGCGGGGCAGATCTGATCGGCTATTATGCACCCTGCGAAGGCTCGACGACGCTGGCCTATGGCATCTATAATATTGCAAGCCTGGCGGCGTATGAACGGTACCGGGCTCGATTGACCGAGGATCCGCTGGGCCGGGAAAATTACGAATTCGCCCAGCGCGAAAAATTTCTGTTGCGCGAAGACAGAACCTTTCTGACACTCGCATCCGCACCTCACGGTACGGGGACATGATCGCCGCAATACTTGAAGTCCTGCCTGCCGATCAGCACCGGCAGACCTATCTCGCCATCGCAGCCAAACGCGCCCTTGCTCGACTCGATCGATGGGATTAACGGTGATTCAGCGTGGTGGCTGGACAGTCAATCACCTTTGCTGAGCGTGGATTGCGCGAAGAACGTTTCCAGTTGGTCGTACACGCCTGGAAATGCCGTGACGAGACTGTCGGGATCTTCGAAGAAACATTCACAGCAAACCGCAAAGAACTCTGCTGCGTTCATGGCGGCGTAGGGGTCGATTCCCGCAGGTTCTCCTGCATCCAGCCGACGGCTCAACTCTTCGAAAGCCTCTTGGAAAACCGCCGACCAACGCCGCGCCGACATGGCCGATGGCATGGGTGGAAATCCGTTCACTGCGCCGTTCACACCATCAATCTTGTGCGCAAATTCGTGGATGATCACATTACCGGCAGGCCGCGGGTTCCGCACTGTTGACCACGACAACACTACCGGTCCGCGCAACCATGACTCGCCTGCCAAAGCGAGGTCACCGGCGTGAACGACCCCCGACTGGTCGATCTGCTGGTGAGGGGCGATAAACACATCCGGGTAGACGATTATCGAATGCAAGTCGCCGTAGTCGATGTGCCGCAGATTCAACGTCAACAGACAGGCGTGAAGCGCAATCTGTAGACGCATGGCATCGTCCAGAATCATGCCGTTTGCCGATTCGAAGGACTTCTCCTGAATGAAGGCTGCGGCGTCATGGCGCAGACGCGCCATGGAGCCTGCATCCAGATGCCGTGCGGCTGAGCTCAGTGTGACGATGCGTGCCCACAGTGCATCGGAAACGCGGCTATCGTCGCGGTGAAGGTAAGCAAAAAGCCGCTTTATCCAGGACATGTCGGGTACTCAGCCCGGCAATGTCGCCGGGCTGCGGTGACAGGTTCTCGCGGCCGGTCTGCCCTCAGGCCCCGGAGGCTGCCGGTATCGGACGAAGTTTTGTGCTCAGTCGCTGAGCCTGTCCGGTCAGGTTGTATTCATAGATTGCCGAATAGGCCATGACGGCACGGACATAGCGCCTCGTTTCGGTGTACGGGATGGAATCGATCCACACATCGGCATCCACCATGTCGTTACGCAACCACTTATCAACCCGGTGAGGCCCAGCGTTGTAGCTGGCTGTGGCCAGTACCTGATGATCATCGAAGCGGTTCATGACATGACGCAGATAATAGGTGCCGAAGTCGATGTTCGTGGCCGAATCGGTCAGATCACCACGCCAGTTCTTGTTGCCCTGCAATTTGGCAACATACTTTGCGGTGCGCGGCATCAGCTGCATCAGGCCCACGGCCCCCGCCCTGGATCGGATATCGCGAATGTAGGCACTCTCGCGCCGCATGACACCGAATATCCAGGCCGGTTCGATGCTGTTCTGCGCCGAAGCTTTAGCTACCTCAGTGCGATAGAGAACCGGAAATCGCAATGAAATTGCTCGTTTGTGTTCGCTGATGCCTGCGGTATAGATTGCTCTGTCGTGCAACCCCCACTCACTGGCCAGCACGGCAGCAGCCGAAATCTCGTCTGCTTGTCTGCCCTTGAGCCAGTTGTTCCACTCACGACGACTTTCATTGGTCAACTCGACGTAATGGAACTCCCGTGATCGAATCAATTCGGGCGTATCGGACAAGGTCGCCATCAAGTCAGGATCGGGAGCTATCGGCTGGTCATAGATGGAATATTCCAGTTGCAGCCTGTCGGCCGCCAGGAAACCGTAGTAGGACTGCAGGCCTGCCAGTTCGCTGTAGATACCATTGGCCTCTTCGAGCCGCCCCAGTTTTTCCAGCGCACGAGCTTCCCAATAAGCCCAGTGATCTTCCACCTGCTCCTGCAGGGGCAGATCGGCGATGCTGCGATGAACCGACTCCCAGTCCTCGGCCCACAGAGCCGTGCGTATGCGCCACTCCTTCAGCTCCAGGTCGTCGGCTCTGGCCGTAAACTCATTCAGCCATCCATGAGCCTCCGGCATGCGTCGATAGGCTGCGCGCATGGCCAGGGCACGATGGGTATCGTAATAGCGATCCTCGTAAAACGAATAGCGATCGCGCACTCTCAGCCAGTGCTTCATGGCGGCCTGGGTATCTTCTCGGGACCAGTCGACTACCAGATCCGCGACGATGCGTCGATTGAGCACCGTGTTCTCATCCAGTGCACCGCTGGTGAGGAATTGCTGCGGTGCCTTGCCGGCGTCGATCCAGCGCTTGACCAGTTTACGATCACGGCTAGCCAGATACCCAAGCATGGGGGTGACAAATTCCGGTTTGTTCTGCTCCATCGACTGGAATATTCTTTCCCAGATGGCAGGCACCGTCGGCGTGTGCCTGGATTCCAGATTCGACAGGATGGACTGGCAGGCAGTCCTGTGCCTGACCGGCTTGACCCACATGGCGATGGAAGCCTCATCAAATCCATCCAGCAGTCCAACCGCGCTGTGCGCCTGCAAGGTTTCACAGGGCATACCGGCCGCCAGGCGGGACTTGCCCAGGGCAAGAAACGTGCGCCACTGCCCGGTATCGGCAAATCGTTTCTGCAGGGTACGGGTCAGGCGCCGCGTCAGCGATGCATCGGCGGTCCGTTTCTCGAATTCGTTGAGCAGCGCGATGTCGTCCGATCCAGGCTTGCCGGTGGACCACATGCGCTGCAGCCTGGCGAATTCCAGGTATTCCTGAAGCGGGTAGCCTTGCAGCGATGAGCGCAAGGCTTCGAATTTTTTCAATTTGCCTGCCGACAGGGCATCCAGTGCCTGGCGAAACCTGTCCCGTTCATCGACCAGATGCGCGTAGGCATCCGTATCGGATGGCACCACATTGGCACTGAGCGTAGCCGGTATCGAAGACAACGCCATACTGACCAGTGCCACGTTCAGTACGCCCGCCAGACGCGCCGCCTGTCGCTTATGTTCACACTTCATGTCCACACCCTGAGTGTCTTCGCCAGGCGATGCGATACGGACCTGACTGAAGAAAGATAGAATTGTTGTTATAAACCCTACTGTAGTCCATGGCTGAAAAAATGCGAGTGATAGACAATCAGGAAGCACAACGATGTGCGTCCGTTTCAACTACCCCGACTGTCTGCGTCAATCTGTCCGGTTACCGATTCATACGACTGGATTACCTGCCGATCCTGCAGGCCGACCTGCACGCTGATTTGCGCAAAACCGGCGTACTCGGCACTATATTACTTGCCGAGGAAGGAATCAACGTGGCGCTGGCCGGTAACCGCGACCAGTGCGATGCTGCGCGCGCAGTATTTGACGCCGATGAGCGCTTCCGCAAGCTCTGGCTCAAAGAGAGCGTATGCGATGTGCGGCCATTCTCAAAACTCAAGGTAAGGATCCGTCATGAAATCATTGCCTTCGATGGCCCCGAAGCCCGTGCACGCCAGCTGGAGCGGCCCGATGCCCCGGCGTTGTCTCCCGAGATGCTGCGTCAGTGGCTGGATTCAGGCAAGGATATTACTCTGCTGGATACCCGCAACACCTATGAAGTGGAATCCGGCACCTTCAGAGGGGCGACACATCTGGATATCGCCCATTTCAGGGATTACCAGACGGCCGTCAGAGAGGCAGTGAAGGCTGGCAAACTGGACACCAGCAAACCCGTCGTGACGTTTTGTACGGGCGGTATTCGCTGCGAGAAAGCGGCTCCGTGGATGATCGAGCAGGGTTTTCGCGAGGTCTACCAGATCGAAGGCGGCATACTGAACTACTTTGAAAAAACCGGTGGCAGGCACTGGGAGGGTGACTGTTTCGTGTTCGATGACCGGGTGGAACTGGACAAGGCCCTGCAGCCCACCGGTGCTACCTGGTGCACCGATTGCCAATTGACCATCGGACCCGGCAGGCAATGCCACTGTCAGTCGGGTAGCGTTGCCATGGAGACGGTATAGCTCTTGCCCTGCTTCAGTTTGCTGTAGTTACCGAAAGTCTCGTTGAAGGATCGCTTGACGAAATCGCGCAGCCCGTTGATCGTCACCACGACGATACGGGCACCCGGCAACATGCGGGTGCGGGCATCGTGAAACAGGATCTGGAAAAATTCATTACCCACCTTGGCGGGCAGATTGGACACGACAAGACTGAGACGCAGTTGCCCGGGTACGTGGCTGAACCCGTTGCTCAGGTAGGTGTGTGTATTGTGCAGTTCATTGCGCTCGGCATTGGCCTGTGTGTACTGCACTGCCAGGAAATCCTTGTCCACCAGGTGAACCGACCCCCGCGGGGCGCGCTGCGCTATGGATAATCCGAGCGGCCCGTAACCGCAGCCCATGTCCAGCGCCACATCGTCGTCACGTACCTCCAGATGCTGCAGCAGCAGCAGCGTCCCCTCATCGATGGCGCGTGGCGAAAACAGGCCCCAGGTGGTGTGAAAACGGAGTGTATTGCCAGCAAGCTCGGCATCGATGACGAGATCTTTGCGTAAATGTTCGACAGACATTGCACGAGTATGGCACCGGATGAGCAGATTTCGTGCATTCAGGCGTTTATTTCGATACCCTTCCCGCTGCTGTTTCATTATTCAGGAGCATTACATGCGGTTGATATTGTTGGGTGGACCAGGGGCTGGCAAGGGCACCCAGGCCGGGTACCTCACAGAGCGTTACGGTATCCCGCAGATATCCACCGGTGACATGCTGCGCGCTGCGGTAAAAGCACAGACTCCGCTGGGAATCGAGGCCAAGAAGGTCATGGATGCGGGGGACCTCGTATCCGATGACATCATCATCGGGCTGGTCAAGGAGCGTATCCGGCAGCCGGATTGCGAACAGGGATTTCTGTTCGACGGATTTCCGCGTACGCTGGCGCAGGCCGATGCGCTCAAGCAGGCCAATATCGAACTGGATGCGGTCGTCGAAATCGATGTCGATGCCGAAGAGATCATCAAGCGTATGGGCGGTCGTCGCATTCATGAGCCCTCCGGACGCAGTTACCATGTCCTGTACAACCCGCCAAAGGTGGCAGAGCGTGACGATGTGACGGGAGAGCCTCTGATTCAGCGGGAAGATGACAAGGAGGAAACGGTGCGTTACCGGCTGAGCGTCTATGAAGAGCAGACCGCGCCGTTGAAAGATTACTACCAGACATGGTCAGCTGCGGACGACGAGGCGGCACCCTCCTACATCAAGGTGCATGGCATAGGCAGCGTGGACGACATCAAGCAGAAGATCTTCGACAGTCTGGATACTGCAACGGCCTGATCGGTCGCAACATACCTGGTGTCGGCACGGGAGTCGTCTACGGGGTCACGCCCGGGTTTTTCCCGCGCCGTATGAGGCGGACATTACAGCAGCACACGCCTGGCCGCCTGTAGCGTCTGCTCAGGCTGCTCGCTCATGACCATATGACCGCACTGGGACAGGATCACCAGTTCGGCACCCAGCATGCTCGCCAGGTTGCGGCTCATCTTTATCCCAGTCATGCGATCGCTGTCGCCGACGATCAGTGTGGTTTTTCCCGGTCCAAAGCTGTCCGCGACCCGGGCAAGCCCCTGGTACTCATTACAGGCGGACAGATCGGCATACAGCACACCTGGTTTTGCGCGCTCCAGCAAGGCCATGGCACTGTTCATCACGCTGATGCCGGCCACCGCATTGTGACCCAGTTGCGAGCTGAAGCAGTGGCCATAAATCGAGATCATATCAACTGCCGACTGGTCATCGGCCTGCGCCGCATCCAGCAGCGGTTGACCCACAGGCATGGGGTATCCGGCACCGAACAGCAACAGGTGTTCCACGGCATCCGGCCGCAGTCCGGCCGCCGCGCACACCACCAGGGCTCCCATGCTGTGCCCGCCCAGAACCACTGGCTCATGCGGCAGGCCATGCGCCTGCTGCAGAAGATCCAGTAGCTGCCAGAGATGCTGGGCCTGCGACTCGATCGACGTCAGTATCTCACCACCAGACGCTCCATGCCCCGGCAGATCCGCGGCAACCACATTGTAGCCATGCCGTGCAAAGTATCGCGCCAGCAGGACCCAGATCGTGCGGTCCATCCCCGCCCCGTGCTGCAGCACCAGTGTCTTGCGGCCAGCTTGCCAGTCCGTTCCGCCTTGCCCGATGAAACACGGTGCGCCGTTGATCACTGCCTTCACGAGCTGAACTCCGCCGGCTTGCCGAGCTTGCCTGTCGGCGTGCCGGCAGTCACGCGTTTCCTGCCTGCGCGCCGCAGAGCCTGAGCCAGATCGGCCAGCAGGTCGTCCAGGTTTTCCAGGCCCACCGACAGTCGCACCAGACCGGGCGAAATTCCGGCTGCCAGCAGATCCTCATCGTCCATACGCGAATGCGTGGTACTGGCTGGATGGATCACCAGCGACTTGGCATCACCGACATTGGCCAGATGGGAAAACAGCTGCAGACTTTCAATGAAGGCGCTGCCGGCGGGACGGCCACCGGCAAGTTCGAAACTGAATACGGCGCCACAGCCTCTGGGCAGGAGGTGCCTGGCCAGGTCATGATCCGGGTGTTCGGGTCGGTCCGGGTGGTGAACCGTCGACACCTCCTCATGCTCCGCCAGATAGTTCACGATGGCGGCGGTGTTGCTGACATGGCGATCCATACGCAGCGGCAGGGTTTCCAGTCCCTGCAGCAGATGGAACGCATTGCCCGGCGACAAGGTGGCACCAAAGTCTCGCAGTCCCTCCTTGCGTGCACGCATGATGTAGGCCGCAGGTCCGAACTCCTCGACGAAATCCATGCCGTGAAAACCGGCATAAGGTTCAGCGAGTTCGGGAAATCGGCCTGAGGCCTCCCAGTCGAAACGGCCGCCGTCGATCAGCGCACCGCCCACGGCCACCCCGTGGCCACCCATGAACTTGGTCAGCGAGTGCATGACGATGTCCGCTCCCAGGTGCAGGACCTGCATCAGGTACGGGGTCGTCAGCGTGGCATCGATCATCAGGGGGACGCCTGCGGCATGGGCAATGGCCGAGACCCGGGGGATGTCCAGTACTTCACATCGGGGATTGGCCACCGTCTCGGCGAACACCACACGGGTTTCCGGACGAATGGCCGCGGCAAATGCATCTGGATCCTGCGGATTGACAAACGTCGTCTGGATGCCGAAGCGCGGCAGTGTGTAGCTCAGCAGATTGTGTGTACCGCCGTACAGTGAGCGCGACGCGACAATGTGCCCGCCCGCACCCGTGATGGTTGTCAGGCCCAGATGAATGGCGGCCATACCACTGGCCGTACACACAGCCCCCACGCCGCCTTCCAGCGCGGCGACACGCTCTTCCAGCACGGCCACGGTTGGGTTGGATATGCGCGAGTAGACGTGCCCGGCACGCGCCACATCGAACAGGGAGGAGGCTTTGTCACTGTCATCGAAGACAAACGAGGTGCTCTGGTAAATCGGTGTCGCCCTGGCACCCGTCTCGCGATCGGGTTGTTGACCGGCATGCAGCGCCAGTGTGTCGAATCCCAGGAATGTCGGATCGCTCATGTATCTTCCCCGTTCAGCATAGGTGAATGCAGCTCGCCAAAGAGTGCCGTTGTACCACACCGGTGCCGCCGGCTCCGAAACGGCAAGGGCATTCTCTGACAGATCCTGCGATCGAGTCCGCGCGCTTCAGGTGATACCGAATTCTTCCTCGCGCGCCCGCTTGATGACATCGTAGTGTTCGGCCAGCAGATCGCTCTTGGTCACCACGCCCAGCAGTTCCGGCTTTTTCGGTTTGGCACGGTTGACCACCGGCAGATACTCCTGCTTGTGTTCGGCCATACTCTGCACCGCTGTCACGATGTTGGTCAACGAGGTGATGGCATATGCCGAATCCAGTGCACCATCGATGGCCGGTGAATCCATGCCGTTGTCAATCGCGTGACTGATCAGCAGGGACAGATTGACGCTTCCCCTGAAGACACCATCCTCGTCCACGAATATCGCAATACGCTGGCGCTCCTGGCCCATACGCGATTCCAGTTCTCCGGTGGTTATATCCGTGTGTACCTGCAGGTAACCGGTACGAATCAGTTTTTCCACCCTGTGAGTCATCAACAGACTGATATCCCGGCCACTGGCCAGACTGACATTGCGCCTGGCCAGCTGCCAGCGAAAGAAGGAGCCGTGCTCGCCCGATTGCATGACCGTACTGGCAACGGCGGCAGCGGTCATCACCCCGAGCGTAATGCCGTAGTCGTGGGTCAATTCGAACACGATCAATACCGTGGATATGGGTGCGCCCAGCAGTGCTGATCCCATGGCCGCCATGCCAATGGTGGCATAGACTCCCTGATCACTCAGGGGCAGTCCGCTCAGGCTGGCCAGTGCCCAGAACACGCCGCCGAGCATGGAGCCCATGAAAATGGCGGGGCCGAATATGCCCCCGGCAAAACCACTGCTCAGCGCCAGACACACCACGACGAACTTGGCAAGCAGCAACCAGGCAACCAGGCCGTTGTCCAGATCGCCGCGCAAGGCCAGCAAGGTTCCCTCGAAACCGATACCCAGGATGTGCGGTAGCGGCAGGGCTACGATACCGATCATCGCCCCCGCCAGGGCTGGCTGACACCAGCGCGGCAGGCCGCTGCGCTTCCAGGCCTGCTCGAAACCCCCGGTGAGTGCCAGCATGGCCTTGGCAACCCAGGCTCCCAGAATGCCCAGTGAAGCAAACAGGATGAGCTCCCAGTTGGAGGCGATGGCATTGGGCAACACCGGGAATAACGCCTGCTGACCCAGAAAATACTCACGCACCAGCATCGCCAGCATGGTGGCGATCACGATGGGCGCAAAGACACGCAGCGTGAAGTAGCCGACGATGACTTCCAGCGCGAAGATCACCGCGGCAATAGGTGTATTGAAGGACACGGCCACGGCCGCTGCCGCACCACAGCCGAGCAAGGCCAGTGACTGCTTGTGGGGAAGGCCCAGGCGTTCAGCAAGCCACGCACTGATGGATGCCCCGATGTGCACAGCGGGACCCTCCCGGCCCAGGGGTGCCCCCAGACCCAGGGAAATGGCCGCAGCAAGACCTGCCCCGACACCGGAACGTACCGGCATCCGGGCACTGTTGAGAGCACAGGCTTCCATGACGTCGGCAATGCCGTGGTAACGCCTGCCTGGCAGAAACTGCATGAGGATACCCAGCACCAGCCCGCCTGCCGCCGGCACGAGAACAACCTGCCAGGCAGGCCTGGCTGCGATGATCTGTGCATAGCGGATTTCCGAGGCCGCACCATAGCCAATCCACTGGAACAACAGGACCAGCTTGATCAATACCAGGGTAGAGAGTCCGACGAGCGCACCAATCAGGGCAGCCAGGACGAAGAAGGCGAGTCGTTGCCCCAGCCTGGATTCCAGCAGGCGTCGCCAGCGTGACTCTGTTGGAGACCGTCTGCCAGCAACGACAGGTGGCCGTTCTGGCTGCTTCACCGCCTCACTCAGCTGGTCAGCCCCATGGTCCGCCGTGCAAAGTGCGTGCGCAGTGGCCCCAGTGTATCCAGTCCCAGCAAGACGGCAGAGCGCACATGACCTGGCAATGCCGCACGACCGCGAAACCCCCGCGCCAGAGTCTCGGTAAAGCGAACGACCTGCCGCTGATCATTTCGCCGGGCCTCGACGAAGTGCCTCAGCAAGTCCGCCTCACCCGGATCTGCTCCCCTGTTGGTACCCAGAAGCCGTACCAGACAGGCCACATCCCGCATCGCCAGGTTATAGCCCTGGCCACCGACCGGGTGCAGCAGTCGCATGGCGTTGCCAAGCAGTACGGTGCGCGTTGCCGTCTGCGCGCTCGCCTCGATACGCAGCAAGGGCACCGTCAGGCGCGGACCGACAGCCTCGAAACGTCCCAGGCGGTAGCCGAAGCGTGCCTGCAGGCGCGCCAGATAAGCCGCGTCATCCAGGTCATCGATGGTCGATCGTTCGGCAGGTTCCATGCAGTCCACTACACTCATATAGGGACCGGTGCGAGGCAGAAAGGCCAGTGGACCGGTGTCGGTGAATCGCTCGTGGGCAACACCATGGTGCGCATCCTCCAGTTTGACGATGCTCAGTGCCGCTGCCTGGCCGTAATCTGTCTGCTGCCTGCCGATGCCTGCCGATTCACGTACGGCCGAGCTGACACCATCCACCGCCAGCAACAGGCGCGCCCTGAACGGTGGCCCGTCGGCCAGGTGCACCTCGACGAACGAAGCCTGCTCACGTACCGCGACGACCCTGGCCCCCGAGTGAAAGGCAACACCTTGTGCAGCCAGCATCGAGCGCATGACCTGGGTAAAATTGGCATTGTCCACCACGTAGCCCAGTGCCTCGACATGCAGCTCATCGGCCCGTAATCGGGTAGCCCCGAAATAGCCTTTCTGTGTGACGTTTACCTGGCGGATCGGTGCTGCATCATCCGCTACGGCAGACCACAGGGCATGCTGTGCGAACCATTGCTGTGTGCCCAGGCTCAGGGCGGTACAGCGCTGCCGTAGCACCCGCTCATGCGCTTGCCATGGCGTTGCTGCCCGATCAGGACCGGCAGAGACGGGGGCGTCACGCACCGCTGCCGCGCTCGATCGGCTCGCAGCCTCACCCGCATCGAGCAGGACGACGTCCCAGCCGTTCGCGGCCAGCACCTGTGCCAGTGGCGTTCCCACCAGTCCGGCTCCGGCTATGACCACATCCGTGATGTCTGGCTGGGAATTCATCAGTGTCGCTTGCACATGAATGCTTCAATGTCATCAACACACTTCGGCACACCGTCGGTCAGTATCTCGTGACCGTCGCGTGTTACCGCCACATCATCCTCGATGCGGATTCCAATGTTCCGGTAGGCTTTGGGCACCTTTCCCGATTGACCCAGGTACAGGCCTGGTTCCACGGTCAGCACCATACCCGGTTCCAGAATCCGCCAGTCGCCATTGATCTTGTATTCACCCACATCGTGCACGTCCATGCCCAGCCAATGCCCGGTACGGTGCATGTAATAGGGCTTGTAGGCCTCATCCTTTATCAGGGTCGGCAACTTGCCTTTGAGCACACCGATATCGCGCAGACCACGGGTCAGCACCTTGACTGCCGCGTCGTGAGGATCGTTCCAGTGATTGCCGGGCTGGATCGCCTCGATGGCGGCCAACTGGGCTTCGAGTACAATTTCATAGACGGTCCGCTGCTCGTCGGTAAACCTGCCATTGACAGGAAAGGTGCGCGTGATATCACCGGCATATCCTGCCACCTCGGCACCTGAATCGATCAGCACGAGTTCCTTGTCGAGCAGCACGTCGTTGTTCTCGGTGTAATGCAGAATACAGCCGTTTGCCCCGCCGCCGACAATCGGCAGAAAAGCATGGGTCGCGCCGCTTGACCGGTACTCTGCAATGAGTTCGGCTTCCAGTTCATATTCGCGCATACCGGGTCTTACGGCCCGCATGGCACGGGCATGGGCCGATGCGGTGAGCCTGGCTGCCCGACGCAGCGCGGCAAGTTCAGTTCGACTCTTGTGCACACGCATCTCGTGCAGGTGGAAATCCAGCGATATGAAGGTATCCGGATCGCCACCCTCCCGCTGGCGACTCGAACGGGCTTTGTTCAACCAGCCCAACAACCGGGCATCGAACGCCAGATCCTTGCCCAGTGTGTGGAAGACGGACTGTTTGTTCTCCAGCAATCCCGGCAGTATGTCATCCAGGTCGCCGATGGGAAACGCATCGTCTGCACCCAACGCATCCGGGGCATCCTCAACACCCAGCCTGCGCCCATGCCATGTTTCCTTGTCCGCATCACGTTCGCGGCAGAACATCAGATACTGTCCGGCACGGCGATTGGGCACCAGTACCATCAACGCGTCCGGCTCGTCAAACCCGCTGAGATACAGCAGATTGCTGTCCGCCCTGTAGGGGTACTCGGTGTCACGGCTGCGCATGCACTCACGCGCAGAGGGGATGACCGCAATCGAGTGGTCGCCCATGATGCGCATCAAGGTGCGACGGCGGCGCTTCAGTTCTGCGCCATGAGACTTGGTGAATCGCCGCGTCCGTGATGTACCCTTGGTCATGATGGTTGGTTCTGAGTGGCAGGGGTGATGGGACGAAGCTCTTCCAGCACGAGGAGTACCCCGACACGCACATATTCGAGCAACTCTATGAAGACACTCTCCTCGGCGGTGGAGTCGTCGATGTCGACCGCCTCGATGGACTGGAAATCCTCGATGATCTCGCGGGCGTCTGCCGGCAGCGGCTTATGTCCCCGCTGACTCAACGCGAGTCCGATGCCATAGGTGAAGCCACCGCAAAAGTCACCCAGTGCCCGTGTTCGCACCTGCACCGGTACTTCATCATCCGGCAGGGCCGGGGTAAATTCCAGGTCCGCATCGTTGAGTGAGCTGAGTGTCTGGGCAAACCATTCGTCCAGTGTCTTCAGTTCACCAGCCTTGCCTGCCACGGAATCGGCTGACAGTGAGGCCGCATCCAGTAGTTCGGTGAACCAGCGCCTCTTCGCTGCGCTGCTGGGCATGGAACACAGCAACCCGCAGCACAGCCCATGCACTTCAGACAGGGGTAACGGCATCTCCAGCCGCTCCAGTGCACTGGACAGGATCTCATTGGACAGGGTCACAAAAATTGCGTCATTCCCAGCGGAACAGTGTTGAAGTATACAATGAGCGTCATGCAACCAGACAGGGCCAGGGCATGAGTCTGCCGACACTAGACGAGCAATTCGAGGCACTAGAAGCGCGCATGGAGGAGTTGATGGCACTGTGTACGCGGCTGCGCCAGGAAAATCGCTCACTCAAGGATCAACAGAGCTCACTGGTGGAGGAACGCGCCCGGCTGATCGACAAGAACGAGACGGCACGCAGCAAAGTGGAACAGATGATTACTCGTCTCAAATCGATGGAAATGAGTCAATGAGCAGCCCGCACGATCGCACTCCTGATGCAGGTGGCAGCCGCCCTGCACGCCTGCGCATCCTGGACAAGGAAGTACAGATAGCGTGCAAGCCCGGGGAGGAAGACGACCTGATGCAGGCTGCTGCCTACATAGACAAGTCCATGCGCGACCTGCGCAGGCGCAATACCACGTCAAGCATTGAGAAAATCGCCATCCTGGCGGCCATCAACACCGCCAATGCCCTGCTCAAGTCACGCTCGCAGGAGAGCTTGCCGGGTACCGTCGAGGGCGCCGGGGATACGGCAACTTTCACCGAGCGCCTGACAGCGCTGAACAACAGGCTGGATGAACTGCTCGAGGACGATGTCGCAAATCAGACAGTGACACCCGAGTAACCAGTCTGTCAGTGTCTGTCATCGCCGGATCATGCTAACCTGTAATTCGTATCTTCTGCGGTGTTGGTTATCTGGTCGGGTATATCCCTTGAGCCTAATTTATAACCCCGGGGATGATCTGGTCGCTGTTGTTGTGCACGTCCGCTACGGCGGAAAGCCTGATACGGTTCCAGTTGTCCCCACCTGAACCGCCCGGTTCAAGGTAGCACACCGGAGACGGCACCGTGGTTGATACACTTTCATGACACCGAGCCATCCGACGGAGCAGGTCACCAGCGCTGAACGCCAGAGGCTGCGACAACGGCTCCGGAGGGCCAGGGATGAAATCGATCCTCTAACTGTCGCCGGGAATTCGAGCATCATTTCGGCGCAGCTATTGCCACTGCTCTCCACTGCACGCACCATCGCCGGCTACCTGGCAATTGGCAGCGAAGTGCACCTCGACGACACCCTGGCCCGATGCCGCGAGCGAGGGCAGATAACCTGCGTTCCGATAACCAGGCCCGATCACACGCTGCTGTTCACGCCATTCGATTCGGCAACGACCCTGACTGTGAACCGCTTCGGCATACGTGAGCCGGTTTTCGATGAACAAAGCTGCCTGAGTGCGACATCGCTCGATGCGGTCATCGTGCCGCTGGTCGGATTCGATCGACATTGCCATCGCATCGGCATGGGCGGGGGCTACTATGACCGGACCTTCGCACAGCCGGTCGGAGGCCGTGCACGAGCGACGGAAAAGCAAGCACTGTTGATCGGCGTCGCCCATGAGGTGCAATACGTCGAGCAGCTGGTACCTGACTGGTGGGATGTGCCGCTGGATGTTGTCGTCACTGAACGACGCATCGTTTACAGGCAATGAGCCAGGCGTGGGTCGATGCACTGCCAGCGAAGCCCAGTCTTCTGGCACTGTTCTCGTTCGGCACCGCGGAAATTTCGATCGGACTCAGCGCAGGAACAGTGAATAGGCTTCGTTGGCTGATTCATCCTCGACCTTGTACCCCAGTGTCGCGATGAAGTTACTCAGTTTGTCCTCTTCTCCTTCGGGCAATGACATACCCACCAATACGCGTCCATAGGCAGCACCGTGGTTGCGGTAATGGAACAGCGTGATGTTCCAGCGCTGCCCCATGGCCTGCAGAAAGTCGAGCAAGGCACCGGGACGTTCGGGAAAAACGAAGCGATAGAGCCGCTCGGAAGACATGCCGGCGTGGCCGCCGATCATGTGTCGCAGATGCAGTTTGGCCGTATCGTTGTGAGTCATATCCAGCACCTCATACCCGTTGTCACGTAAATGACTCATCAGTGCATCGCGCTCGTCTGCCCCACCGGACAACTCGACACCGGCAAATACATGGGCCATGTCGGTATCGGCATAGCGATAGTTGAACTCGGTAATTCTGCGCTTGCCCAGTGACCGGCAGAAGGCCAGAAAACTGCCGGGTTGTTCCGGGATAGTGACGCCCAGCAGCGCCTCGCGGCTTTCACCGATTTCCACCCGCTCCGCCACATGCCGCAAGCGGTCGAAATTGATGTTCGCGCCACTGTTGACCGCAATCAGGGTCTGACCTGATACACCCCGCTCACGCACGTATCGCTTCATGCCCGCAACAGCCAGTGCGCCTGCAGGTTCGGTCAGTGTGCGTGTGTCATTGAAGATGTCTTTTATCGCCGCTGAGATTTCATCGACGGTGACCAGCACGACTTCATCGAGGTATTCGCGACAGAGCTCAAACGAGTACTTCCCCACCTGCCTGACTGCCACACCATCGGCAAACTGCCCCACCTGGTCCAGCACGATACGCTCATCCGCCAGCAGGGAATCGTGCATGGACGCGGCATCCACAGGTTCCACGCCGACGATTCGGACATCGGGACGCAGATACTTCAGATAGACGCTTATCCCGGCCGCCAGACCACCACCGCCGACAGGCACGAACACCGCGTCCAGTGGCCCCGGATGCTGCCGGCACAGCTCCACACCCACGGTTCCCTGTCCGGCGATGGTGTCCGGGTCATCAAAGGGATGTATGAAGGGATAACCTCGCTGTTCGCTCAGTTTGAGTGCATGCGGCAGTGCTGTGTCGAAATCGTCTCCGTGCAGCAGTGCTTCGGCGCCGAGGGCGCGTACGGCCTCCACCTTGATACCGGGCGTCGTCTGCGGCATCACGATCACCGCGTGCAGGCCCAGCTTCTGCGCTGCCAGTGCCACACCCTGAGCATGATTGCCTGCCGAGGCGGCGATCACCCCGGCTACCGATCGCTCCTGCATCAATTTGTGGATACGATTGAACGCACCACGACACTTGAAGGAGAAAATCTGTTGTTCATCTTCACGTTTCAGCCACACGGCATTACCCAGCCGCTTTGACAGCTGCGCTGCCTCGTGCAGGCGGGTTTCCACGGAGACGTCATAGACCCGGGCGGACAGGATACGTTTGATATACTGATCTTGTAGCTGGCTCATCAATGGCCCGTGTCAGGCTGGGTTCGGATAGAACCCGCAAATGTACTCGGTTTCCCGTCTCAGTGCTCCCTGTTCAACTCGGAACTTTGCGCCGGCTCATCACCACAATTTTCAACGGCAGGTATCCACCAGAAACCATGCATCCCGGAAAACAGGCGGCAGCGCTCGCCGCACTCGAGTATGTCGCCAACGATGCCCTGCTCGGTGTAGGCACGGGTTCGACGGTGAACGTGTTCATCGATACGCTGGCCGCGCGTGGGCCGCGCATCCAAGGCGCTGTGGCGAGTTCCGAGGCAACGGCCGAAAGGCTCAAATCCCACGGTATCGATGTCCTGGATTTGAACATGACCGGGTCGCTGGAACTGTACATCGACGGTGCAGACGAGGTGAACCCGGCACTGCAACTGATCAAGGGTGGAGGCGGTGCGCTGACGCGGGAGAAGATCATCGCCGCTGCCAGCCGCGAATTTCTGTGTATCGTTGACCGCAGCAAGCAGGTCGAGGTGCTGGGTGATTTCCCATTGCCGGTCGAGGTCATTCCCATGGCACGCAGCTTCGTTGCCCGGGAAATCGTACGGATGGGCGCAGACCCCGAATACCGCGAGGGCCCGCGTACTGACAATGGCAACATCATCATCGACTGTTACGGCTTTTCGATCACCGATCCGCTCGCACTGGAAGCTGCCCTGAATGCCATCCCGGGTGTCGTCACCAACGGGCTCTTTGCCGCCAGAGCCGCCGACATCCTGCTGGTCGGGCTCGATGACGGCAAGGTGGAGACGATCAAGCGCTAGCGCGGATTATTCATGCCCCCCCGGGCCAGTGTTGTCAGGGGTCACCGATTCCAGCGGCAGCTCCAACGTGATACGCGTGCCTTCTGCGGTATTGCTGGCAGCGACCTTGCCCTGGTGAAGGGATACGACACGTGCCACCAGCGCAAGCCCCAGGCCAATGCCCTTGAACCGAGCCGCTGTTTTCGCATCGCGTTTGAAACGAGTGAACAGCAGGTCCAGCATGTCAGGGTCGATTCCCACACCCTGGTCATCGATCGTCAACACGGCTTTCTCGCCCTGCCTGAACAGATGCACGCGCACGGTCGTATTCTCGGGGGAGAACTTGATCGCGTTACTCAGGATATTGCTGATGGCACGCTCCAGAGACGTTGCATCGCCGTCGACCCACAAATCATCATCAGCAGTATCCACATCGAACTGAATGCTGTTGCTGAGTGCCTGTGGCAACAGCTGGTCCAGAGAATTATCGAGAACGGCATTGATCAGCACGGCTACGAATTTGCCTTCCGACAGGCTGTCTGCACGGGCCACGTGCAGCAGGTCATCCATCATTACCAGACTGTTCTGAATGTTCTGCTCGATACGCGGATCGCTGTCCTGGTCCAGCAGGTACAGAGCAGAAATCAGTGGTGATCGAAGATCATGCGACAGGTAGTCCACCATCTCGGCACGTGCACGCTCTGCTGTACGTATGTCGGTGACGTCCAGCACACTGACACAAATCAGCCGCTCGGAGAGTTTCTCACCCACGGCATTGAAGCTGACGACCAGCTCATGCTCCTCGGCGCTGTAGGTGAGTTGACAGGGCGTGCACTCCAGTATGAGTTTCTGGAAGCGTTCCGGCATTTCGGCCTCGCCGTCATGCCAATCGACACAGTGCACGAAATCGACGAACTCACCGCGCTCACGGAACCCTGCCACCATGGTGTAGATCAGCCGATTGGCGCGTATGCACTCCCCTGCCGCATTCCACACGGCAAATCCGATGGGACTGCCATCGAGTATCGTGTCCGAGAACACCCTCACGCTGCGCAGCCACTCCAGCTGTTCGCTGAGCTTCAGTGCATTGGATTGCAGCTTTTCGATGGAGCCAGTCAGGGCGGTGGACTGACCACGCGAACGCACACGTGCCAGATTGTTAACGTACTGAGTGATGGGTCGACTGTACGCCGGGTCCATAATGGCGATCTCGATCAACAGCGGTTGCTTGCCCGGGTATCGACGTGCGTGAACGCCGCGTCGTGCCAGCCAGCTCCCCTCATTACCCTCGACAGAGTACTCGGGCAATCCGCTCCCGCCCCTGTAGCTCTGTCCGCCTACGGTGAAACGCCATCCCTGAATGGGCAGGTGCCGTTGCGCTGACTTGAAGAAACTGGCCAGCAACTCGTTACTCGTGCTGTCACGCCTGGGCAGATAGGGTTCCAGTTTTGCGCCTTCTCTCTCCAGGAACCGGTTGACGTACTCCAGGCGATGCCAGCTCCACAACAGGTAGCTGGCCAGTATGGGGATACTGGCCGACAGCGGCGCATACCAGAGTCGACCGTAGCGATACAGCAGGAAACTGATCAATACCGGCATGCCGGCCCCGAGTACCGCCGACAGCAACCCCCATCGAGGTGGCGCCCGGGAATACAGGAGCAGCATGATCGGCAACAGCAGCAATGCCACCAGGACGTTGAGATAGTTGCTGATCCGTGTCACCAGACTCTGATCGCGAAGTGCCGAGAACACATTGGCATGTATCTCGATACCCGGCACCGGCTGGTCCAGCGCCGACACCGGTGTTGGCACGACATCGCCAAGCCCTGTCGTGGTCATGCCGACGAACACGATCTTTCCGGAGAGCTGCCCGCGAGGCACATCGCCGCGCAATATGTCCACCGCCGCGATACGCCGGAATGAGCCATTGGGGCCATAGAATGGAATCAGCACCTCATGGTTTTCCACCCATTGGCCTTCGGTGCCATCTCGCTTCAAAAAGCGACCAGGCAGTGGATCGGGCATGACGCCCAGCGCATTCAGGGCTGCCAGGGACAACGCTGGCCAGTGTGACTGATTGAATCCGGATTTGAGAAAAATCCGGCGCACGATGCCATCGTCATCGATAGGCAGGAATATATGCCCGATATCGGTCACGTTGCGTGTGATTGCCGGAATCGGCAGGGATTCGCTGGCAATGCTGCCGCGCCCTCCCTCTGTCAATACCGGCAGAATCGATATCGGCAGTGCACGAATCGCCTGCGCCAGGCGCTGGTCGCCATCAGGATCACTGGACGGTTCGACATACAGCAAATCCACGACCACCGCCCGGGCGCCGTGAGACTGCAACTGCTCGAGCAGGCGGGCCTGCAGTTCGCGCGGCCACGGCCAGCGTCCCAGCTCATTGAGACTGCGGGAGTCGATGGCAGCGATGACCACATCGGTGGGCACTGCGCGCTGATGCGCCCGTACCCAGGAATCGTGCAACAGCCTGTCCACCTTGTGCGTGGCATCACTCCACTGCAACAGCCACACCAGAACCAGCAACGTACACAGGAACAACAGCAGGCCTTTGAGCGTAATCCTGCGCTGACCAGCTATGGAGATGCGCTTCATGGATCGTAGCTTGGCGAAAAACGGTTGCCAGGAAACGACTGATCAGGTATTGCCGGTGTGTTCTTCCAGGCGGTAACCATGCTGGTAGATGGAGGTAAGCTTCCATCGCTCGGACGCCAGCAGCTTGAGTTTCTTGCGCAGTCTGCTTGCATGGGTATCGACCGTGCGGGTGTTCAGTTCTGCCGATGTACCCCAGACCGAGGTGAGCAGGTGTTGCCGAGACAGTACTCGACCGCGATTGCGAAACATGAACAAGGCCAGTTCGTATTCCTTTTCAGTGAGCTTGATGACTTCATCATGCAGTCGAACCTGGCGATTTGCGGTATCGAATACATAGGGGGGACACTCCAGTATTTCGGTCTCTGGCTGAGCCCTGCGTGCCAGGGCATACAGGCGCGCCAGCAGCTCATGCTGCCGCACCGGCTTGGCCAGGTAGTCGTCCGCGCCTGCTCGCAGCGCCATCACAATGTCTTCTTCAGCCTGTCGCGCAGTAGCAAAAATAACTGGTATGTCGCTGGTGAGTGTCTTCCTTATCCAGTGCAGCACTTCCAGGCCGGAACTGCCACTCTGCAGCGTCCAGTCGAGTACGACTACATCGTAGCTGGATTTTCGGAACGCTCGCTGAAACTGCTCTGCAGTGTGGAAGACGCCGCAGTGATAGCCTTTGCTTTCTATCCACCCGCTGACACGGGCGGCCTGCTCGCTATTGTCCTCCAGCAGGGCAATACGCAAGTTCTGCCTGTCGCTCATGAATTCTCTTTTCCTGACAATACACAGCAGTGTTACCTAATGTGCGGCCAACTGCAAACAGTGACCTGTGTATGCGCTGAATCACACAGGCCCCTCGATGAGTCGGCTGCATTCCCTGTCAGCGGCGCAACTGGCCAGCTGGAACAACAGTGTACTGGATATGAAGGCAAGTACGCTCGATGGCTGTGTAGCCGGATCGACCCTGTTGACTCAGGGTATGCTCGCCCAGTGCCTGTCGTAGCGGATCAGTCCTGATGATTTAGCTTCAACGGGTTGAAATACTGGCGCCCACCTTCGAATTCGCTGATGATGGTGGCCAGTCGTGCGACCTCGGCCGACTCATCCGCCAGATTGATGTCTGCGGCATTGACGATCAGCAGCGGAGTCCGGGTATACCCGAGAAAGAAGCGCTCATACAGGGCACCCAGCTGCTGCAGATAGTTGCTGTCGATGCGCTGCTCGTGCCCCAGTCCCCGTCTCTCGATCCGTTCGATGAGACGTTCCAGCGGTGCCTGCAGGTAGATCACCAGATCAGGCTGTGGCACGTTGGCTACCTGCTGCTCGAAGATCTGCGAATACATCCACCATTCAGTGTGATCCAGGGTCAATTCGGCAAACAGCCGGTCTTTGTCCAGCAGGAAATCGGCCACGATGGGTTGCGTCGGATTCACCACGGCCGGATTTCTCAATGACGCCAGGCGGGACACCAGAAAGTGCAATTGCGTGTGCAATGCAGCACTCGCAGGGTCCCTGTAAAACGCCTTCAGATACGGATTGGTCGAATCGGTATCGGTCAGGAAACTGGCCTTGAAATGGGTGGCCAGTTGTGTGGCAAGAGTCGTCTTGCCGACTCCGATCGGTCCTTCGATGGCTATGAACTGATATTTCATATAGTAATTGTAGCTGCACTTTCGTGCCACGCATGAAATCAGGAGGGCTGGCGAAAGGCGGTTTAACCTTCTTCGTGAACCCGGATGCCAAAATGTTGACAGTTGCGTCGCAGGCTTTCCACTGAACCTAGTCCCGGCACATGAAGGCCAGGGCTGAGCTCCGCCAGCGGCCATAGCACAAAGGAGCGCATACCCAGGCCCGCATGCGGTACCTGCAGATCCGGCGTGTCGATCAGTTCTTCACCGTAGAGAAGGATATCCAGATCCAGCGGCCGCATACCCCAGCGAGGTCCACCCTGCTGTCTTCCATGCCCTCGTTCTATCGACTGCAGCTGTTGCAGCAGGGATGCTGCGGAGCCAGTGTAGTCGAACCGGCAGACCGCGTTCAGAAAGTCCGGCTGGTCCTGCGGTCCCATGGGGCGGGTTTCATACACTGACGAACTGCGCAATGCACACACACCCGGAAGTGATGCGATTGCAGACAATGCCTGGCGGATGTGACTGACACGATCGCCCTGGTTGCTGCCCAGACCCACGTAAACCCGGGTTTCGCCCTGACGCGTCACGTTTCAACTTTCAGGCGGCTTGCCCACCCCTGAAGAGCCCTTGTCGCCTCCGGCTCTACGGCGTCGACGACGGCGGCGCTTGCGTGGTGGTTTGCTGCTGTTCGCCGCTGCCGAGGATGCATTGTTCGGTTCGCTGTCATGACTCCCCTCATTCGACTCATTCGGCGCCACAGATTCACCTGCAGAGCGCGATCCTCGATCCCGTTTGTCCGGCCACACTCCCTGCGCGACCGGTCGACCAGCGGCCGCAGCCGACTGCTTCTCCTCCGAGAGCGTCTGTACGGTAGTCCACCAATTTGCGCTGGACTGCAAACGATCGTCGACCGTGGCGCGCAGGCACAGGAAATCATAGGCGGCTCGAAAACGCCGATCCTCCATCAGCTTCAAAGCACGCCCGCCCTTGAGCCTTTCCAGTCTTGGCTGCATCTGCCAGATCTCCTTCATCGGCCCGGAGAAACGCCGTGGAATGGAAATGACACGTAACTGTCTCGACAGCACCTGGTCGGCAGCGCTTGCCAGGGCGTCGTTGACAGACAGGCCCGCAGCACACTCCGCAAGCGCCTGTTCCTCGACATCCGGCCATAACATGAATGCCAGCAGATAGGCCGGGGTAATGGGCTTTCCCTGGGCCACGCGCCGATCGGTATTCTGCAGTGCCGCATCCAACATTGTTTCCAGCGCTTCGTCGCCTGCCTTGAGACGTTCATCCAGTAATGGGAACAGGTAGTGCAACAGCTCGTGCTCCCGGATCGAATGGAAACTGCGCAGTGCGTAGCCGCCCTGAAACAGTTTAAGAACCTCTTCGAACAGTCTCGGGGGCGGGGTGGATTTGAGCTCTCCACGAACCTGTCGCATGGCAGCCAGGGTATCCTCGGCAATGTCGAAATCGAGTTTGGCGGCCAGTCGGACCGCACGCAGGACGCGCACCGGGTCCTCTTCGCAGCGGGTCACCGGGTCGCCGATCAAGCGGAAGACGCCGGCATCCAGATCAGCCAGTCCACCCACGTAATCCACGACAGTTCCGTCCACCAGGTTGTAATACAGGGCGTTGACCGAAAAATCCCGGCGGCAGGCGTCCTCTTCAATAGAGCCGAAAACGTTGTCACGCACGATCCTGCCGGCTGACCCCACCTCGCCCCCTTCCCCTTTGCTGTGCGCCGCTCGAAAAGTCGCCACCTCGATGATCTCCCGACCATAGACCACGTGCACCAGTCGAAAGCGACGCCCGATGATGCGCGAATTGCGAAAGAGTGCCCGAATGATCTCCGGGCTTGCATCAGTGGCGACGTCAAAATCCTTGGGCCTCAGTCCGACCAGTGCATCGCGCACACCCCCACCCACCAGGTAGGCTGAATGTCCGGCCTCGTGCAATTTGTCCAGCACCTTCTGCGCGGAACGAGCGATAGTTTTGCGCGTTACCGCATGATCGGCAGCGGCGATGATGACAGGCTGGTGGGCTGTCCTGCCGCGACCCTTGCGTGGTTTACGACCAGGTTTACCTGGCCTCGATTGTGAGGTCACCTCGGTGGTGTCAGTGTCAGTGTCAGTGTCAGTGGACCTGGAGCCCGCCACGGAGCCCGAGCCCGAGCCCGAGCCGGAGCCCGAGCCGGAGCCGGAGCCGGAGCCGGAGTCCGACCCGGAGCCTGAACGGTTCCCCGACCCGGTTCCCGAGTGTGTTTCTGAACGGTTCCCCGACTGGGTCCCCGACTGGGTCCCCGACCGGGTCCCCGACCGGGCCTCATCCACGCCCTGAGCCGGCCCATCAACGCCCAGCATCTCTCGTGTCTTGTTCAATGCCGAGCGTGACAACCCGGTCAATCTTTTAAGCAATCGTTTCTCCGTCTGCGTCTGTGTCTGCACCCGATCCATGATCGGATGTATCATTCCTGTTCTGGAATCGTATTATCTGGCGCCGTTGTTTCTTGGATGGCCGACCTTCACCGGCCAGGCCTTTGTGTGCCATTCGATCGTTTTTCAGCTGGTCGCCGAGTGCCTGTCTGGCCTCGCGGCTTGCTGTCGTTTCTTCGTACAGAGCTTGCGCCTCGATGGCCGGTCGTCGCTGGTCGTTCAAGGCCAGCACCGTCACGACGAACTCATAGGGTACCTTTTCAATCTGAATCACATCTCCTACCATGACCTGTCGCGAGGCCTTGATTCTCTGGCCGCCGATTCGTACTCGATGACGGGCAACGGCCTCGTTTGCCAGACTGCGCGTTTTGAAGAAGCGCGCCGCCCACAGCCACTTGTCTATTCGAACCCGATCTACCATTGAACAAAGGCTCACCGCATGAAGTGCTACATTTATCGCAGCTCGATCAAAGAAGGCCTGTACGTGTATCTTGCCGATGAAAACGGACTGGAATGCTTGCCTGAGCCCGTGATGAAACAGCTGGGAACTCCCGAGTTCTCCATGTCGCTGGACCTGCATCCCGACCGCAAAATGGGCCAGGAGGATGCACGAGCGGTACTTGACAATCTGAAATCACAAGGCTTCCATATACAGATGCCACGGGATATCGAACAACAATTGAAGAACATTGCCCTGGCCGCCAGTACCAGGCACAGAGAAAATCCCCGGTAGAACTGAAACCACACGAGCCGACCTGACTGGCCCGTAGAAGCAGATCAGGCGTATCGCCCTGCTGCAGCCCGGCAGGTGATTCAGCCGGTTATCAGCAGGAATATACGACCTCGCACACCGACTTACCAGCCGGCGTACGTTAACAGTTTGTGTCAGTCTAGCGGGGCAGTTTGCAGAGGCCCGTCCAGAGACGCAAAATACGCGGCCAGATCCGCGATGTCCTGGTCAGATAACGCCGCGGCAAAACCTGCCATGATCGCATTCTGGCGCGTACCATCCCGGTAGCTCTTGAGCGCATGTTCGATGTAGCTGGGGTATTGTCCGGCCAGTACCGGGTTCGTGGGTATTTCAGACACTCCCTGTTCACCGTGGCAGGCAGCACAGGTCGTAGACTTTTCGGCCCCTGCAGCGGCATCACCAGCCGCCTGCGCGACACCCCCAGGCACAGCCGTGCCCAGCACGACGGCCAGGACAGCCGGCAGGCACAGTGTACGCGTGCACATTTGCTGCTTCATATCTTTGATGGCATTGAGCATGATCATTGTTTATTCTGCCCCCCTGGACGACAGCCAGGCGGCGATATCCTCGATGTCCTGATCTGACAACAAACCTGCATTGGCCTGCATGGTTGGGTGTGAACGCGTCTTGTCACGGTAGGCCTGCAGGGCGGCGATGAGGTATTCCTCGTGCTGCCCGGCAATGCGCGGTACGTGATAGGAGGGATAGGTATTCACATAATGCTTGATACCGTGACACCCCAGGCAAGTGTACGCTTTCTCGCCGCCCGCAGCGGCGTCACCTTCGGCCATCGCCACGGTGCCGGGCAACACAGCACTTGCCGCCAGCGTCAACAGGGCCGCCCGGCACAGACTGGCTGCGCCTGTTACACCTCGCCGGTCTACTGAGCGCACAGCGGAGTCTGCGCCGGGTCGAGCGGCCGTAGCCTGGCCGAAACTCGCCTCGGCGGCGGTGTCACACGTGGATTTCATTGATCAACTCACACCAAGTTGTAGAAAAGAGAGTGGCTGGTCTTTCGCCTGCAAAGACCCCAAGCCGTCAATTCTAGCGGTTGACGCGCACAGCGCCAACCGCATATTGCGCTAAATTGAAGACAGCCTGCCGTTGAGCGTCGTCAGCGAGCACTTTCACCAGCGCATGCACCAGCCGTTTCGCCCCCTCGATCCCTTCATTTGCGGAAAGTGGGGATACCCCTATACCTCTATGAGCCTCTGAGTGCCAGAAACATCTGGTTCATGCGTTTTACGAATCCGGCACTGTCCTCGAGTTGACCGCCGTCCGCCAGCAAGGCCTGGTCCAGCAACAGATGCGCCCAGTCTTCGAACCGGTCGTCGTCCTGCTCCTTGTCCATCAGATCGAGAATCGGGTGAGTCGGATTGATTTCCAGCACCGGTTTAGTGCTGGGCAACTCGTGACCCGCCTGCTTGAGTAGCTGCTGCATGTGCAGTGCCATGTCGTGCTCACCCATGACCACGCAGGCCGGCGAACTCGTCAGTCGGGTGGACGCCCTGACATCACTGGTGCTGTCGGACAATACGCTCTTGATCCGCTCTATGGTGGGCGCTACATCAGCCGCTTTCTTCTCCTTTTCGGCCTTTTCTTCATCAGATTCCTTGCCGGAGCCTTCGATGGCCGACAGATCCAGATCACCCTTGGCGATGGATACGAATGACTTGCCATCATATTCGTGCAGATAGGACATCATCCATTCATCCACGCGATCGTGCAGCAACAGAACTTCGATACCCTTGTCGCGGAAGATTTCCAGGTGCGGACTGTTCCTGGCCGCCTGGTAGCTGTCCGCCGTGATGTAATAAATCTTGTCCTGACCTGCCTTCATGCGCACGATGTAATCGTCCAGACTGGTCAGCTCGCCAGCCTTGTCATGATGCGTCGTGTCGAATCGGTACAGCCTGGCCACCTGCTCCTTGTTGGCAAAATCTTCGCCGGGGGCTTCTTTCAGACAGGCGCCGAATTCCTTCCAGAATTGCGCATAGTCTTCCGGCTGCTTGTCGGCCAGTTTTTCCAGCATGCCCAGTACCCGCTTGACTGAGGCACTGCGGATGGCATCGATGATCTTGTTGTTCTGCAGTATTTCACGCGACACATTCAGGGGCAGGCTGTTACTGTCCACCAGCCCGCGCACGAAACGCAGGTAGCGCGGCATAAGTTTTTCGGCCTCATCCATGATGAAGACACGCTGTACAAACAACTTGATGCCGTGGCGCTGCTGGTTTCCATCGTAGAGATCAAACGGCGCTTTCTTCGGGATGTACAGCAGCGAGGTGTACTCCTGGTTCCCCTCCACCTTGTTGTGCGCCCATGTCAACGCGTTTTCGTAATCGTTGCAGACCTGCTTGTAGAAATCCTGGTATTCCTCGTCAGTGATGCTGGACTTGGGCCGTGTCCACAGCGCCGACGCTGCATTGACCTGCTCAAGTTTTGCCTCCTGCGGAACCTCTTGCGGTGCATCCTCACCCTCGACCGGCTCAGGTGCCGGAGGCACTTCGCCAAGCATCATGATCGGGAAGGTGATGTGATCGGAGTATTTCTTGATCACACTGCGCAGTCGATAGGCATTGAGGAATTCCTTGCTTTCCTCCTTGAGGTGAAGTGTAATTTCCGTACCGCGACCTGGCTTGTCCACCGTCGCCAGTGTGTATCCACCACTGCCGTCGCTTTGCCAGCGCACACCGGCAGCGGCTGGCTCACCTGCTTTGCGGGTGGTCAGCACGACCGAATCAGCGACCACGAAAGCTGAGTAGAAGCCCACACCAAACTGGCCGATCAGCCGCGCATCGATTTTCTTGTCCCCCGTCAGTGATTCCAGAAACTGCTTCGTTCCCGACTTGGCGATGGTTCCGATGTTTTCGATGACTTCATCGCGATCCATGCCAATACCATTGTCGCTGACCGTGACCGTGCCGGCCTCCTCATTGAAGCCAACGACGATGCGAAGCTCGGGATCCTCTTCCAGCAACGCAGAGTTTTCGATCGATTCGAAGCGCAGCTTGTCGCAGGCGTCAGAACCGTTGGAAATCAGCTCTCTGAGAAAGATTTCCTGGTTGCTGTACATCGAATGGATCATCAGCTGCAGCAGCTGGTTGACCTCGGCCTGAAAGACCATTTTCTCGCCATTGGCAGGCGGTTGCTGGCCCTCGGCGGACGCCTTTTCGGCATTGGCTTCAGTTTTGTCACTCATAGACGAGTCTCCGGGGGATCACGGGATGGGTAAAGTTGGTGTGTCCGGAAGATCGGGATTCACAGCTCAGAAATCAAGCCGTCAGCAAACATCTTCCATGTCGCCGGATAAGTCGGGTACCAGGCCTCGTCGCTGATGACACACTGCCTGCGCCGCGCTTTGTCAGGATGACCTGAGGCGACATATCGGCACACGGGCGCCTCCGGCACGGGACACTGCCTGCAGGACAGGCAGGCACCGATGTTGCCGCAGCCTGCTGGCAAGCTGCGGCAAACACAAGCCAGCCCGACAGGATCGTGAACTACAGCTTTTCCTTGATACGGGCAGCTCGACCTGTCAATCCGCGCAGGTAATAGAGCTTGGCACGTCGAACGTCCCCTCGACGCTTGACCTCAATGCCGGCCACCAACGGGGAATAAGTCTGAAAAATACGCTCGACACCTTCACCATGCGATACCTTGCGCACGGTGAAAGCAGAATGCAGACCTCGATTACGCTTGGCAATGCAGACGCCTTCAAAAGCCTGGAGGCGCTCGCGATCGCCTTCCTTGACTCGCACCTGTACGACAACCGTGTCACCGGCGGCGAACGCGGGCACATCCTTGCCCATCTGTTCGGAATTGATTTCGTCGATGATATTGCTCATTCTATTGCTCTTCGCTTGTAGCGTCGGTGCCCTCTGCAGACGAACCGAGGCTGGTTAGAAATACCTTGTCATCCTCGGTCAGTTCCGCCTTTTCAAGCAGATCCGGACGTCGGTCCCTTGTTCTTGCCAAAGCCTGCTGACGTCGCCAGCGGGCAATGGCCTTGTGATCTCCAGACAACAGCACAGCTGGCACCGGGTGCTGGTCGAACACCTCAGGCCGTGTGTAGTGCGGACAATCAAGCAATCCATCGGTGCCGAAGGAATCCTCCTCGGCCGACAACGGATCACCCAGTACACCAGGCACCAGTCGGGAAACCGCATCGATCACCGCCAGTGCTGCAAACTCTCCACCACTGAGCACAAAATCCCCCAGTGACACTTCCCTGTCGATCAGCGAATCGATCACCCGCTCATCAATACCCTCGTAGCGCCCGGCCACCAGTATCAGGCTGCCGCGCTCCTGCCACTCGCGTGCCAGAGCCTGATCAAACGGACGCCCCTGCGGAGACAGGTAGATCACCGGAGCATCTGGCATCGTCTCTTTCAGCGAGACGATTGCCGCACTCAACGGTGCCGGCGTCATCACCATCCCCGGACCACCGCCAAAAGGCCGATCGTCCACAGTACGGTGCCTGTCAGCCGTCCGCTCTCTCGGGTTGGCCAAAACCAGCTCCAGCTGACCCTGCTGACGTGCCCTGCCGACCACACCGTGTTCGAGGGCACTGGACACCAGTTCGGGAAACAATGTCACGACGCCAAACTGCACGTCAGAAATCCGGATCCCAGTCGACCGTAATGATTCTTTCAACCACGTCCACGTCCGTGATCACATCCGGCACCAGCCATGGCACCAGCACTTCCTTCGTATCGCCCTGACCTTCGCGATGATCAGCAATAACCATCACATCGTTGGCACCGGTCTCGAAGAGTCTGGAAACTGGACCAATCCGTATATCATCGACCGTCCGGACCTGCATGCCAATCAGATCCGCCCAGTAGTATTCGCCTGCCGCCGGCTCGGGCAATTCCGCCCGACTGATGGCGATGGACGCACCGATCAGGGTACTCGCCAGTTCCGGCGTATCGACTCCCTCAAGTTGCGCAACGATCGTCTTGCCCTGGGGACGACCCTGCAGCACCTGGAACTGTCTCCAACTGCCTGCCAGTTCAACCCACCACTGCGGGTAGGACACTATGTTATTGCGTGGGCTGGTGTCCGAATGAACCTTGACCCAACCCCTCAGACCGGAAATGCCAGTTATGTGGCCCAGCAACACCCGATCGTCGGGGGCGGTAGACATCTGCTTCACTGAACGACTCACAACGGGTAATCAAACCGGATCAGGCCGCCGCGTTCTCCTTGCGGTAACCCTTGACGATCCTGGACACGCGTTCGCTCATCTGTGCGCCGACACCGATCCAGTAATCGACGCGGTCCATATCGATCTGAACGGCCGATGCGTCACCACGTGCTACCGGGTTGTAGAACCCCAGGCGTTCGATGTAGCGACCATCACGACGTGCGCGACTGTCAGTTGCAACCACATGATAGAACGGTTGCTTCTTGGCGCCGCCGCGAGACAGGCGAATTGTGACCATGAGCCTTGATATTCCAAAAAAGTTAAGACATAGCCACACACAGCAGTGCAGCCGAAAGGTAACTCCCAATGATACGCAATTTTCCACACGACGCCAACACCCAACCAGAAATATTGGAGGCAGCGGGTCGGACCATCACAACTTGTTGATAATTAGAGGATAATAGGTCGCTGGAGTATAATCATCAATTCATAATAGGGTGAAACTGGAGTCAATCGGCAACGTTACACCAGGTGTTGCCGAGCGCAGACTACGGAGGCGTGCCCGGTTCAGTAGGCCAGCGAACTGGCCAGCCAGCGTTCTGACTCGCTCAGTGGCTCATCACGGCGGTGGACGTAATCGAGCACCTGGTCCTTGCCGATCTTGCCCAGGCCGAAATATCGACTCTGCGCATGCGCGAAATAAAACCCGCTGACCGATGATGCCGGCCACATGGCAAGGCTCTCAGTGATGGAGATGCCCGCATTCTGCACGGGATCGAGTAAGCGCCATATGACCTCTTTCTGTCTGTGGTCCGGGTTGGCCGGGTACCCAGGTGCCGGCCTTATACCCTGATAACGCTCCTTGATCAGTTCATCGTTCTCCAGGGATTCGTCCAGCACATAGCCCCATAAGCGCTTGCGCACATCCCGATGCAGGTACTCGGCAAAGGCCTCGGCCAGACGATCGGCCAGTGCCTTGGCCATGATACTGCTGTAAACATCATGCTGATCGTCGAAATTCGCCACCAAGTCCTCCAGTCCCAGCCCGGCCGTCACGGCAAACATACCGATGTAATCGCCCAGGCCGGAGTCTGCCGGCGCAACGAAGTCGGCCAGGCAAAGATTAGGCCGGCCATCGGGAAAGCGACGTTGCTGTCGCAGACAATGAATGATCTCCAGTGGCGCCTGCCTGGACTCATCGGCGAACACCGCGATGTCATCCGTATTGACACTGCTGGCCGGGAACAGCCCTATCACCCCTCGTGCCCTGATGAAGTTCGACTTGATGAACACATCGAGCATTTCCTGCGCATCGCGAAATAACGACCTCGCATGTTCACCGACTGTCGGGTCCTTGAGTATGCGGGGGTATTTTCCGCGGAGTTCCCAGGTATGAAAAAAAGGCGTCCAGTCGATATACTCGACCAGCATTTCCACAGAGACGTCATCGATTACCGTCACACCAGGTGTAGCCGGCGACGGGATGGATTGACTCTCCCAGTCGATCTTCAGCCTATTGCTTCTGGCCGCCTCCAGATCCATCAACTCAACCTGACTGTTTCGTGACTCGAACCGCTTGCGGTACCGGTTATAGTCCTCTTCGAGTTCGACTTCGAATTGCTTCCGTTGTTCGCCGCTCAGCAGAGCACTGGCTACTTGTACGCAACGCGATGCGTCCACCACGTGTACTACGGGCTGCTGGTAGCGCTCGCTGATCTTCACCGCAGTATGCATGCGTGACGTGGTCGCCCCGCCTATCAGAAGTGGCAGTGAAAAATTCTCGCGCTGCAGCTCCTCTGCGACATGAACCATCTCTTCCAGTGATGGTGTAATGAGTCCGGAGAGACCGATCATGTCCACCTTGTGCGTGCGCGCCTCATCCAATATTCGGCTGGAAGGCACCATGACGCCAAGATCGATGACTTCGTATCCGTTGCACTGCAGAACGACGCCGACGATGTTTTTGCCGATGTCATGAACATCACCTTTAACCGTTGCCATGAGTACCTTGCCGGCACTACGCTGCCCGTCTGCCTCCATTTCCATGAACGGCAGAAGGTGTGCAACCGCCTTCTTCATGACTCGCGCAGACTTGACCACCTGTGGCAGAAACATCTTCCCCGCACCAAAGAGGTCACCGACGCGATTCATGCCATCCATCAACGGTCCTTCAATGACATCCAGAGGTTTGTCCATCGCCAGGCGTGCCTCTTCGACATCGCTCACTATGTGCGCATCCAGCCCCTTTACCAGTGAGTGTTCGAGACGCTCCGCCAGCGGCAGGTCTCTCCAGGCGTCCGTCTGCTTTTCCACCTGCTGATCGTCACCACGATACTTTTCTGCTATTTCGATAAGTCGATCCGTTGCATCGTCTCGTCGTGCAAGAACGGCATCGGTCACGACCTCAACGAGCTCAGCGGGCAGCTCTTCCAGGACAGCCAGCTGACCGGCATTCACGATGCCCATGCTCAATCCAGCCTTGATGGCATGGTAGAGAAATACCGCGTGTATTGCTTCGCGTACCGTGTTGTTTCCTCGAAAGGAAAACGATACATTGGACACCCCGCCGCTGACCATCACACCAGGCATTTTCTGGCGAATCTGCCTGGTTGCCTCGATGAATGCCACGCCGTATTCGTTGTGCTCATCGATACCCGTAGCGATGGCGAAGATATTCGGATCGAAGATTATGTCGCAGGGGTCAAAGTCCAATTCCCGTCTCAGCAGATCGTGCGCACGCTGGCAGATCCCTACCTTGCGTTCGATGGTGTCGGCCTGGCCCTCTTCATCAAATGCCATCACGACGACCGCTGCACCATAACGCTGAGCCAAGCGCGCCTGTCTCAAGAACTCTTCTTCACCTTCTTTCATGCTGATCGAGTTGACCACGCATTTACCCTGCAAACAATGCAAGCCTGTCTCTATCACAGACCACTTCGATGAATCGATCATGACCGGGACTCGCGATATATCCGGTTCAGATGCGATGAGATGAAGAAACCGTTGCATCACTGCTGCGGAATCCAGTAACCCTTCATCCATGTTCACATCGATGATCTGAGCACCGTCATCTACCTGTTGCCGGGCTACATCAAGTGCCTGCTCGTACTCGCCTTCCTTGATCAGCCGAAGAAAGCGGGCTGACCCGGTGACGTTGGTCCGCTCACCTACATTGACAAACAGGCTGTCCTGTCGAATATTGAAGGCCTCGAGACCGGATAGACGACAGATGGATTCTTTTCGGGAAACCTTCCGGGGAGATTCATCGACGATCACAGCCTGGAATGCAGCAATGTGCTCTGGCGTGGTTCCGCAGCAACCACCCACCATGTTGATGTATCCACCCTTGACCCATTCTTGAATTTCCTCAGCCATCTGAGCTGGCGTTTCGTCGTAACCACCAAACGCATTGGGCAGACCGGCATTGGGATGCACACTGATATAGGTATCGGCAATACCAGCCAGCTCCTGGATATGCTCACGCAATTGCGCAGGGCCAAGTGCACAATTCAACCCGATGAACAGCGGTTTGGCGTGACGTACCGAATTCCAGAACGCTTCGACAGTCTGACCGGACAGTGTCCGCCCGGAAGCGTCAGTGATAGTGCCTGACAAGGCTATCGGCAGGCGCATGCCACGATCGTCGAAAACGCGATTGACGGCAAAGATGGCCGCCTTGGCATTGAGTGTGTCGAAAATCGTCTCGATGAGTATGATATCGACGCCACCTTCCACCAGTGCATCGGCAGCCTCGTAATAGCACTGATCCAACTGGGCAAAGGTAATATTGCGAAAACCGGGATCTTCCACTTTCGGTGACAATGAAGCGGTTCGATTGGTAGGGCCCAATACACCTGCCACGAATCTCGGCATGTCGGGAGTTTTCAGGGTGGCCGCATCGGCACATTGCCGGGCAATCGTCGCGCTGGCCAGATTCAATTCGTGCACGTGTTCCTGCATCGAATAATCGGCCATGGATATCGCATTCGCATTGAATGTATTGGTTTCAATGACATCAGCGCCAGCTGCCAGGAATGCGTCGTGAATACCTGCAATAACCTGCGGCTGGGTGATCGAGAGCAGATCGTTATTGCCTTTCAGATCAATTTGCCAGTCGGCGAACCGCTCACCGCGGAACGATTGCTCGGACAACTGGCATGCCTGAATCATCGTGCCCATTGCGCCGTCAAGGAGCAATATTCGTTCTTCGAGGATTTCTCTGAGTTTTGCTTCTGCGGGATTACGCGCGTGACTGGCCATTCTCTCGCCGGATAACGTGGACATCAGGGCTTGATTATAAACATAAAGAAATGTTTATATGTTTATTTGATGGTTCCCTTTATGATGCCGGTTTGAAAACTGACTTACCCTGACGCGGGGAGTTGTAGCTCAAAAACTCCCCGATAGACGCAAGGAACTGCTAAGTTATTGCAATAACATTATATTATTCAGTAACATATGATGGTCCGACCCGGGTATGGGGTTTTTTTGACGGTGCTTGGGCTGACGGCGTCAATAATCAAGTCACAGGCACTGGGCGTGCCAACATTCAAGCTCGCGGTGGAAATAGCAGGGCGGCGGACGGGTTTAACTCGCCTGCAACCAGAATGTCGTATCCTAGTGCCCGGTCTCTGCCCATCTCGAACTGCTGATGCTGAAAATGGAACACTGAGTGTGCTGGTCTGCTTGAGCACATGTAACCTGTTGCCCTGTAGGTCAGCTCCGCCCTGCAGAAACCTGTGGAACCGCATGAATGTGGGGTTACGTGGCATGCCGGCCACTAAAATTCATGCCAGTTCACCACCAGACAGGCAGTTTTTTTTTAGTTCGAGACAATCTTCACGTCTTCAGGCATGAATTCTGCGACACAGTTCTTAACCATTTTTGGGTTATTCGGACATTGCCCGAGATGAACAGACCCTGTCGTGCAAAGGATGTAATTGTCATGGGAATACGCACCAAGCTTGTCCTCTGTCTGTTGGCGGTACTGCTCCCGCTGGTGGCGGTCAGCAGCTTCGCCATCAGTCTATTGGACCAGCAGCTCGTGGAAAGAACCGAGTCAGCGCTTGCCAACACCCGTCGCCTGGAGGCCGCACGGATCAACGAGATCCTGGCAGCCTATGCCAACGATGCCCGCGGGCTGGCCTCCGGTGCCCATATCAGGCAGTTCGTGGCTGCCACCAACACCTATCGCCGGACTAAACGCGATGGCGGAGATCTGCAGGAATTACAGGGTATGACGATCGGCGGCTACGATGGCTTCGCCATTGTCGACCAGGATGCCGAGTGGCCATTGCAGCAACTGGCCCTGGCAGCCCAGCGCAAGGCCGGGATCGTCGGTTCCGAGGTGGTCGAACTGAAGCTGGTAGACGATTCCGGCGAGACCCTGGGTGAGACGCTTGGCTACTCGTGGACACCCGCTGACCCATCGTTGCTGACGCAAACCCTGCGCAGCGTGAAAACCAGGTTTGGCGATGCCTTCGTCAACGACAACGGCGACCAGCGCCTGGGGATGATGTCACCGGTGGTCAGCGACAGTGGCGAAGTGGTCGGCGCCATGCTGCTGGAAACCCGCCTGGGTCCGATCATCGACCTGGTATCCAAGCACGAGGGCGTGGGCAGGAGCAGTGAGGCTCATATCGCTCAGCCAACTGTGGACGGCCACGCCCAGTTCATCACAGCACTGCGATTTGATCGCAAGGCTGCTTTCGACAAGGTCGTCCCGGAGGCAAAGCATCTACCGATCATCCAGGCCATGGACTCCCTCGGCGGCAACATCCTGCATGCGCGTGACTATCGGGGGGTGGATTCCATATTGGCCATCGAGACCATACCCGATACCGGATGGGGCCTGGTGGTCAAGATCGACCAGGCAGAAGCCTACGCACCCGTGTACAAATTGCGCCGCCTGCTGATAATTGCAGCAGCCCTGTCGATTGTTTTCGTCCTGGTGTGCTACATGTTCTGCCTGGTGCCGATTGCACGGCGACTCAAGCGCACGGCTGTGGCAGCACGAAAGGTCATGAATGGCGACCTGACCACACGAGTCAGCGATACAATCCATGATGAAATCGGCCATCTGGCCGGGACCATCGATACGCTGGCGCGCGAGCTTGAAGCCGACCAAAAAAAGCGCACCGAAGTAGAAGCTCGGCTGCGTCACCAGGCCCTGCATGATGAACTGACAGGCTTGTTGAATCGCCAATACGCCAATTCCGTCATCCAGCAGCTGAACGCTGACACCAGGCACAGTCATACGGTGATGTTCCTGGACCTCAACGGCTTCAAGGACGTCAACGACCTCTATGGTCATGCAGCCGGTGACGAAGTGCTTATCGATGTCGCCGGGCGACTGAGCCGCAGAATCGAGGACGGGGTCACGCTGGCCCGCTGGGGTGGTGATGAATTCGTGGTGATACTGCCGTGCTGTGAGGAAGACGCGGCCACCGAGTTCGCACTGAGCCTGCACAATGCCTTCGATGAGCCGGTCGTCTCCAGTCAGGGCGTACACAAATTGAGCTGCAGCATCGGGCTGGCAACGTCAAGCGATACGAAGTCTCTCGATGATGTCCTGATGGAGGCCGATATCCTGATGTATGAACAGAAGAAGCGCATGCGGCAAAACCGCACGAAGGTCAATATGGCCGCCCGGACAGTCGAGCGAGCACTCAAGGAAGACAGGGTCGAGGTCTGGTACCAGCCTATCGTCAGATTCCAGCGGCCCGGCAGTTATGATCTGGCCGGCGCCGAAGCCCTGGTACGGGTGCGTTCGCGTGAAGGTGGCATCGTCGGACCAGAGGACTTCCTGCCGGAGGTGGATTCCAGGGAACTGGGGTCCGAACTCGATCGTTGTGTATTGTCACAGGCACTGGGATCGCTGACCCGCTGGAACGAAACCGGAATCGTCGGACGCGACTTCAAGTTGTCACTCAATGTCACGGCGCAGTCATTGAACGATCCCGCCTTCAGTGCCATTCTGAACAATCAACTGCAAATCGCCTCCGTATCTCCGGAGCAGATCATCATCGAGCTGCCTCACTATTCCAAGGTGGACCCGATGGTCATCACACACTTGCGTATGCTTGGCGTAACCATGGCCCTGGATCGCATGGGAGAGGAGCCAGCCAACCTTGGTCAAACGTCCCGACTGCAGCCGGATATCGCCAAGATCGATCGACGCTGGCTCGGTGACGATGTCGTCGCACCGCATATGGTTTCCATCTGTGATGAACTCGAGCTGAAGATCATCGTCGAGGGCATCGAGACACGCGAGCAGATGGCTGCTCTGCATGCTCTGGGTATCAAGTACTTCCAGGGCTTTCTGTTCGACAGGCCGCTACGCGCGGTGGACTTCATCAGCCGCTGGGGTGAGTCCTCTGTTCACGGCCTAGGTGACCGGTTGAGCAACCTCGGGCCATTACGTCTCGTCAGTTGACCAGTGGCGCAGTTCCGCGGCGCCATGCCTCATAGTAGTAACGGGTATCGATTGAGTGAGAGTAACCAAGCTGATAGCGAAACCGCGAACCGGGGATGGCATGCGCGGGTACCAGGAACTCAACCCGCAGATCATCGCCTTCACCACGCACCTGCCCTCTGAACACCGGATCCACACCGCTGGACACCTGAGTGGACAGTGCCCCGATGCGCACGATAAAACGCTCGGGCAGCTCGACGGTCGAGGCCGGGAAGGCTTGCTTGCCCTGCTGATCAGTTGCAGCCTGCCTGAGTGCAGACCCAGACGATGAGTCTGCGCTCAACCTGGCGGAGATTCTCGTCTGCCGGGTACCAGGCTCCCGCTGAATGACAATATCGGAAAACACCGGATAGCGTCGAACATCCACCTCGGCATAAAGGCCTTCCATCTGCTTCCGCCAGGTCACATTGACCGTATCCAGGTCACAATCTATGGCCCGGGTGGTGTCCCGCCAGAATATCGTAGCGGGCAAGTCGCGCTTTGCCTCAGGCCTGCCGGTGGCACGCAGGAAATCGCCCAGCGACGAAAGTCCACAGGTATCCACCAGTGCTTTGGTCCACAGATCTCCCAGACTGTAATGCAACTCGGCATCGAACTGCTCGGCAAATCCGGCGGAATCGATCAGGTCGTCGAAGCGGATCTTCTGTCGCTGCCAGGATACGCTGGCCAGCTCCCAGTTGCTGCGTCGACGCTCGTTCTCGGGCACCACCTGGAAGGAAGTATATTGCGCCATGCCCTCGATGAAGAATTTCGCAGCTGAATAGTTGTCAGCCAGCGCGCGATCAGACTCGATGGCCTGCAGCACATGGGCGGTCTCATGACTGAGCACACGTCGTTGCGAGATATTGTCGGAGAACGATTCCAGGTCCATCTGAATCTTCTTCCACTTGGCCAGCCCGGCTGCATGATCACTGCTGGCTGACAGATCGACCCGGATACTCGGCAGCACAGTCACACCCAGGATTGTGGCCAATGATTGCAGATCTGCTTCGGCATGCTCCACGATGTACTGCACCACGTCTTCGTTTTCTGCGTTGTAGACAAAGCGGTAGTGATCGGTGGCAATGACCTTGAGCGGTTGTCCTTCAGCGGTACCGGTGCCGATGCCTATTCGATAGGCCAGCATCAGGCCAAGCAGGATAAAACCGGTCAGGCCAAACAATCCGTTGACCAGACGCATGCCACGCGTGGAGTGCTTGACCCCAGCTGAACTGGATTCAGTACGATTCCACAGTCGATAGGCAACGAGCAGCAGAAACAGCGCAAAGCCCGTCTGCATCGCCAGTCCCCGATAATTGGCAATCAGCGCTGAGCCCTCGTATTCGTTGGACAGCAGGCTGAAGATGCTCCAGTTACCTGCGCTGCCGAGCGTATTCTCGGCCCACATCAGGATCAGCAGGTAGATGGCATAGATGACAAGACCCAATGTCCTGAACCAGGACAACAGAACCCCGTGGGACAGCACGATGAAGGCGAACAGACAGTCGCGCCAGAGCAGCGTGAACCAGACCTGTGTATAAAAGATGCCGCCTATCGACTCCGGATTAGTGGCCAGCAGCATTGCATCGATCACATAACTCAGCGTGGTGACGACACACAGCAGCAGCCACCCTGCAGCAACCTTGGCGATGAACAGGGCCGGTCGGGACACCGGCAAGGCTCGCAGAAAGTCGATGGTGGCATCGTCATACTCGCGCGGAAACAGACTATAAGCCGTGACCATGGCCAGCAACACAGAGAAGACCACCACCGCCGTATTGCTGCTGTAATCACAATAACCCTGGCACCAGCTGCTGAAGGTCTCTTCATCGATCCGTTCGGTGAAGAACTGCATCGTGTAACCGAGTGCAAGTACCGCCAGCCACAGGTAGGCAATCGGTCGCAGCTGCCTGATCTCCTTGAGCATCAGACCCATCATTGAACGCTCAACCGGGTGGAATACAGTCTCAGCGGCTGGTGAAAATCGGGGCCCTCATAGTCCAGAGCGACAAGCACCCGGTCCCCGGGTGAGTAGAAGCTGTTGAGAACATGTACCTCCTCGCCAGGCTGGCATGGTGCCTCATCCTGGTACTCGTCGTCGACTTCAAATTCCGTATCGAATGGTCCGATATAGTCGTGCTTCATGACACAGAGACCTTCCCAGGAGGCAACATCGACACTGAGATTCAATGCCGAATCCCGTAGCTCATAGCCAGCGCTCAACGTGTGTACGCCGTCGGTCGTGGTGCGGCTGATAACCCGCCCCTGCAGAGACGGTATGCGCGCAAGATAACGTCGAACTGACGCCTCCTCTCGCTGGTCGGTCAACCATTGCTGCCATTGTTGATGAAAGCTGTCGAGGGGCATTCCCAGAATCCATTCGAACCTGCTTGCTATACCTGTGCGTCGGTCTTCAAGCGTTGCCAGCGCATTGGTGGCAACCGGTTTGACGAGAAATTCATTGGCCAGTCGCAACACCGTCTCACGTCCCTGACTCTGTTCCAGAAATGCCATGGACGCCCAGGCCAGGCTCTCGGCGCCGGGATAGGAAAAGCGATCCGCAGTCAGTTGCCAGCGCTCGACCAGACGCGATGCGGCAGGGTCGATATCCAGCACCCAGAGTGCACGAGCAACCAGTTCAGCCTGGTGCTCCGGATCTATTCGTGCCCGGCCCTGCTCTACCCACCACCGGGTAAAGCCATCCAGGACCCAGTGATACGGTTCGAACATCGCGCGTCCACCGGTCTGGGCGCTCAGTACGCCATGCATGACCACCGAGTCCAGTATCGCATCGTCGTAGCCGTCATGTTCCAGCCAGTTGGCACTGACGAAGACACCGTCCGCGGTCTCGTAATCGAAGTCATGACGTTCTCGTCCCGGCGTCAGTGCCAGTTTCACGTCCGGTACCTTTGCCAGACCCAATGTGGCCTGTAGTGCGGAGAGCGATGCATGGGTGCGCCGGGCAATGTCCTGCGCAGATGATTCGTTGTCTTCCTCCAGATAGAGCACGGCCACCGCAGGGTCGCCCAGGCGCACGACATAGTCACTGGAAAACTCGACAGCTTGCCTGTCATCCCGGTCCAGTAGTGTGGACCAGATGGCCATCCCGGAGGCCGCCAGCACGCCCAGTGCCACATAGTCTCTGCGCGTCATCGGCCTGGCCAGGCGTTCGACAACAGATCCCTCGCCCAGTCGGCTCAGCACGAAGCCTGCGAGGGCGAAGACCAGTGCCAGCAGCGCAGTACCGGCCATGTCCTCCCAGGGAACGCGGTCGCGCTCGAAAACGAACAGCTGGTCATCCATCAGGGCAAACGGTGCAACACGTTCCGCATCGATACCCGGGTACCAGGCAATCAGTGCCACCAGCGCGGCGGCGAGCAGGTAGAGCGCGATGCGCAAATGCCCGCACAATGAGAAGCAGAAGACCACACTCCAGTACAGCGCACACATGACCAGGGTCTTCGCCAGGATCAGACCCAGGTAGTCAGGGGTGACATCATCTGCAACACCGGCCTGGCGGGCTGCCAGTAGAACCATCATCGTTGCAATGAATGCAAGGTAGCCATAGCCGACAAGGTACTTCAGGATCAAGGGCAGGAACGAGCCGACCGGTAACGCCTCGACAAACTGATGAGTGCCGCTGAGATACTCGCGGACGACCAGGCGATTGCCCACGATCAGCGCTATCAGTGGCAGGAAACTCAACAACGCAAAACGCACGATCTCGAACGGGCTCATGCTGAACGGGGCCGAGGCATTCTGGGCCAGCAGCAGCAGGACCACCGCCAATGAGCCGCAGCTGAGTACCACCGCCGCCAGACGATGCTCACGTACGTCCTTGCCCAATAATGCGATCGCAGCCATGCTATTTCCAGTCCGAACTAGGCGTTGGCCACCACGGCGATGAACACATCCTCCAGCGACATGACATCGTGTCGCCAGCCTTCATTGAGGACGATTTCGTGCGAGGCCAGCAGGTCCTCTGAAAACTGCAGGCACATTACCCATCTTCCCTGGCGCTCTCCCTCCCGCAGTACGCGCAAACGCCTGCGGGCAAACTCGCCGGGCACCGAACCGGGAACGTAGTCGGCCATGGCGATGGACCAGGTGCCTATACTGTTACGCAAAGGATCCAGCTCGCCATCGTAGATCGTACGTCCCGCTTCCACGATACCGATGCGATCAGCCACGGCCTCTATCTCATCAATGAGATGGGTCGAAAAGAATGTGGTGGCGCCGTCACGCATGGTCTGCTCACGTACCAGATCCAGAAACTCGCGTCGTGCCACGGGATCCATACCGGCAGTGGGCTCATCGAGTATGAGCAGCTCGGGACGAGTGGACAAGGCTATCGTCAATGCCAGTTTGGCTTTCATACCGCCTGAAAACGTGCCGATCCGGCGCTTCGCCGGTAGATCGAAGTCCGCCATCAAGTGCTGGAAACGTGGCTCGTCCCAGCGTGGATAGAAACCACTGACAAACCGTGCAAGCACTTTGGGCGTCATCCAGGGGTACATGTTCTGTTCCTGGGCGACGTAACCGATTCGCTGCCTGATGCCGGTGACATCAGAGCTCAGGCTCTTGCCGAAAACACGAATCTGACCCGCATCGCAACGCGTTATACCCATGATGATGCGTATGGCTGTCGACTTCCCGGCTCCGTTACGACCCAGAAAGCCGAACACCTCTCCGGGGTACACCGCAAGCGTCAGCCCGTCGAGTACCCTGAGCGAACCGAAGGACTTCTGCACCGCCTCCAGGCTCAACACTGGACTGCCCGTTGGACGGTATGCTGGGACGGGAGAGGCCTCGTAGGCCAGGTGGCTCATCATGCGTGTTGTCGAAACTGAATGTCGATTATAGTTAGCCAAAGCCGCCCCGCAGGAAAAAGACCCGATGTCATCACCTTTGAAGCTGACCTGCCAGTGCGGCTCCCTGAAGGCATCCGTCGATCTGCCTGCACAACAAGCGCCTACACGCCTGGTCTGCTTTTGCGAGGACTGCCGCGCCTGTGTCCGGTACCTGCAACAGGGTAGCAGGATTCTGGATTCACACGGTGGAATCGATCTTATCCAGGTATCACCTGCGCATTTCCACATCACCGGCGGCAGGGAGCATCTGGGCAACCTGATGCTGAGCAGTCAGGGCAGTTACCGCTGGTATGCGAGCTGCTGCAACACACCCATCTGCATCACGCCACACCGTGTGTCCATGCCGTATGTCGGATTGTTGACCCGCAACCTGAGGACAGGCGGAAAAAAGCTGGAACAATTGATCGGGCCAATACGCTTTGGGGTGGGAGCCGGCCGCCTGCATCCTTTGCCGGTTCCCTTCCCGGTCTCCAAAGGCTTCGGCATTCGTGGAACACTGGGTACGCTGAGGCAGATCGCGCGCTGGAGAATGGCCGGTGACCACCAGCACTCCGAACTGATCGATGCACAAACCGGCCTCCCGGCAGTCGCACCGCGGATACTGACGTCTGCTGAACGCGACGCCCTGTACGCCCACTGAGTCGCGAGTCGGGCGTGGATCCGCGACAGGTGCTCGCTACTCGGTTGCCAGGATATCCGAACCGATCAGCGCTGTGCAGAGCGTCCCCGTGGGTTAGCAAGCTGCGTTTCAGTGCGTTACCTGGCGAATGATGTAGCCGCCGGAACGGTCATCCAGTTCCAACGTCAGGTACCCTCTGGCCTGCGCCTCTTCGAGCATCCTGCCGAATGAGTCGAAGCCATAGTAGCTTTCGTTGAATCCGGGCCGGCGACGTTTCAGTGTCTGCTTGACCATCGACCCCCACAGCTTGTCATTGCCATCGCGATCGACACTGAGTGCAGCGGCGGTCTCCAGCACCAGATCCAGGCCTTCCTGGATCAGCTCCTCGCCCCGATCCTCCGCAACGTTGTCCTCATCAATGCTCTCATCCACATCGACCTGCCTGGCACGCTTCTGCTTACCGTTTGCGCGGCCTGGCTTGACTTTCGACTCGCCGGTTTCACTGACCGACTCAGCGGATTCATCCGCAGCGACGACTTTTACACCGTTCTCCCCACCTGCCCTGGCAACACGTGCAGAACGCTTCTTGGTGCGTTTGCGCTCAGGTAACTTGCGTTCCAGCTCTCGAACCAGATCGTCGTAGTAGATGAATTCGTCGCAATTGTTGATCAACAGATCGGAGGTTGAGTTCTTGACACCTACGCCGATGACCGTTTTCGCATTCTCCCGCAGTTTGCTCACCAGAGGCGAAAAGTCCGAATCGCCACTGATGATCACGAAGGTGTCGACATGCGCCTTGGTATAGCAAAGGTCCAGCGCGTCAACCACCATGCGGATATCGGCCGAGTTCTTGCCGGACTGGCGAACATGAGGAATATCGATCAACTCGAACGAGGCCTCGTGCATGGCAGCCTTGAAGTCCTTGTAGCGTGCCCAGTCGCAATAGGCTTTCTTGACCACGATACTTCCCTTGACCAGAAGTTTTTCGAGAATGTAACTGATATCGAACTTCTGGTACTTGGCATCGCGAACACCCAGCGCAATGTTCTCGAAGTCACAGTACAGCGCTAGATTGTTGTCGTCGGACGAACCAGCCATGAAGTGTCAACCGTCGGATAGTAAGAAACCCTGATGCAAGCATGATACCCGAGTTGCAGGTGTTGCCGGTGCCAGTGTACTGGCACGTCGCCTGGGTATCCGACCTGACGCTATTTCCCGTCGTCCTGTGCCACGACGGTATTGCCAGGCGGGTGCCAGTCGTGTTCGGAATGGTCCTGCCTGCGGCGTGAGTTACCGGACATCGCCGCATCCAGACTGGCCTTTATCTCCAGTGCAATCCTCACGTATTCGGCATTCTGTGATGGGGGAATATCCGGCTTGTACACCTCGGCCAGCCTGCGAATGCCCTTGAGTTCTTCGGTCACATAGACAGTGGCCGCCTTCTCCGAGTCAGCCGGATGCATACCCAGCGCCTCGAGCGCGTAGCGACCTGCCCGCAATGCACTGTCGGCGGTCTCCCTGACGATGTCGTCGGCGCCTGACTGGAACAGCCTGAAGACGTGCCGTCGGTCATAAGCCCTGGCTATGATGTGCAGGTCCGGACGCTCGCGGCGAGCGTGCGCAATCAGGGCAAGCGCCTGTTCCTGGTTGTCGATGGCAACTACCAGCAGCTGCGCCTCGTGCAGGCCGGCGGCGTGCAGCATGTCCGGTCTGGATGCATCACCATAAAATGTCATGATTTCGAAGGCGCGCATGCTTTCAATCATTTCGGCATGCAGATCGAGCACGACGGTCTTGTAACCGTTGGACATGAGCAGCCTGTTGATGATCTGTCCAAATCGGCCATGCCCGGCAATGATGACGCTGCCTTTTTCGGTGATCTCGTCATTGTCACGGGACTGGGCATCGAGCAGTCGCGGCTGTACCACTTTTTCGAAGAAGATAAACAGGGCCGGTGTCAGCATCATCGACATGGCCACGACCAGCAGCAGAATCCTGGACAATTCCGGTGACAGCACCGATGACTGCAGACAGAAAGAGATGAGCACGAAACCGAATTCCCCGGCCTGGGCAAGACCCAGCACCAGCAGCCAGCGATCACTGCCACGGACGCCGAACACGATGGCCAGCGCAAGCAGTACCAGCGCCTTGATGAGCATGACGCCCACCGTCAGGGCCGCCACGATACCCAGCTCATTCCACAGGACCGCAAAGTCTACGCCGGCCCCGACCGTGATGAAGAACAATCCGAGCAGCAGCCCCTTGAACGGCTCTATGTCACTTTCCAGTTCATGCCGGTATTCGCTGGTGGCCAGTACCACCCCGGCCAGGAAGGTTCCCAGTGCCGGTGACAGCCCCACCAGTGTCATCAGTAACGCCGTGCCAATGACCAGCAGCAGAGCGGCTGCCGTGAACATCTCCCGCAACCCCGTTTGCGCAATGAAACGGAAAACGGGACGTGACAGGTAGTATCCGCCGATGACTACCAATGCGACAGCACCCACCGTTATCACGGTAACCTGCCAGCCGGCCAGAGCCGCTGTCAGATCCATGCCCGCTGCACTGTCCGCGCCATGCCCGGCAGCGGTACCGACATCCACTGTGCCATGCGCTCCGCTGCCCATAGCGATGGCGCCGAGCTCGGGAATGGTCAGCAAAGGAATCAGCGCGAGCATTGGTATGACCGCAATATCCTGGAACAGCAATACGGAGAAGCTCGACTGGCCACCCTGGGTTTTCATCAAGCCCTTCTCATTCAGGGTCTGCAGTACGATGGCGGTGGAAGAGAGGGAAAACACCATGCCTACGGCCAGCGCGGTACGCCAGTCCAGTCCCAGCAAAACACCAGAACCTGCAATGACGCCAACCGTCAGCAGTACCTGCAGACCACCCAGACCGAGTAAGCGGTGACGCATCGCCCACAGAGAGCGAGGTTCAAGTTCCAGACCGACGATAAACAACATCATCACCACACCGAACTCGGCAAAATGCTGTACATCGCTGGTCTCACTGCCGACCAGTCCGGTGACCGGCCCGATCACCACGCCGGCGATCAGATAACCCAGCACCGAACCCAGGCCCAACTGCCTGGCAAGCGGTACCGCGATGACCGCGGCCAGCAGATAGATGAATGCCTGTAACAGTACGCTATCCATGACGTTGCGTGCCGCTCGTGGCGCCGGTCTCCAGAAGCGGCAGCTCCGTCTCGCTCAGCAGCCTTTGCCTGAATGCGGCCGGCAAATCCAGTTGCTCGTCACGCAAGGCTTCGAGCAAACGTGAATAGGTCTGCACATGGCGCTCGGTACGCCCGTCAGAGCTTGCAGTGACAGCCGAGAACAGGACCAGTGGAGGCAGGAACCGCATCTGGCACAGCCTGGCCGTCTGTTCCAGCGGAGTCAGCAATGTCCTGATGGAAAAGTGGTTGCTACCGTGAATCGAGTAGGCCGATTCTGCCCCACCCGTCGTTATCGCCACCAGGCATGATTTGCCAGCCAGCGCATCACCCCGTGGACCATAGGCAAAACCGAATTCGAGAACCAGATCCTGCCACTCCTTGAGCAGGGCAGGTGTCGAGTACCAGTAAAACGGAAACTGGAAAACGATGACGTCGTGTTCCTTGAGACGCTGTTGTTCCGCATCGATATCGATCTTGAAGCGTGGATACAGGGCGTAGAGATCCACGAAGGTGACACCCGGCAATTGCCGCGCAGCAGCACTCATCCTGTTGTTGACCTGCGACTGGCTGGGACTGGAGTGCGCCATCAGCACCAGTATTCGCTTCATAGTGACCTCGTGCAAACACCGGTCGGGAAACTACAGGCAAGCCAGCAGCAGTTCCCGGGTATTGTATTCATTCATGATCACCGGATTGCCCCCGGTACTCGGGTCGGCAAGTGCCGACAGTGTCAGTGCTGCAATATCCGGATTGGTGACGCCCAGGGCTGTCAGGTTCGGTGGAATTCCGAACAAGCGGTTCAACTCACCAACCCTTGCATGAAACCCTTCGAAACCTCCGGACAGGCCCAGGTACCGAGCAGCCTCGGCCAGGCGCCCCGCCACCGCCTCACGATTGAACATCAGCACAGGCTGCATGACCACGGCATTGGTAGTGCCGTGATGGGTATTGAACACTGCACCGATGGGATGCGATAGCGCATGAATGGCGCCGAGTCCCTTTTGAAAGGCGGTTGCACCCATTGCCGCGGCACTCATCATGTGCGCACGTGCCTCCAGATCGGAGCCGTCTTCGAAAGCGCGCGGCAGGTACTCATTGACGAGTCGCATTCCTTCCAGTGCAATACCCTGACTCATCGGATGATAGTGCGGTGAGCAATACGCTTCCAGGCAATGGGCAAAGGCATCCATTCCGGTGCCGGCCGTAATCACAGCCGGCATGCCCACGGTCAGCTCCGGATCGCAGATCACCAGTGCCGGCAGTATCTGCGGATGAAAGATTATCTTCTTCTCGTGAGTCTGCGTATTGGTCAGGACCGAGGCACGCCCGACCTCCGATCCGGTACCAGCGGTGGTGGGAACTGCCACTACGGGGTCGATACCGGCAGGGTCTGCCCGTGTCCACCAGTCGTCGACATCCTCGAAATCCCAGACTTCTCTCGTCTGGCCTGACATGAAGGCCAGGGCCTTGCCCAGGTCCAGGGCCGATCCCCCACCGAAGGCGACGACACCATCATGCCGACCCTGCCGATAGAGCTCCAGGCCCGCGTCGAGATTCTGCCCCGCCGGATTCATGTCCACCTCGCTGAACATGGCGCGACCCAGGCCCCCGGCCTCCAACAGGTCCAGCGTGGCCTGCGTGATCGGCAGGTTCTTCAGTCCCTTGTCCGTGACCAGCAGCGGTCTGCTGATACCCGCAACCTGGCAGGCATCGACGATCTCCCTGATCCGCCCGGCACCAAAGCGAATCGAGGTGGGGTAGTGCCAGTTTCCGGTAAGTTGCATGTCGATCACATCAGTCAAGATTCGTTGCTCGGGTGGCCAGGGCCGGCACAATGCACTCCGACCGGCCGTTGCTCATGCGCGCTCGAAGCCACGTCGGATTTCGTAGTCGGTCACGATACGGTCAAACTCTTCCTGCTCCCAACGTGCCGCGCGCACATAGTGATCGATCACCTCGTCTCCCATGGCCGCTCGCAGTACGGTGGAGTCTGCCAAGGCATCAGCGG
>JABDKN010000004.1 GCA_013002205.1 Granulosicoccus sp.
CTACTGACATCATTGTGCATGAGCGAATAGTGATAGCCCAGGCGCCACGAATTGAACCGGTATGTTGCCTCGGCTGATTGATATGAAGCAAAGCTTTCGCCTGCAAAACGCACATCCCGGCCGAATGTAACCGTCTCAGTGTAAGATAACGGTGCCAATAAAACACGCACACCATGCCGCTCGTTAACCATCCAGTTGACTTCCAAGCGCGCAGAGTTCGTGGGACCTGTTCCCGCGACATCTTGGAGAGAAAAGCGTGTACCTGACTCGGTATTGGGAATCTGTATGTCGTTCCTGGCTTGCCAACTGCTGCCAGCAGAGAATCGCAGGTTTACTGAATGACTGGCGGCAATGGCCGGTTCAAGCGCAAGCATTAGCAGGATACATAGTGTGTGCGTCAACGATTTACGAGCATTGCTTGTCTGGTTCATAAAAGCCTGAAAAGGTTGGTTATAGACTAACGAGCCCCCGAATATTTACTGACCTGACACATCAATCAGCACCTCGTTCCTGCGAAACGGAGGAAGCGTCCACGGCGGATTGTAACCAGCCCAACGAGGTTCTGATTGCGATACCAGGCCCTTGGACTCAATCCAATTGATTAGAGCTTCTGCGTTCCTGGACTGCGCCTTTTCAGTCGCTCGGCCTGAATACCGTAAGATTGCTACCCGCTTTTTTGCAGTCTCGGCCAACGAGACGTCTGGATTCAAAGGTCGAGGCGCGCTGTCCAGAGTGTAGCTTTGAGGTAAAACAAATCTGTAGAGCCATTCTTCACCAACTTTCCGTGAAGTCACCGGGGCCGTCATCGCAATGGTTTCGCTCGAGTCGCTGAGCGTCGTTTCCGCAATGACAGGGGATGTCATTGCAATGTTTTCCCTGACCTCGTTCTCCCCGGAAATATAGGCAAATAGTTTCCTGAACGCCTCGGTGCCAGCCTTTTTAAAAGTAGCATTGACTCGAGTTTCCGCAACGACAAGAGAGGCATAGTCACGGATCTCAAACTGTTTGTCTTTCTGCACGAGTTGGTAAGGGGCTTCCTCAACCGATTCGACTCCGAGTAGTGAACACCCTGAGGTAATCATCAGCACGCCAGTGATGAGCAGCAAAGTCGTAAGCCGGGAATGTGAGTGGGCAGGCGGGGGAATAGACAGGCACATTGCAGCGGATGTTCCTCGGGCGCGGTGGATTCGACATGTGAGCCTTACGCAATACTGCCACATACGGATCAATCGACAGAGGGTCGATTTGCAGCGCCTTTCAGAGACAAGCGGGAATCCGGATTGGTGTTGGGAATCTGTATATCGTTTCTCGCCTGCCAACCGCTGCCAGCGGCTAGGTGTCAGTTCACACATCAACGGCGGTACTGGCTGATGCAGCTACCAGGAGTACTGCGATGCTTCGCGCGTACTTCCAGATAAAACTCCAATCATTTTCGAACGCGAAACGAGAAACGCGAAACGCGAATTCACAATTGTTCGATCTGTGGACCAGTCCCACTCGAAGCAACATAGACAAGATCGAATCCCTCCAGTTGCGCCCTGGTGCGAAGCAGGTTGTCTCCCCGAGAAATTACCTTGTAGTACCGATCGCCTGCCAGATGATCCTCGAGATAGCGCTCGGCCTGCCAGAGACAGCTATGGCAAGCCGCCAGACTAATGCGTCGTTGGGTCATGGCAGAATCGCCGTAGCCCTGCTGAATCTGGTGAATGAGCCCCTTGCAGTCATCTGCAGTTGTGACTTTTGATTCGCTCGATTCGTCACCGGTCAGCAGCGCGCGCAACATTTCCCCGAGATCCTGTTCGGCAGCACCTATGCCAATCGTATCGAAGTCGATCAAGACCATGTCGCCGCGGCTTCGCTCAATGAAATTTGAGGGCTTGGGGTCACGGTGCACGACCACTGGGAGCTTTGCAGGACAGTTTGCAACAGTAGAGTCCTGCAGTAACGCCAGCGTCTGCCTGGCACGGCCGAGCTGGGCTATGGCTTCACGCTCGTACGAGTCGAGCTGTAGTTGCGGGTTGCTTATGCTCTCCTGCAGTAACAGCCCCGCGATTCCGGACCAGGGATCGATCGACGCGTATCGGCAGTTCTTGAACGCAGCCAGATCGATGGTCTGATGAAAATGTCGTAATGCCCGACTCATGCCTTGCACCTGTTTCACTGTCACTGGTTGCTCCGGGGGCTTGCCGTAGATCCATCCCCGACGAAGCCAGCAACTGTCCAGACAAAATAGCAATGCAGTGCCGGTAGCCGGCCAGTTCAACAGTCCGTTCTCGATGCCCTGGGCCTGCAAAGCGCACTCGCTGACTCGCGCAGGCGCGACAGGATCAGCGATCACATTGGTATTGACACGTTGCAGGACAAAAGGATGACTTGAATCGTGCACCAGGTAGACATCGTGTATCCGACCGTGAGCTGGTGTGTGAAATGCCAATGCAGCGACATCGTTCAGCCCACCTGCCTGACAGACGTGTTCAAGCCGGCCAATCAGCTCACCGGGTGGGATAGTAAGACTCGATACGGTATCCGCTCCAAGCCTCACAGCACTATATCGATGTCTGTTTTCAACGCAACGCCTGTCCTTTCTCATCAAACAGATGCAGATGCGCAGGATCAAGTGACAGACCCACCGCTTCGCCGGCTTGTAGTCGGGTATTGCCGTTGCATCGCGACAACAATCGACCCGCGCCTGGTACCTGCACATAGACGAAAGAATCCGAGCCTAGTCGTTCGACAACCTCAACCTCGCCTTGCACGTGGCCCTTGCCCGCAGGCATCGGCTCAAGATGTTCGGGACGTATTCCCAGCTGAGTGGCAGACTCGGCACCGACCAATGCGGGCAGGGGAATGGCACTGTGAGTAGACTTCATGGTCAATTGTTGGTCTTCCATCGCGACCTCGATGAGGTTCATTGTGGGTGATCCTATGAATCGTGCGACGAAACGGTTGGCCGGGCTTTCATAAAGTTCCATAGGCGTACCCACCTGCTGTACCACACCGTGATCCAGCACAACGATCCGATCAGCCAGGGTCAGTGCTTCCACCTGATCATGAGTGACGTACACCATGGTACTGCCAAGCCGTTGATGCAGCCTTGCAATCTCGAGCCGCATCTCTACCCGCAACGCAGCATCCAGATTCGACAAGGGTTCATCGAACAGGAAAGCACTGGGATCACGCACAATTGCTCGTCCCATCGCGACACGCTGACGCTGTCCTCCGGAGAGTGCTTTGGGTAAGCGCTCCATCAAACTGCCCAGACCCAGTATGGCCGCTGCCTTGTCGACATGCTGACGACGCGTATCCGGCGGAGTGCGCTTGATCTCCATACTGAAGCCCATGTTGCGTTCCACATTCATGTGCGGGTAAAGAGCATAGGACTGGAACACCATGGCAATGTTGCGATCGCGCGGCGGCAGGTCATTCACCCGTTGATCGTTCATGATGATATCCCCCTTGGTGATCGATTCGAGCCCGGCAATCATGCGCAGCAAGGTTGACTTGCCACAACCGGAAGGTCCGACCAGCACGATGAACTCGCCTTCTTCGAAGGACAGGTTGACATTGGAGATGACCTCGATATTGCCGAAACGTTTACACAGGTCAACGATATCGATTCGCGCCATGTCCCTCTCCTCAGCCTTTTACCGCGCCGGCGGTCAATCCCTGCACCAGGTAACGCTGGATGAATACAAAGAACAGGCAACTGGGCAGTAGCGCCAGCACACCGGCTGCCATCATCTGTCCCCAGTCCACAGAGAATTTTGACACGAAGGTCAACAGTCCCACAGGAAAGGTCATGCTGTCATTTGAATTGATCAGCATCAGTGCGAACAGTAATTCGCTCCAGGCGGCTGTAAAGACAAAACCGAGTGTTGCCGCCAGACCTGGCAGAGTCAATGGCAGTATGACTTTGCGAAGTGCCTGTAATCGAGTGCAACCGTCCATCATCGCGGCTTCGTCAAGATCTTTGGGAATACCATCAAAAAAGGACTGCATCAAAAAAGTTGCGAACGGTATATTGAAAGCGGTGTAGACCACGATCAGACTGGTCAAGGTATTCAGCAGGCCAAGGGTTGCCACAATTTTGTAGATCGGCGTGATGATCATCAGCAGCGGAAACATCTGCGTAACCAGCATCAGCACGACGATTATTGACTTGCCGCGGAAGCGGAATCGCGAGAAACTGTATCCTGCGGCAGCGGCAATGAGCGTAGCGAGTGCGGCCGAACACAGTGACACGATCACGCTGTTGCTGAAGAACACCATGAAATCAGAGTAGAAGATCACGGTCCGGAAATTGTCAAATGTGAATGTCGTCGGCCACAATGCCGTGCCTTCGGTGTAGATCAGGCGATCCGGGGTAACCGCGATTTTCAGCAGCCAGTACAGCGGGAACAACGCAAACAACACATAGCCCAGTACTGCCAGGTTACGGCCGATTGTAAGCACTGTGCGCATCAGTTGACCAGCCTGAGGCTTTGGCGAAGACGCAGCAGCACCGCAGCGTAAATCAGGAGAAGAACAAGCAGTACTACCGCAATGGCCGAGGCATAGCCGAAGTCGAGTTTGCGAAACGCCGTGGTAAAGATGTAGGTGGAAATTATCTGTGTCGAGTTGGCAGGCCCACCGCCGGTCATGACGAAAATAAGATCTGCGAAATTCGCGACCCAAATAGCACGTAACATCACGGTGATGGCGATCATTGGCGCTAGAAAGGGCAGGGTTATCTTGATGAAGCCTTGCCAGGCGGACGCGCCGTCGATAGCGGCCGCTTCATAAAGATCGTGTGGAATAGATTGCAGTGCCGCTAATAATGTGATGGCAAAGAATGGTATGCCAAACCAGATGTTGGCGACAATCGGCCCCCAGATGGCTATGTTCGGATCGGACAGGATGTTGTACGGTTCTGACAATATACCGATGGCGGCAAGCCAGTGCGGCAATGGGCCGATCACCGGATTGAAAAGCCAGGCCCAGGTCAGTGCGGATAGAAAGGTGGGCACCGCCCATGGCAGGAACACCAGCGCCTGTACCAGTCGTCGACCGTAAAAGCCGTGGTTGAGCAACAGCGCCAGACCGAGCCCGAGAAAAAATTGGAAGAAAACCGAGGCGATTGTCCAGTACGCAGTGTTTTTCAGTGACTTCCAGAATTTACGATCTTCGTACAAGGCCTCGAAATTTGCCAGCCCCACCCAGCCCGATTCGAGTGGATTCATCAGGGATATGGCCTGGAAGGCGTAAGAGATGCCGATGACCAGCGGCACCAGCATTACCAGCATTATAAAGATCAGCGCCGGTGACAAATACAGCCAGGGTTCGGCCGCCGTTCTCAGCACCGCGCGCCAGGAACGGCGAGAACCTGGTGTCGCAACAGCTGGAGTGACTGCGGTATTCATCAGGGCATTGCCACCGGTGCATTAAACCGGCCACTGCAATACACGCCGCCGGGTAGCACCAAGATGATGGCAACAACAGGGCGATGATGAATCATCTGTTCAGTCAGCGACGCAGTGACACCCCGGCATGATTCGCGCCGGGATGCCAGTTTCAAACGTGAATGGCAAGTTTATTGGTTTTTCTTCCAGTTGGCATATTCTTCGGTCAGAAACGCTGCCCACTCGTTGGCGATATCCTCGGCCGTACGATCTCCCAGTAGCGCTTCCTGGCTGGACTCAAGCGCAATGGAATCGGCAAAGAATCCAAATTTCTCGAGATACGTGGGCATGATGGTTGGCACGTATTGCGGTTCATTGAGCTCAGCGAACCAGCCCTTGAATTGATCGGTCTGGAAGTAGGGGTCTTGATCGGCACCTTTATGAATCGGTATCACACCGACGCGCTTGGACCACACCTCGTTGCTGGCCGGTGATGACAGATGCGCGACCAGGTCCCAGGATTCCTTGGCGTGCCTGGTACTGTTGAAGATCGACCAGCTGGCATAGCCGATGGTGGGAAAAGCCTTACCCGCAGGCCCAATTGGCATTGGTGCGACTGCAAAGTCTTCTGCATCCATGCGTTCAGCGACCGCTATCAACGCATCAGGATCCTGATCGAGAAACGCGCAAGTACCGGAATAGAACCCGGCAACTATTTCGTTGAAGCCCCAACTCACAGAGTCCTTTGGCGCATAGCCTTTCTGGTACATATCGATCAGGAACTGGATGCCTTCGATGGAACCCGGTTCGTTTAAGCGACTCTTGCCGTCTTCAGTAAAGAACTCGTTGGTGCCATTCATGGTTGCTGCAAACATGATCCAGCCGTTTAGCCCTCCGGGACCACCACGCAGACAATATCCGTATTTGCCATCGAGCTCCGAGACCTTTCTCGAGGCTTCCATGAACTCTGCCATCGTCTTCGGTGGCCCGTCCACGCCGGCCTGGTCAAGCAGCTTGCGGTTGTAGAACATGGCGCGCAAATAGAAGCCGTAGGGTATCGCGTACAATTTGCCCCCAGCGTAGCGACCCATGTCCATGGCCTTCTGCGTCAATGAATCCGCGTGTTCCCATTCCTTGAATGGCTCTTCGAGCGACATCAGCATGCCATTACCGGCGTAAAGAGCCTGCCAGCGATCCGGCATTTCGACCACATCCGGTACATCACCACCGGCCACCATGGTGGCAAATTTCTCGAAAGCCTGCCCCCAGGGAAGTGAGACGATTTCCACTTCCACGCCGGGATTCGCCGTTTCATATTCATCCACCAGGCCTTGCAGTGTCGCTGTTCGCTCCGGACTGGTGATCACTTCGACCAGCTTCAGTTTGGTATCGGCGGCGAGCACCGGTCCAGCGCCTATTGCCATGATCAGGCACAATCCTGCCATTATTTTTTTCATACTCTCTCTCCTTTATGACTATTGAGGGAATTGCTGTAGCAGTTGTTTTCTACCGTGCCACATTGCTTAATTGAGCTTGCGTATCGCACTATGACTGGTCATGCCGTCGAGACACGACTTGCCGGCCGTTGCCTGGCATGACCAATCGACGATTCCAGGTCGCCCCAAAGATCTTCGACACTTTCAAGCCCGATACTGAAACGCACCAGATTGTCCGGTACTGCAAAACGCCGCATGGAGTTGGCAGCCCCTGCCTGGGCGAGGCCAACGCGCGCAGGGAGTGCCAGACTCTCGAAGCCGCCCCAACTTACACCGAGTCGAAACAGCGTCAGATGATTACACAATACGCGGATATCGACCGACGGATCAAAACACACGGAGAACAGACCCGATCGACCAATGATTCCGCCGTTGACGTCTATGTCCGGTGTGAGAACAGATTCGACGCCGTCCAGTGAACGCAGTAGATCGATAATCTGATTGGTGCTGGCTTGATGCCTCTGCATACGCGGGACCAGCGTGCGTAAGCCTCGCACCAGCAACCAGGCTTCAAACGGTGCAAGCTTGGATCCAAGCAATGGCAAGGTCAGATCGCGAACGCGGTTGACGAGATCGTGACTGGCGGTGACAACACCAGCAACAGTATCAGAGTGTCCGGAAATATACTTTGAAGCAGAATGCAGTACGATATCAATCCCGTGTTCAATCGGTCGCTGGAAAACCGGTGTGGCCCAGGAATTGTCGACGATGGTTAGCGCGCCATGTTGTTTTGCGTAATCGGCAACCCGCGACAGATTCATCGTCTCGAACATCAGGCTGTTTGGGGACTCCAGGTAAGCGACATCAACCCCAGCGAGCAAATCCGGATCGGAGTCGAATTCACTGACCGGGTGATAGCTGATGTTGACACCGAACGGGCGCAACAGTCGCTCAAACATTCGATAGGCATCCGGATAAACATGTTCCACGCAGGCGACATGATCACCTGGTTTGACGAGCGCTAGTAGCGTCGATGATATAGCACCCATGCCTGAGCCGAACCCTATTGCCGCATCTGCACCTTCGGCACGTGCAATGCTTGCTTCGAAGGCAGCTACGGTTGGGTTGTCAACCCGTGAGTAGATCGCATTTTTCGAGCGACCGGCCATCCGGTCCTCAAACGCTTCGTAGCTGTCAAAGCTGAACAGGGACGACTGTACAATTGGTGGCGTAATGGATCCGCTGCCATCGTTGAATGCTTCGCAAAGCAAGGTGGCGAGTTCGTCACTCATCGATATGCTTCCTGACCTCTTCATCAACGATGCATGAAATTTCGAGCATGTACTGCACGGCGGTAGCCACATTGCCCGCTACCAGTGCCTCAGCCAGTTTCCCATGCAAGGTTATGGATGATTCACCCAACAGTGGTGTGCCCAGCGGCTCCTCATAGATATCGTGAAAAACGCGATGAATCTGACCAATCAACTGACCGAACAAGGGGTTTCCGCAAGCGTCATGAATGGTTGCGTGAAACAGCCGGTCTGTCTTACGCCAGTTTCTACCGGCAGCGTGTTCACCAAGCAGACGATCAGCGTAGTCGAGAATGCTCTGTCGCTGGAGGTCTGTGGCATTCATTGCCGCCAGGCGCACAGCTTCAATCTCCAGCGGTCGGCGTACACCATTGGTACGAAGCAGACTCTCCGCCTCGAGCTTGAGGGTGATTGGTACATGCACTGAATTCGCACTGATTTCAACTGCGAGCACGGTACCCGCACCCTTGTTACGCGTGACGATGCCCATGCTTTGCCATGCTTTGAGGGCTTCGCGAATGGTCGAGCGGCCCACACCGAGCTGATTGGATAATTCGTTCTCAGCGGGAAGACGATCACCGACGGTCAGCCCGGCCTTTTCGATCATGACAATCAATGCGTCGAGTACGCGGCGATCGAGCGTCTGGCTGCGAATCGGCCGTAGCAACGCGGCAGGAGGCCCTCCATTCAGTTCAATGCAAGTTGATTTTGCGTTGCTCACTCCGTATCCATCACTGGCAGGCAGAGCACAGTGATATCAGATTGTCTGACATAGATCAATCGCGGCGTGTCATTCCGGTATTTCGGGTTGGACCTGACCATCAGATTTTGGCGACAGTAAACCTGTCCGGACAGCAGCGGCGTTAGATTGTGGGGAAACTCATTTGAAATTATATACTTGCCTTGCTTGTGCAGTTTTCGGAACACCTTGGTGGAGCTGCTTCAGCGTGAGGTCACGTGTCGTCGACGCCTGGCAAATTCAAGTCTGCGGCTCTGTGACAACGCACGACATGGTTATTGGCGATGTGCACCAGTGGCGGCATCTCTCGTCGGCATTGATCAACTGCATATTGGCAACGGGGGTGAAAGTGACAACCTGTTGGTGGGTTGGCAGGACTGGGCACATCGCCCTGCAAGGGCGTCATGCGTGAACGCACGCGAGGATCGGCAATGGGCACTGCAGACATCAAGGCGGATGTGTAGGGATGCCTGGGTGCATGAAAAAGCTCGTTGGTCGGTGCGCTTTCGACAATCTTGCCAACATACATGACGGCGATGCGATCGCAGATGTGTTTGACCACGCTCAAGTCGTGCGCCACAAACAGATACGTCAGGCCGAATTCCTGTTGCAGTTCGAGCAGCAGATTTAAAACTTGTGCTTGCACCGATACATCCAGAGCAGAAACGGGTTCATCTGCAATAACCAGTCGCGGTTGTAGCGCCAGCGCGCGGGCGATCACGATACGCTGGCGTTGCCCACCGCTGAACGCGTGTGGAAAGCGACGCATATACTCCGGTCGCAAGCCAACCTGCTCCAGTAGGCCGGCAACTCGCTCCTGCCGTTCGCGACGGTTGCATATTCCATTGACCAGCAGTGGTTCGGCAATCAGATCCAGCAGCGTCATTCTTGGGTTGAGCGATGCAAATGGATCTTGAAATACCATTTGCATATCACGTCGCAATTCACGCATCGGGTCTTTGTCCAGCGTCATGACATCAACCACCTCGCCGTCGGCTTTGCGATATAGAATCTGACCCTGGGTCGCATCAATTGCACGCAGAATACAACGGGCCGTGGTGGTTTTACCACAACCACTTTCGCCAACCAGGCCAAGAGTTTCGCCAGCGTTGATGGTCAGATCGACACCATCAACGGATTTGACGTGTCCAACTGTTTTCTTGAAAAAGCCTTTCTTGATGGGAAAATGTTTGCGCAAATCCACTACATTGAGGAGCGGCTCTGTTGTGCGCAGGCGGTTCATTTGTGCCGTTCCATCGAGCCGTCGGATTGGAATTTGAAACAACTTACCAATTGCGTGGCAGATACATTTACAGCTTCCGGTGCATGTCGATCGCAAGTACCGGGCATGGCGTCTTTGCAGCGGTTGAAAAATGGGCAACCTGCTGGACGGGTAAACGGATGAGGAATTGAGCCATCAATGGTGGGTAATACTGAACGATTGACAGTCTTGAGCGTCGGAATGGATTGCAGCAGCGCTTGGGTATAGGGGTGTTGTGGCCGATGAAAAATATCGTCTATCGGTGCTGATTCCATCACCCTGCCGAGATACATGACAACCACGTGATCTGCCAGCTGCGCAATCACTCCAAGGTCATGTGTAATGAAGATGATGGCGCTGTTGTGTTGCTGACGAAGCTTACGTAGCAGGTCCAGCACCTGAGCTTGCGTGGTGACATCTATTGCCGTGGTGGGTTCATCGGCAATCAAGAGCGATGGTCTGCAACTCAGCGCCATGCCTATCATGGCTCGTTGGCGTAGCCCGCCGCTGAGCTCCCAGGAATAGTTTTTCAAGCTTTGCTCAGGATTCGGCATTGAAACATCTTTCAATCGTTCGATGGCAATGTCCCGCGCTTGCTGTTTACTCACTTTCTGATGCAGGCGGATAGCCTCTATCAGTTGATTGCCTATTGTGTGCACTGGGCTGAACGCTGCCATCGGTTCCTGCGGAATGAGTGCAATATCCCCACCCCTGATAGCACGCATATGTTTGCCGCGCTGGTCAAGTGTGACGAGATCGACAGGCTGTTCTCCGGGCTTTTGAAATATGATGCTGCCGCTGCTGATTCGTCCGGGTTTTTCAATAATGCGAAGCACTGATTTTATCGTTGCACTTTTGCCGCATCCGCTCTCACCGACGATACCCACGACCTCACCCGGATGTACATCAAAGCTGACATCATCTACCGCTTTTACAGTACCTTCATCGAGAACAAATTCGGTTTTCAAATTTCTGACGGACAGTAACGGTTCATCGGTGGGGCGCGTCATGATCGTCAATCAGTTGTAGGGGTCTGCCGCATCACGCAAGCCATCACCAAGTATGTTAAGCGCCAGTACGGTGAGGATGACCGCAATCCCCGGTAATAACAGCCAGGGTGCGAGGGCGACAGATTGCAGATTCTGGGCTTCCTGCAGGAGTACACCCCAGCTGATAGCGGGCGGTCTCAGTCCCAGGCCCAGAAAACTCAGAAATGTTTCGTTGATGATCATCACCGGAACTGCCAGTGTGCTGGTGGCGATAATATGGCTGGTAAAGGCAGGTAGCATGTGGCGAAAAATGATTCGCATCTGACTGCAACCTGAGAGTTTCGCCGCCGTTACGAAATCCTCTTCACGTAATGCAAGAAAACGACCTCGCACCTCCCTTCCAAGGGTTGTCCAACCGATTAATGACAGGATGATTGTAATGGCGAAATAGGTCTGTTCCACGGACCAGTCGCGTGGTAGTGAAGCTGTCAATGCCATCCAGATGGGGATTGGTGGAAGAGATTGCAGAATCTCTATCAAGCGTTGAATGACCATATCCACCCAGCCGCCGTAGTATCCGGATATTCCGCCAAGCACGATGCCAATGATAATACTGAACATCACCGCAACAAGGCCAATCGATAAGGAAACCCGAGTGCCGTGCGCAAGGCGAGACCATTGATCACGGCCCAGTCGATCAGTGCCCAGAAAATGAACTCTCTCGCGCGAGCTGGAATCTTTCGGACCAATCAAATGTCGACTGCTGTTGAACAGTCCGAACACCGAGTACTCGTAGCCTTTGACAAAAAATCCCAACGGTATAATCTTATCGCCATCAGCACGCCACTCCATCTTCAGTGTGGTCGGATTGCGTTTGCCGACCACTTGATAGGCATGCAGGCCTAATCCCTCTTCTGAGAATAAATGCATACCCTGAACCGGTATGAATGACTCACGTGCATTGGTTTTATGTGGGGCCTGGGTGCTGAAGAAATCCGGGAATAGCGCAACCAGTGCAATCAGCATCAGGATAACAGCGGAAACCATCGCCAGTTTATGTTTCCTGAAACGCCACCACACAAGCTTCCAGTTTGGCGCGATGTCAAAATCATCCGCTGGATCCGCGTCGGCCGTGGCGTTTACTGGTATGGCACTCACCCGGTTTTCTCCATGCGAATGCGTGGATCGAGCCAGACCAGCAGGATATCTGAAATCAACGTGCCAATGACGGCCAGCACCATGTAAATTAGAATGATGGTGCCTGCAAGGTACATATCCTGGCTGATCAAAGCACGCAGCAGCATCGGGCCTATGGTTGGTAAATTCATGACGGTAGCCACTATCACGCTGCCTGAGAATATCAACGGCAAGTACCAACCGATAGTACTAACCAGCGGGTTCAATGCCAGTCGAACGGGATACTTCATCACCAATCGCCATTCCGACATTCCCTTGGCACGAGCCATTTCCATATAGGGTTTGTTGAGCTCATCCAGCAAGTTGGCACGCATTACACGCGCAAGCCTTGCAGTGCCATCCATACCAAGTATGACGATGGGCAGCCACAAGTGTTTGAGAAGATCAAGTGTTCGTGCCAGGCTCCAGGGAGCATCGACATATTCAGCAGAGAACAGCCCGCTGATATTGATGCCGTAGTATTTGAAGCTGATCCACATCAGCACCAAGGCTGTCATGAATGTTGGAGTGGCTACACCGATGTAGTTGAAAACAGTGAAAAAATAATCGAAGAAGGAGTACTTGCGTGTGGCTGACAGAATGCCGATGGGAATTGCGATCAACCAGGTAAAGATGAACGTACCGCCACCGAGCAGCAACGTCAGTGTGAGCCGATCACCAATCAATTCGCTGATAGGGCGTTGCCAGTCCAGTGAAACGCCGAGATCACCCGTCAACAACCGTCCCAACCATTTAAAGTACTGGATTACCATCGGTTGATCCAGACCATACAGGGTTCGCAATGCATCGATCTGCGCTCGATCCATCGAAGAGCCAGACGCTGCCAGTTCGGCTATGTAGCTGGTTAGAAAATCACCCGGCGGTGCCTGAATCAGAATGAACGCTATGATTGTGAAGATAAACAACAGCAACGGCAAAAGTAAGAGCCGTTTGATGATGTATTGCAGCATGAATAATTCGGGCTAGTCCAGCGACCAACCACACATACGCACTGTTGTTTCGCTTGCCCGTCCATTATTGAACGGGCAAGTCAGACAGTGGTGTGGCATGCAAGGTAAAACAATCATCACCGCGTAGCGGACGATTACTCTGCGTAAAAGTACTGTTCCAGTCGAGTATCTCCTGGCGTACGCAGCGGCCAATCGTTACCAGCGACTTCCGGGACGTTGCGCAACTTGTCATTCGAAACCAACACTCCCTGAATCATGGGCGTCATGCCCACGGTGCCGATTTCCCAGACATTATCAGCCCAGATTCGAAACAGCTCTTGTGCCAACTCAATTTGCCGGCTACGTCCCGACATTTTAGCCTCATTGATGATGTCAACCAGTCGCTTGATCTCTGGCGTGGGCTCTACACCTTCAGCTCCGTCGGTGGCATACCACCTGCCAATCAGAGGGGCGAAAGTCAGTGCAGGATCGCTACGCGGATCGAATTTCGGGGCGCCGCTGAACGGAAAGCCGGTAGTATCTTCATTCCAGATTTCCGCCATCAACTGGTTTGCTGGTCGCATGGCAAAATGTTGTGTGCGTTCGCGTACTTCTATATGTGCACGTACGCCTACTTCAGCCCAGTTTTCAACAATCAATTGACCGATATCAACCCAGGCACCGAACTGTGGCACAACACCTATTTCAATGTCCAGGGGCGAGCCGTCTGGCAGAGTTCGGTATCCGTCAGCATCCTTATCGGGCATGAAGGTATCGAGTATGGAGTTAGCTTTGTCTGGGTCAAATTCGGTGTACTTGAACGCGTACTCGTCACCAGGATAGTAAGGGTGGAAGGGTGCTGGAACGCCTTGGCGTGACTCGCCCAATCCAAAGAAGGACAACTCCTTGATGGCTTCACGATCGATGGCGTGGGACAGGGCGATTCGAAAATCCTTGTTCTGGAATGCGACGATTTCAGGACCTTCCCAGGTTTGATTGAACATGACCACTGCATCAGAGCCACCAAACGTTGGCCAGGTCACGACACGGTAATTTCCGGTTTCCTCGTTTTCCTTGAGCACTGGATAACTGCCCATATTGATGTGGCGACCCTGAAAATCTATCTCACCGGCAACGGCTGCAAGATTCAATGCTTCCTTGTCGGCGTAAAAGGTAAATCGGACCTCGTCGATGTAGGGTAACTGATTACCGGCCGGATCGACACCGACGTAGTACGGGTTGCGCTTGATCGTAAAGACCGTATCCGAAACCGTCGTGCCATCGGGTGCCCAGGCTGCCATGCTGGGACGATTGCCGCTCAAGTGGGGCAACGCTTCCACTTGAAACAATTGTACCCAGGTATCAAAGCCTGCGGCCTTGACTTTAGCATCAAGTTCCGCGGCGTCCGCATGGGACGCATGAAACTGCTCCAGGTAATGGGCAGGGACAAACACGAGGTTGTTGATGGATTTGTCGGCACCGTCCATGTTCGCAAGATTCAGCAGAAATGCAGTATTGGGTTCGGTATAGGTCCATTTCACTGAGTAAGTGCTTAATTTCTCGACACTGACCATGGATCCATCGGCGTTCTTCATCCACACCGAACCGCCTGGCATCAACTCTTCATTGCCAAGAATGTCGTTGTACCAGAACATGATGTCATCGGCAGTGAATGCTTCTCCGTCTGACCACTTCGCCCCTGGGCGCAAGCGCACGATCCATTGTGTGAAGTCCTCATTGGATTCCCAGCCTGATGCAATATGCGGAATCACCTGACTTCCATCGGGTGCAAAACGCACTAGAGCATCGTAAACCACGCGCGTGTAGTTATTATGATCACCGGGGCCGAGGAATGCCCTGCGCAACGTACCGCCGTATCGGCCAATTTCATCGACCACGGGTAGCACTAGAGGAATTTCTGGTAAGCGTGCGCTAAGCGGTGGCAGTTCTCCAGCTGCCACTTTTTCAGCCAGTGCAGGTGCTTCACCGGCAGAAACCGGAGCAGCACTGAAAACTGATGCAATAATGAGCGTTAAAAGTCCGGTTATAGCCGCTCTTCCGGTACGACGAATCCATGATCCTTGTGGCCTCACGATTTATTCTCCCATTTTCCGTTGAACGCCCATCTAACAATGACTCGGTGCTGGTGTCAATTGATCATTTTCTATTTCAGTCAATGAGCTGGTTTGCTGAGGCGCTGCTTACACGTTGACGGTCATGGCGATAGTCAATGGCTGAGTAACGCAGCGGATTCCGGATCCAGATATAGATGAGCGTGATTGACCGTGCGCAGCACCGATCCGGGTCGCTGATCGCTTACAGGCTGGTTCAAGCAGGCGCGTACGGCTTCTGCTTTGCGTGATTCAGGAACGATGCACAGAATGTTTTTCGGAGCCAGCAATGCCGGGATGGTCAGGGTAATTGCCTGCTTGGGTACGTCGTAAATCGTTGCAAAGTGACCTTCGCCTACCTGCTGTTGACGACTGACATCATCGAGTACAACGACCTTGACCCAGACGGGGTCCTCAAAATCTGCAAACGGTGGATCGTTGAACGCCAGATGGCCGTTTTCTCCGAAGCCCAAAGCGACAAGATCGATAGGGTTCTCGCGTAAAAGTAACTCGTAATCCCGACAGGCCTTCTCGATGTCGGCAGGTTGGTTCGGTACGGGGTGGAATGCTCCGACCTCTACATAATCCAGAAAGTGATGGTGGAGAAAAAGCGGGAAACTTGCCGGATGAGATGCGTCGATACCAAGGTATTCATCCATGTGAAATACTGTGATCCTGCGCCAATCGATCTCTGGAAGCTTGCGCAGCGCGCGCAGAAAATCCAGTTGTGAATTACCGGTTGCAAGGATTATGGATGCAGTGCCATGATCTTGAATCGCAGCCTGCAGTATTGCCTGCGCATTTGATGCAGCAGCTTGTCCCAGTGCGTCGCGATTTTCATAGACGGAGGCGTTCAGCCGGTCAATCGTAAATTCCCTAACGGGTGTAGGTACAGGATTCACTGTGGTGCTCCAACTGGTTGTTCGATATTTAAACTGGTGGCGTCTTCATGTAAAGGATTGAGCAATTGCATGGGCGAATTCAGTGGCATCATGTCAAAAAGTGATGGGTGAGTTCTTCCAGCTCGATGACTTTTGCGGGTAGGTGCGATGCCAACCGCGACGATGTCCCGGATGGTCGGGGTTCATCGTCATATAGGGGTACTCCTTGTCAGCGTGGCCGTCCATTATGGAATTGGTCAGCCAGGCGGTTAGATGTCGATCCAGGGAATCACGCTGTTCACTGTATTCAGGGCGATTGAACAGGTTGTCCTGTTCTTGTGGATCATCAACAATATCGTGCAAAGTAGTTACGCCGTTGTAATATCGGCTGAGCTTCAGTTGGTTTGTGCATATCATGTAGCCCATGTCGGTCGCACCCATCACGTATTGGCGCTGCGTATCACCATATCCAATGCCGGGAAGTGGTATCGAATCTTGCGCTATAATTTTCACACCAGCGGCACAGGTAAACGTGGAAAAAACATCACTCAACGATACAAGGGCGTCTGAGCGACCAGTTTTTACGTGAGCTCCGGATACGATCATGGGTACACGCAGGGAGGATTCGAAAAACAGGACCTTACCCAGGAAGTCGTAGTCTCCAAGAAAATCACCGTGGTCCGATGCGAAAACTATCAGGGTTTCGCGCCCATTATTGAGTGTATCCAGTGTGCGCACAATGTCGCCTACCTGCTTGTCAATTATCCGGATCAAACCTTGATAGTGTCGGCGAATTCTCTGTTTCATCGCTGGCGTAAAATTGCTGATGTCTATCTGTGCCGATCCATCAGCGTGCGCGTCGATGATTGCCTGTCTGAACTCAAGAGTATCTGTCGTGTTCTTAAATGCTTCAGGCATTGCAGCCGACTCCACGTCGTTGAGTATTTCCTGTGGTGGGTTGTAAGGATCATGTGGTCCTGGAAAGGAGGTCCATAGAAAAAACGGTTTGTCCTTATCGTAAGTCTTGATGAATTCGACACTACGTTCACCCACCCATGTGTCTACCTGATGTTCTATCGGTACCAGGCTGACTGATGCCATACGTCCCTCCACGTAACCTGGTTCCTCGGGACCGGCGTATTTTCTTAAGCCATGGTCGCGCAGATAGTGATGGTAGTCGTCACGTATATGGATGTGCCGCTTGTCTTCTGCTATGACCCGATGGTCAAAACCCTCGGACTTGTCCCAGGGAATGAAGTGCATCTTGCCTATGGCTTCAGTGTGATACCCGGCGTCTGATAGAAGCGAGGCAAAACTCGGCACCCCCAGGTCATCATGATCGGGACGAAGCCAGTAATTGTTGTTCAACACCCCGGTAGATATCGAATTGTGGCCGGTCAGCATCGACGCTCTGGCAGGAATACAAACTGGCGATGGGGATATGCAGCGGTTGTATAGCAAGCCGCGACTGGCCAACGCATCTATATTAGGTGTGTGTGCGTAGGGTTTGCCATAACATCCGACAAAGTCCCAACGCAATTGATCAGGCATCAGAAAAACGATATTGGGTTTCACGTGAGGATTGGCGATCTCATGATGAACACGTAGGTCATGCTGTGGCGAACGTTCGTTGTGCATCTATGGGCTTGTCCAGATAAACAGCAAGCCCATCATCGGCCAGCTTGTCGATGACTGTGGTGCGATTGTCAGGGCTTGACAGAAATGACGGATTATCGGAACGGTTGTAGCAGCACAGCAGCGCATTGCGGCTGTGCTCGGATGAATTGGCGGCAGAAGAATGCAGCGTATTGCAGTGAAAGAAAAGAGCATCCCCCGGCTCCATCTCGCAATGAACCAGGGGAAGCCGTTCCAGTGCCTGCTTCACGTAAATGGAATCGGCGCCCACTTGACCCGCGACCGTGCCGTGTTCGATGCGGCCCATGCGATGTGATCCTTTTATGAGCTGCAGACAGCCATTTTCACGTGTTGCCGGATCCAGCGCAATGAACACACTTGCCATATACGGGAAGAGGAAACCATTGCGATACCAGTATCCGTAATCCTGATGCCATTCCCAGGCACCACCCACCTTGGGACGTTTTAACGTCAATTTTGCATGGAAGAAATTTATGTCTCCTTCAAGAACACTTTCCAGGCTATCGACAATGCGTGCTGATCGGGCAATCCCGGCGAATACATCATCACCAAGATCTCGCCACAATGCTAGTTCTGTTGTTGAACCGCTTTGGTCATGACGTCCATAGATTGCGGCTGCAATCGACGGGTCGGCATTGACCACGTGATTGACGATATCAATCTCTTCTCGATTGAACAGTCCACGAACGATGACGTAGCCATCGCGCTCGAACTCGGTGATCTGTGTTTTAGTGAACGCCAGTACGGAGTGCCGTTTCATTGGTGTCTCCTGCTCCGGATTTATTGGGGTAGTGGATGTGTATCAGGCTTTAGCGCGTTATAATACAGGTTCACTGCCGCTCCGCCATTTGCATTGCTCCAAGCAGGCTCAGGCCCGTGTGGTATCCCGGGTCCAGATCCGGGGTAGCCGGTACAATGTCGATTGGACCTTCTCTGGTCAGGCTCTGGTAGGCGATGGGCGGCTCATCCCGCCAGTAGTTTGTGAAGAATGCGCTATGAGCGGTTTTCCAGATGTCGAGTAGGGCTGGATTTCCTGTCACTTCATAGGCCAGAGAGGCAGCCCGGATAGTCTCAGGCAGCGACCACCAGGGACATACGCTGTTGACCGCTTCCTTCGTGGTCAGATCTATCAATGTGACTATTCCGATACCGTTGAATCCTGCTTGAAATGATGTGCTGATAATGTTTCCCAGGCGTGTCGCCATGTCCCCGTCAAGTGTTTTCTGATAAGTATCCAGTGCAAATCCGGCAAACTCAATACCATGCCCGACATTGCATAATTTGCCGCCGGGTTCGTTGGCCAGGAGAGCGCTGGGATTGTCCAGATGCTGAACGAGAATATGCTCGATAAAGCGATCGGAGAACGAATCCTGATCGGCTAGTCCGAGATGATGTAGCAGTGCAGCGGCCCCTAGCGCGATCATGCGTGGGCCGAAATCCGGTCGCTGTTCAGTAAGCGCAGCCTCAGTGAGATCTCCAGTTTCGCACATCAGAAAACGATCGCGATCAATGGCGTCGATAATGGCCTGCAGAGTGGACAGGTGCAAAGGTAGGTGTTCGGGTGCAAATTGAGCTGAAGCAGCAATTAGTCCTTTGACGCAAAATAGATCGGAGTAGGTGGCGATATCGGGCTCGCGCCGTTGTCGGGTCTGACCGTCGGGGTGATCGTGGCGAACCGGTTGCAACGTTGCGTCGTAGCAGAAAAAGGCGCCTTCTCGGGTAGCGACCAGTTTATGCAGAAATGGGTAAAGGGATTCTGCCGCGCTATAAAGCCGATGGCTCAGTTGTGTATCTATTGCTGCAAAGTATCTGGCATGCAGGATCAACGCTTCCAGACCCCGGCCCTGAATCCACCCATAAACAAAATCTGGACCACGCAATCCATCGTCACTTCCGTAGTCTTGTAATGACAGGCTGTTCAACTTGGTGTTTATCAAGGGGTGAGTCGCGTCCATTCGGTCCAATAGCCAACATAGCGCACGACGATTGGCGCTGAGGTAGATGTCGTGTGCGTAGTCGGTGAATTTCATAGAGTTCTCCGCCAATCAGATTTCGTGGCCTGCGGTGCCCATGCTCGCCGCTTCGTCCATTGAGCTGTTCTGGATATGTCGATGCAAGTGTAAGCGAATCCCCACATGCATACCCATTCACAGCAGAGAATTCAGCTATCAATACGGCATCATGAACGCATGCGACTGTTCTCGGGGTCATACAGACAATCCGTCACGACCTGGGCCTCGACAGCCTCACCGATAAGCTCGACCTGAAGCCTGGTACCACACTGGGCAAACTCGGGTTCCACGAATCCCATTGCAATGTTGCTGTTGACACGATGACCCCATCCAGCGGAGGTCACAGTGCCTACAACGCGACCGTCATGCAACATGCTGTCGCCAGCGTGTGCCGGTGCATGCGTGCAGTCGAGCGTCAGTGACACAAAAGACCGGCGTAGCACATCGCTTTGCAGATTCTGCTTGCCGATGAATGCCGGTTTGTCCAGGTGCACGAAGCGACCAAGCTTGGACTCGAATGGATTGTACTCGGTGATAAGATCCGCTTTCCAGTGTCGATAGCCTTTTTCGAGTCGCATGGATTCAATGGCATGGGAGCCAAACAAACGCAATCCATGGGCTTTACCGGCATTACGCAGTGCTGCATACGCGGCATGCAGCTGTGCGTTGCCAACATGAATTTCATATGCAAGCTCGCCCGAGAAGCTGACCGACATGACCACAGCGGGCGCAATGCCAACGAAGGCCTGTCGTACCGACAACCACGGGAACGCCGTGGCCGACCAGTCATCGCGGGACACCGCGGACAGGACGTCTCTGGCCTTCGGGCCAGCCAGTACCAGGATGGTGTACTCGTTGGTCAATGATCGAACGGTCACCGAATCATCAGTTGGCAAGTGCCTCGTCAACCAATCCATGTCGTGATACTCCGCTGCGGCAGCCGAGCCGTACCACAGAGTGTCGCTATCCAGTCGTGCCAACGTGGCCTCGCCCTTGATGTTGCCCTGGTGGTTCAACAGATAGCCGAGGGCCACCCTGCCCGGTTTTCGGGTAATGGCACCGCAGAATATCGTTTCCAGCCAGTCCATTGCGCCAGGACCGGTAATCTCAAAGCGGTTGAATCCACTGACTTCGGTCAGTCCGACCCCCGTTTGCACCGCCCGGACTTCCTCAGCTACCAGGTCGAAGGTTTCATTGAAGCGGAAGCCGTGTGTCTCTCGAAAGTTTGCCGTGGGCTTGATGTACGCCAGGCGTTCCCAACCGTTGACCACGCCAAACTCAGCACCTTCTGCTGCCAGAATCGACGTCAATGGTGTGGTCTTGATTGGCCTGCCCGCCGGGCGATGTTCATGCGGCAGGTGAAAACGGAACTCGTTCTGATAATCCTCGATGGCCTTCAGAGCACACAGTTCCACGTTGGCGTGCGTGGTAAAGCGGCGAGGGTCGATAACCCAGGTATCGTACTCGGCCTCGCCGTGCACGATCTGTTGTGCGAGCAACCAGCCATGACCGCCTCCTTCACCCAGACCCGCGCGCAGACCGATGATGCAGAACGCATTGCGCTTTCCGGGAATCGGTCCGACCAGCGGTGCGCCGTCGATGGTGTAAGTGATGGGTCCATTGATGATGGTGTGAATGCCAACCTCCTGCAATACCGGCATTCGCTCGAAGACGTTCTCCAGCACCGGCAACACCCTGTCGGTGTCTTCGGGACACAGCGCATTGACAAAGTTCGGGTCGATACCGTCCATACCCCAGGTGCGGCAGTCCTGTTCGTAGAATCCCACCAGCAGCCCCTGCTTTTCCTGGCGACAATAAAAATCATCGATGGGGCAACGCAGCAGTGGCACGCGATAGTCGAGTTCCGCGATCTGCCGGATAGGCTCGGTCAGAAAATACTGATGTTCCAATGAGATGACCGGATGCTGAATGCCCATCATGGCGCCGAGCTCGTTGACGCGGTAACCGCAGGCATTGACGACGATCTCACAGGCAATGTCCCCTTGTTCGGTATGCACAGTCCAGCTGTCGTCTTTGTGTTGTGTCAAGCCGGTGACCGGTGTATTGCGGTATACCTCGGCGCCGGCTTTGCGCGCTCGCCGCGCCAGTGCCTGGCACAGTTGTGCCGGGTCTATGTCCCCATCGGAAGGATCCCACAATCCGCCAATCAGGCGATCGGTGGTGATCAGGGGATGGCGTCGTGCGCATTCCTGCGCATCGAGAATCTCTAACTCGACTCCCATGCCCTTCGCCATACTGGCGAAATGGCGGTAACCATCCATGGTCGTCTGAGTGTTGGCAAGCCGGATCCCGCCATCCCCGTGGTGATAGTTGATCGGGTGGTCCGGGTCTGCGGCAAGTTCCTGGTACAGCCTGATCGAATGGCTCTTAAGCCCGACCATCGTCTGCGTCATGCCGAAGTTGGTGACCTGTGCAGCTGAATGCCAGGTAGTTCCGGATGTCAACTCGTTGCGTTCGACCAGAACGACATCGTTCCATCCTTCCTGCGTCAGGTGATAGAGCGTCGAGCAGCCAGCAATGCCGCCGCCGATCACCACGACACGCGTTTGCGTTTTCATATAGCACCTTCCGGCAAGCGATTGCGCTGTGATTGCATCTGGAACCATCCCTGTAATGCGACAGGATTGAGCCACCATAACAACTGTACCGTCAATAAGTGCGTCGTCGATTCGGAAAATCTGAAATACCGATTTCACTTCGTGAAATACGTTGATTTTCAGTTGTTTGACTTTGGCTTCCCAGACCATACTGCGGATCAGGTAATCCGCGTTGTGTCAGCCAGTCAACGATCCTGAACTGGTTGCTCACCGGGATTTGACGACAACGAGCAGCCTATGCAAAGAACAAAGTCGCCGCGGCGATCCGGTGCACGTGCAGATCGGATTGCCAGGCGCAGATTGCCCCCCGAATTCGATCCCTGCCCCCCCGGGCAGCTGGGTGGCGCTTACAGACCACTGGGCGAATCGGACCTTCATGCTATCTACGACACTGCGCTGCGCCTGCTGGCAGAGCTTGGTATGGGCGAAGTACCAGAAATACTGGAACGCCAGCTGTTGCAGAGCGGCGCGCGTAAGGTAGGCGACCGATTGCAGTTTCCGCGAGAGATGGTACAAGGGCTCGTCGCGATGGCCGCCAGAGAATTTACCTTTCATGGCAGGGATGAAAGCCGCTCTATCCATGTCGGTGGCCAGCGAGTGTACTTCGGTACCGGTGGGGCTGCGGTGTTGACGCTGGACATCGACAGCGGTGGTTACCGGTCATCCACCTTACGTGATCTGTACGATTTCACACGTCTGCAGGATACGCTTCACAACGTCAGCTGGTTCACGCGTTGTTGTGTGGCAACCGATGTGCCTGACAGTTTCGACCTGGATGTCAATACCGTCTTCGCCCTGTTAAAAGGCACCAGTAAACCGGTGGCGACCTCGTTTACCCTTGCCGCGCACGTCGATCCGATTCTCAGGATGGTTGACATCGCACTGGGTGGTAAAGGAGATTCGGGGCGCTTCCGCCAGACGCCGTTCCTGAAGGCACATATCAGTCCGGTCATCTCTCCCATGCGCTACGGTGAGGATGCGGTGGCGGTGACGCTGGCCTGCATGCAACACGGCCTGCCGATCTCGTGCATCACTGCAGCGCAGTCTGGCGCGACTGCCCCGGCAACACTGGCCGGTTTCCTCGCACAATCGCTCGCCGAAACACTGGCCAGCCTGATCATGGTCAATGTATTCAAGCCCGGTTATCCGATGGTGTTCTCCAACTGGCCGCTGGTAATCGATCTGCGTACCGGATCCTTCGTTGGTGGAGGTGGCGAGATTTCGGTCATGAATGCAGCGTCTGCGCAGATCTCCAACTGGCTCAAGCTGCCTTCCGGCGTTGCCTGCTCGATGACTGACGCCAAGGCGATCGATGCACAATACGGAATCGAGAAAGGCATCTCGTCACTGGCTGCCGGCCTGGCGGGAGGGAACCTGATATACGAATCCTCCGGCATGATGGCATCCCTGCTGGGGGCGAGTTTCGAGGCGTTCGTTCTGGACGACGAGATGCACAGCCACATCTACCGGGCCATCCGCGGCATCGAGGTCAACGAAGACACCCTGGGCTTCGACGCCATTCGCGAGGCGGTGCTGGGCGACGGGCATTTTCTCGGTGGCGCGCACACCATTGCCGCGATGGAGCGGGACTATTTCTATCCCAAACTGGCCGATCGCGATGCGCCGGTGACCTGGGCCGAGAAAGGTCAGCCAGAGGCCTGGGGCAGGGCGCGTGAAAAGGCGAAGCACATACTGGCCAATCATCACCCTCAGTGCCTGACGGCGGACATCGAAGCACGGATACGTGATGAATTCAATATTCTTCTGGAGGCTTGAATGAACCTTGCCTGTCAGGAACGGTGTTCACGCCTCGACGATAGACAGCGTATCGCCGAGCCACGGTGCGTGCGCGCGTCCAGGTTCAACGACTTGGGCTTGCAGTATGCTGCGCAGGCTGTTGGCAATGATGCCCGCTATCTCCGGCATCCAGTCCTCTCGGTAATACAGGGAGATGGTGCGCGAAAATCCGGTAAACGGCAGTCGATACAGATCCACTTGATCCTGGTAGCGCCGCGCACGCAGAAACCCGACCAGGGTCGATATGGTCCACCCCTTGCCGTTGGCGATCAGTCCGAAGATTGCCTGATTGCTGTCAAGCTCGATCTTTCCCATCGGGGTGAGGCGCAATCTGGCAAGATGGGTGGCAATCTGACGACTCAACAACAGACTTTTTTCATAGCGCAGAAAAGGCAGACACGCGAGCGACTCGATGCTCTCGGGAACGCTGGGGAAGTAGCCACGCGGCACTGCCATCACAAAAGGATCGCGCAGGATCGGTATGTCACTCACGCCCTCCCATGGATTCTGCGGCCCTGCTGCAATACCGATATCAATGTGCTGGGCGGCGAGCTCTTCCAGGATACGCAGCGATGGTGCAGTCACCAGGGTCAGTACAGTGCTCATCAGCACGTCCGCCAGCGCCACCGTCAGGCGCGGGGTGACCTCGCTATCAAAATCATCGATGATGCCAATGCGCAGCGATCCCACCGATCCCAGGTCGTCAAGCATCAGCTCGGCTGCACCCTGACGCAAGTGCATCAAAGCCGCCTGCACATGATTCAGATAGGCGCGGCCACTGCGGCTCAATGTCATAGGGCGGCGGTTGTGCTCGACCAGTGCGCGCCCAACCGCCGCTTCAAGATTTTTCAGCTGCTGCGACGCAGCTGGCGCCGACATGCCCAGATTGACCGCTGCCTCCTGCACCGATCCGGTGCGGCTCAGTTCGTCAAGCACTTCAAGTCCGCGCAAGCTGATTCCATCACTGATCATTCGCGGCAATGCATGGCTCCTGCTCGTGGGTTGTGCGTGTTTCCGGGATTCGACACTATGCGGGAGAAACGCACGCCGTGTCGATTGCCGGGGTTCGAATCGGGCAAACTGTTAGACTAACTTAACCCATCCAGGAGACTCCGATTTTGAAAATTCCATTCAAGGCAAGCCTTGCCCTTTGCGCAGTTAGTACAGCCATGGCTGTCACGCCAGGTGTAGCCAGTGCCGCCGATGTCGTGATCGGTGTACCAAACTGGCCGTCGGTCAAAGCGACGGCAAACATCATGAAGATCGTACTCGAGGATAACCTCGGCCTCGAGGTCGAGCTGCAGGACAGCACGAATCCGGTCATTTTCGAAGCGATGGACAAGGGCTCGATGCACGTCCATCCGGAGGTCTGGCTGCCAAACCAGAAGAGCCTCTACGATCAATACGCTGACGCATTGACGATCAACCAGCACCCTGCCGCCGCAGTGC
>JABDKN010000035.1 GCA_013002205.1 Granulosicoccus sp.
ATCCATGCCGGCCCGTGGTGGCAGCACGTATTCGGATGAGGAAATACAGCGTGCCGTGGAGCATCTGGCGATGTTCGAGGTCTCCGCGGAGGCAGCACCGGCCGCCGTCGAAACTGGGGACGCCGCAGCGGCTGCGCAAAGCCCGTCTGTAGCGCCTGCAAGCGAAGAGCCGGCGTCCGAAGAGTCTGCAGCCGAAGCTCCTGCGTCCGAAGAGTCTGCAGCCGACGCTCCTGCAACGGAAACCACGGCCACTGAATCTTCCACCACCGACGCCGCCTCCGCAGAGGCCGGTGCAGAGCTCGTGGTCGGCCAGGTCCCTGACGGCCTGACTGACAACATCCGCGGCACGGTGGATGGCATCTGCGCCAGCTGTCACCTGGCAGGCGTGGGAGGCGCACCGAAGAACGGCGACACCGCGGCGTGGCAGGAACGTGCGGACAAAGGCCTGGCCGTATTGACAAACTCTGTCATCAATGGTTTGAACGTGATGCCTCCACGTGGTGCGTCCGCACTGACCGACGAAGAAATACCGGTTGCCATCCAGTACCTGATGAGCAAGTAGCTCCATCAGCCAGCAGGATGAGGTGCGGCTGAGCCGCCACCACTGCTTTCCGGCCTGAACCACATCAACCCGGTCAATCCCGGCGCAGGGATTGATCCATCGAGATGGGTGTCGGGTAGCGCCGTACGATCCAGAACGAACTGGCAACGAAACTCAGGATCGTCGCACTCTGCATCAGCAGGGACGCCTTTTCAGACATCACGGACAGTTCACTCGCCACGACTACGATCAGCAGGGAGAATTCACTGATCTGGCCCAGTCGCGCGCCGGTTTCCGCTGCCATCCGGGCTTTTTCCTGTTCCCGTTGCAGCAACATCCTGAAGACCATCGGCTTCACTGCCACCGAAATGGCCGCCAGTACCAGTGCCGGAAAGATCACCGCCGGCAGGGCGCCAATCTGGAACCCCGCACCCAGGGCAAAAAAGAACAGCACCAGAAAGAAGTCCCTCAGTGGTTTGAGACTTTCGGCGATGTACCGTGCTATGGGGCTGGTGGCCAGGGTGACGCCTGCGACGAAAGCGCCGACCTCGTGGGACAGGCCGATCATCGTGGCCAGTTCGGCGATTCCCAGGCACCAGCCAATGGCCAGGAGAAACAGGTATTCGGGTATCTGGTCGAAGCGGGCAAACAGCCGCGTCAGGACTTTGGCTGCCACCCACCAGGCGAGGAGGGCCAGTGCGGGCAGGCCGAATACCAGGATCAACGTCTCGGATAGCAGGCTTTCCTGATTGCCCAGCCCCTCCAGTGCCAGCAGGACCACGATGGCGGCCATGTCCTGCAACAGCAGGATACTGACAATCAGTTCACCCATACGCTGATGGTGCAGGGCGCTGGTCGGCAGAAGTTTCAGGGCGATGATGGTGCTGGAAAACATCATGCCGGCGGCTATGATCAGGCTGTCCAGTGCCGTGAAGCCAAAGGCCGCCGCCACCATGAAGCCCATGCCCGCAAAAATCACGGAGCTGACGGCAGTCACCACGATGGCCTCGCGGAACAGTTTCTTCAGGTCCCCGGGTTCCAGGTTCAGGCCGAGCAGAAACAGCAGAAACAGTATGCCGACGTTGGCGATGTCGGCTATCAGGTCCGGATTGCGAATCACATCCAGGGCCCAGGGACCCAGCAGTGCACCCAGCACGATATAGGCGATCAACAGGGCCTGGCGGGCAAAAAGCGCCAGTGTGGCAATGACGGCCGCGCCACTGAACACCAGGAACAGGGAAAAGATGATGGAGGTGTCGTGCAAGGGAGATAGTGGCGATGGGTGGACGAAGTGCTGAAGGTAACACTGTAGCGGCCTTTGCACGGTTGCGCTGTATCGGTCGGATTCGAATTATTTAGCGGGTCGACGTATGCAATTGCATCCCCGCGGGTTATTCTTGTGGGTTGAACTGCTTCTGCTGGCCGATCACCCTTCTGCAATGTCCCAGATTATCGAATTCATCGGAAACCACACGCTGCTTATCGTGGCGTTTGTCGCCACACTGGGCATGCTGGTGTATACCGAATACATGCGCATCATGTCGGCCAACACCGCCCTGTCGCCGTTCGAGGCAACACAGAAAATGAACGCTGGAGAGGCTGTGTTCCTGGATGTTCGGGACGAATCCGAATACAAGGCCGGCCACCTGATGAACGCGCGCAGCATGCCGGTGAACAAGCTCGACGAGCGCATGCACGAAATCGACAAATTCAAGGATAAGGAGTTAGTCGTCTACTGCGACACGGGTATGCGGACGTCGCGGGCCATCGGCAAACTGAAGAAGAATGGTTTTACCAGGCTGTATTCCCTGGCCGGAGGTGTGGTTGCCTGGGAAAAGGCCAACCTGCCGACGGTGACCAAGTAAACCATGGCTGACGCGCCAGACACCGGTGCTGATGAAGCACCGCGAATCATCATGTACGAGTCCGACTGGTGTGGGTTCTGCAGAGCTGCTCGCAGACTGCTCGATGACAGGGGCTGGCCGTACGAAAGCCGCATCGTGGATGGCAATGTCGCTCTGCGGGCAGAGATGCAGGAACTCAGTGGCCGGACGACGGTGCCGCAGATTTTCTTTGGCGACAGACACATCGGTGGCTTCGATGACATGGCCGCTCTGGCACAGAGCGGCGAACTTGACGACGCCTACGCGTCGATCCAATAGCGCAGGTACATGGGTACATCAATGGCAGACGAAAACCAGAAAGACACGAGTGCAGCAGCAGGCAACGAATCTCAGGCGCAGCAGTTCAAGATTCAGCGTGTCTACGTCAAGGATGTGTCGTACGAATCTCCGCAGACACCAGCGGTGTTCGTGGGAAACACCTCGTGGCAGCCCAATGTGTCGCTGCACCTGAATACCGAAAGCACCAAGCTTGACAATGATCTCTACGAGTGCGTGCTGACCGTGACAGCCACGGTAAAGCTGGGTGAGGAGATTGCCTACCTGTGCGAAATCAAGCAGGCAGGCCTGTTCCTGATTCGAGGCTTCGAGCAGCAGCGCCTGGGGCCGATGCTGGGCAGCTTCTGTCCCAATCTGTTATTTCCGTTCGCCCGGGAAGAGATTGCCTCGCTGGTGCAAAAGGGTGGATTTCCCCAGTTGCTGCTGGATCCGGTCAATTTCGATGCGCTGTACGCGCAGCATGTGGAAGCTGCCAGGCAGAATGCACCTGCGCCTGACACCGAACAGTAGGGCCGATTGCTCGACGTTGCCCAGGCTTAAACAAGGCCCGGGTAGTCCAGTTGCCGCAGGACCTCGTAGGTCACCAGTGCAACCGCGTTGGCCAGGTTGAGGCTGCGACTGGCGGGACGCATGGGGATCCTCAGGCGTTCACAGAGTCGCGGGTCTGACAGGAGGCCAGGGGGCAGGCCGCGGCTTTCCGGCCCGAACAGCAGAATGTCACCGCGGCGATAATCTGGCTGGTGATAAGCCAATGATCCCCTGGTCGTCACCGCGAAAATCCGGGCCTTTGGTGTGTGGGCATGCAGATGTGCCAGGCAGTCATCGAACGTGCGATGGATCTGCACCCTGGCTGTATCGTGGTAGTCGAGTCCAGCCCGCCGCAACGCTTTTTCCTCCAGTGAAAAGCCCAGTGGTTCGATCAGGTGAAGTTCGCAACCAGTGTTGCTGCACAGGCGGATCAGGTTGCCGGTATTGGGCGGAATCTCCGGTTCAAAGAGCACGACGTACACGGGAGCTTGTATGTCTGACACGTTGTTACCTGAATTGAAGATGAATATCACCGCATCGATCAGCGGCGGAATTTTGTCGGTCGTGCTGTGTGCGACACGGCCAGCCTGGTTGTGAACCGTTGGCGGGAGTGGCCTGCAATGCCTCGCCGTAAAGTTTTTGCATACGCACAATGTAAAGGGTAACTTGCTAGCGATGTGGTTCCGCACTATTGTGTAATTGGCTTAGTCAGGGAATGGCACTCTCGTTGCTGGGTAACAGGGTAGGAGTTAGCCGCCATCGCTGAATGATAAGTGTCTGGAATGAAGCATAACGATTCGAGTGTAGAAACCGGTAGGCGACAATATTATTCGTCCTCGCAGGGGCCGTTCTATAATGCCAACAACATCTTCATGTTCTATGGAGGTGGTGAACGCGGCAATACCGTCGAGAACATCATCGACAGGCTGCGTACCGATGACCAGATCATCCATGTCCATGGAGAGCGGGGCAGTGGCAAGACCATGGTGTCCCTGGTCATCAGCGACCGCCTGAAGCATCGTTACAATATCATTCGCTATGACGTACCCGAATTGTCCGCCTCTCTTCTACTCAGGCATCTGCTCATCGAACTGTGTCCGCAGAAGGCCAGCCTGATATCGGCACAACAGGCTCGTCTGGGTGTCGATCAACCCGATATCGACGTTGCCATCAACTGTATCGCCGGCAAATTATCCCTCAACGGCAGGACACCAGTGAGCAAGCCCTACGTGTTAATCGTCGACTCCGTCGGTGAAGTGGACGATGGTGCCATGCAGGTACTGACACGCCTGGCAGGCCTGCGGGTCGGTGGCAAGCCGGTCATGCAGAGCGTCGTATTCCACCGCTTGTCTGCCGAGGCTGCACGTAACGTCATCCCACCTCATGACATGGTTCAATCCGGCAATCACTTCTGGCTGCGCCGACTCTCGTTGGCCGAGATCAACGAGTATCTGCGCCACCACATGCTGCTGTTCGATTTCAATCGACGCGACCTCTTCACCCGGGAGATGGCCTACTTCATCGCCGACCGCTCCGAAGGTGTATTCCGCTCCATCAACACGCTGGCCAGGAACGCCTTCACCATTGCCAACCTGGAGGATGCCGACAAGTTGTCGATGTCGCATCTGTTGATGGCAGGTCTGCCACCTCGACACGAGCCAGCTTCCGAACCTGGTTTTCTATACAGGCATCGCGGGCAGGTGATTGCACTGTTGGGCCTGGGCGTTGTAGCATCTTTGGCAGTAGCGGTGTTTCTGTTCCAGTAGATACCCAGCGTTAGATCAGGGTCTGCATGGACCCGACCAGGTTGCCAGGAAGGTGACACCGCCAGTTGCAGGAAAGCGACTGGCAAGGACAAACGGAGTTGTCTGTGAAACGAGTGCCCGTAAGCGTTCGCCTGCTTGATCGCCATCGGTGGTTCCGGCGGTATCAATCACCAATCCTGCTGACAATTCTGCTGTTGCTGACAGCCTGCTCGGGCACACCGGCCCGATTGCCTGCGAGTGATGTGGCACGGCAAGTTGCGCACTTGCCAGCCCCCCCGTTTGCGGACAGCGCGATGCAGGTTGCCACAGACGTCGACGCACCCGGGTTGCATGCCCGGCAGGGCGGTCTCAGGGCAGCGGTGCCATCTGCCGCTGCGCAGCGATCTGCGGATGACCCATCGGCTGTACGGCTCACGGTCAATGCCATCAATGCGCCGGTTGAAGCTCTGTTGCATGCGCTGGCTACCGAGGCGCAGGTGCAGCTGCAGCTGGCCGGTCCGCTGGACAGGCGAGTGACGCTGAAGCTGGATCAGCAGAGCCTGTCGACCACGCTCGGCCAGCTTGCCGAGCAGGCAGGTTTCACCTGGGAGCTGACAGGCAGGCAATTGACCATCCACCACGGGGATGCCTATGCCTTCAGTTACCCGATCGACTACCTGAACATCGACCGGCGCACCGAAAGCAGCGTCGGGCTGGCAACCCGGGTAGGTACCATCAATGCAGCGGATACAGCGGCACACTCGATAGCCAACAGTTCGCAGACTCGGGTAGAGAACACCAGTGAGCACCAGTTCTGGCATTCACTGAGCGCCGACCTGGAGAGCCTGATAGGCCATGCGCGCGGTCAGGAGTCTGCCCAAGACGCTGCCCGGGACGCTGCCCAGGATGCCGCCCGGGATGCCGCCCCGGATGCCGCTCCGGGAATTGGCCGGGCAGCAGGTTTCACGATCAATCGAGAAGCAGGTCTGCTCAATCTGTTTGCACGGCCTGAGCTGCACCAGGTCGTGCAGCGCTACCTGGTGGCCCTGCATGCCAGTGCGCGCCGCCAGGTTCTGATAGAGGCCACCGTCGTGGAGGTGGCACTGTCAGACAGTTTTGCCACCGGTGTGGACTGGCAACTGCTCTCCGATGGAGTCAATGGAATCAGCGCGGTCCAGGCTCTGCTGGGTGCACCACTGGTTGCCGCGTCGACGATCGACAGGGTCGTCGCGCCGGCAGGGCTTGTCAGCCTGGTCCAGCAGGGCAGCCAGGGAGATGTGCATGCCACCCTTTCCCTGCTGGAACAGTTCGGTGATGTGCGCATACTGTCGCGGCCGCGCATCATCGCATTGAACAACCAGCCCTCGGTCCTCAAGGTGGTGGACAACCGGGTGTATTTCACTGTCAACGTTGAACGGCGCCAGAGTGAGACACGCGATGAAATCGTGACCGAAACCGAGATTCACACCGTACCGGTTGGACTGGTCATGAACGTTACGCCACAGATCAGTGGCAGTGGCGCGGTGATGCTGAACATCCGCCCGACCCTGTCCCGCATTCTGGGATTCGTCAACGATCCCAATCCCGAGCTTGCCGAAGCGAATGTGCGCAATGGCGTGCCGGAAATACAGGTGCGTGAGATGGAGTCCATGCTGCAGGTGCAGAGCGGCAAGGTAGCCATCATAGGCGGGTTGATGCAGGAGACCCGCGAGCAGAACAGTTCCGGGCTGCCCGGGTTTGCCCGGATTCCGCTGCTCGGGCATCTGTTTTCCCAGCGTGATCGCAAGCGCCGGCAGACTGAACTGCTCATCGTACTGCGTCCGACCATCATCGATGATGTCGCGCAGGTAGCGTGGCAATGACACAGCCTGTGGCGACTGCGGGTGGAGAGCAGCTGCTGTCATTGCACTCCCTCATTCCCAGTCCCGAGGCAATCGGGTGTTTGCCTGAAGCAGCAGCACGTCGCCTGCAGGTGGTGCCTTTGGCATTACAGTGCATCGAAGATCGTCAGTGCCTGGTGATAGCCTGTGGCGATCCGACTGATCAGGTCAAGATGGACAGATTACGTCGGCAGCTGAGCCCGTCAATCGGCTTGTCGCCTGTCCGCGCGGAAGCAGCGGAGGTACATGAAGCACTTGAAAAGTGTTACAGATCCACCGGTTCGGTACAGGATGATCTGCAGCAGTGTACATCCCGCTCCACCACCGAAAGCCTCATGGCGAAACGAGCAGATTTCGTCGTGTGTCTTTTCGAGTGGTTGTTGCGGGTCGCCAGCCGACTGCGCGCCTCTGACCTTCACCTCTCACCCGAACTGCACAATCTGCACATACGCTGCCGGGTGGATGGTGTACTGCGAACGATTGCCAGGCCGCACCACAGTTTACACAGTGCACTTCTGGTACGCCTGAAGATTCTTGCATCGATGGATATCGCAGAATCCAGGCGGCCGCAGGACGGTCAGTTTTCCGTACTGATCGATGCGCGCAGCATCGACGTCAGGGTCTCCTGTTTTCCAACGACGAGCGGCCAGAACACTGTCCTGCGTCTGCTCGATCCGTCACGCAGGCTAAACACCCTGGCTTCGCTGGGTACCCCGGCCCCTGTCCAGGATAAACTGGCGAAGCTTTTGCACCGGCCTGATGGGCTGCTGGTCATTTGTGGCCCAACCGGTTCGGGCAAGAGCACCACCCTGCATGCACTGCTCAGAGAGCGCGATGCGGGGACATTGAACATCATGACACTCGAGGACCCTGTCGAGCAGTCTGTGGATGGCATTCGGCAGACCAGTATCGACGCCGAACATGGCTTGAGCTATGCGGCCGGCGTGCGCGCACTGTTACGCCAGGATCCTGATGTACTGCTCATTGGGGAGATCCGCGATTCACCCAGTTGTGCCATGGCGTTGCGTGCCGTCATGTCCGGACACCAGGTTCTGACAACACTGCACGCCCGCTCGGCCCTTGCAGGCCTGTCCCGCCTGCACGAGTTCGGAGCCATGCCCGGCCTGCTCGCAGAGAATCTCACTGGCATAGCGTCACAGCGGCTGCTACGCACCAGGTGCCAGGCTTGCATAAATAACCAGGCTCATTGTGAAGTCTGCCTGGATTCCGGTTATCAGGGCAGGCAGATGATTATCGAGCTGCTGGTCATGACCCCGGCGTTGGTTGCGCTGGTACGGGCCGGTGCCTCTGAACGGGACTTGCGGATATGCGCACGTGAGGGGGGCTTTACAGACTTGCGCGAGCAGGCGATGCGTCTGGTCGAGCAGGGCCTGAGCACGCAAGCGGAACTGGAGCGTGTGCTGGGCCGGTGTGCCGCTCAGCCTAATTGATATCGGCTACCGGGAGCCAGCACCATGAGTCTGTATACACGCCGTCATAGCCGGGAGTTCGTACGTATCAGGGGTTCAGGAAACTCAATGGGACTGTCACTTTTCCACCTGTCACATCTGCTGCGGGCAGGTGTCGGTTTAAAGGAGTCACTTGCCGAGGTGTGTGCGCTCGAGTCGGTGCGCAGGATGCGCATCGTCTGGGGGAACGTGGCCGCGCGGGTGCGCTCGGGACAGAGTTTCTCTGCCTCTCTTGGCGCGTGGCCAGGCGTATTCGACGCGGTGCTCATCGCGATGATTCAATGCGGTGAAGCAAATGGTGATCTGGCCGGTGCCTGTGACCGGTGTCGACAGTTGCAGCAAAGTCAAGCCACTGCTCGCTCACACCTTGTCACTGCACTGTTGTATCCATTGTTTGCCATGAGTGCCCTGGCGGGTGTCGTGATTTTCCTGTTCGTCAGTGTGATTCCATCGCTGCACGATTTCCTGGTCGCGAACCAGGCCTTCATCGCCTGGCATACACGGGCACTGATCGCACTGTCCAACTGGATGCGGCACTACATACTGTCCCTGCTGGTGGGAACCTTCATGCTGGTGACGGTCATTGTCGCGTTGCGGCGAGCCAGCCCGGTACTCGATGGCACCATCGATGGCCTGCTGTTGAGGCTGCCCCTGGCGGGATCGCTGATCGCCGAATCCTCACTTGGCCGCTACGCCACCGTGTGTGGCCTGCTGTACCGCAGTGGTGTGGAACTGGACAGGGCGTTGCGCCTGTGTGAGCCGCTGATCAGTAACCTCGCCTTGCGTCGCGACTTGCGCCTGGCCAGGAACCGGGTCGAGTCCGGATCATCGCTGGCAGGTGCTCTGGATGGTGTGAAGTCACTGCCAGGTTCGTTTCACCGTCTGTTGGCGGCTGGTGAATCGTCCGGTGCCCTGGGGCAGGCATTTCAGCAAGCGGGTGACCAGTGTCAGCAACTGGCTCGTCAGCGTACGGATCGCATCCAGCGACTGCTTGGTCCAGCACTGCTGGTACTGGTTGGCAGCAATCTGCTGTGGATCGTCATCTCGCTACTGGGACCCGTCTATGAATCCGCTATAGCGACCGTGGTGAACTCATGAGTAAGTCAGATGGATCGTCGGGAGAAGGTAGATCCACTGAGCAGATAGTCGTGGTCCTGCAAGGTGCACAGGCGCTGTGGTCGAAGTGGTTTGACTACCGAATCGTTGACACCCATGTGGAATGCCTGCAGCTCGACACACAGGCGTTGCAAGGGCGCAAGCGATGGCTCTCTTCGGTATCGGACCGGAGGCCAGTGAACATACGGCTGGTGCTGGATTCCTGCCTCGATGAAGTTGACCGTGTGAAGATCGACTCGCTGAGCGCAGGCTGGGTAGGACGCTTGCAGCGCCTACGTGTTCGTCGACAACTGGCTGACGAGTACCCTCACGCCTCTATCCACGCTCTGCCCGGGTATGCAACGCCGGATGTATTCAGTCTGGTTCATCACATCATGCCGGCCACATGGGAACGCTGGCTGTTGAACCTGCAGGATCAGCATGTCTATATTACTCACGTGGCGACCAGTATAGAACTGCTGTGCCACTGTGTTCGTGATGGATTGATCCCATCGCGGACAGTGAAAAGCCCTGCTGCGTCCGGCATGGGCGAAGCACGGCTCATCTGCATGTCGGCGGGTGAAGAACGGCGACACTTGCTGGTCGATGCCGGCAAGCCACTGTACTTGCGCATGACCCCCGTCAACCTGGACCGCCTCACTGCCAGCTTGCACAGTGAGCTGAGGCAG